>CAZRBS010000015.1:0-13481 GCA_964598405.1 uncultured Dehalococcoidaceae bacterium
AGCAGCCCGTCCGGGCGCTCCCTCTCAATGATGCGGGCGACCATCTCCACGGTCAGCGGCTCGATATAGACGATATCGGCGATGTCCTCATCGGTCATGATGGTGGCCGGGTTGGAGTTGACCAGCACGGAGGTTACACCCTCCTCCCGCATGGCCTTGCACGCCTGCGTGCCGGCGTAGTCAAACTCCGCCGCCTGCCCGATGATGATGGGACCCGAGCCGATGATTAAGACTTTAGATGGTTTATTGGTCAAAGTTTACTCCTCAACTTGCCCCATGAAAAGTACTTTACAGTATCTCCCCATCGATTAGAACTAGAAATTTCCACTTTTAGTGGCTTAATGTATTCCTTTTCCTTCCTTTCTGCGGCAACGCTGAATCCAATTATCAAATCCTGATTGGGACCTAGCGAGTATCCTGACCTCTGAGAGAAAACAATAGTTTCAGCCTTCTCTTCAGTCTTTTGAGAGCGGTACTGTATATGCTGGTGGTCTTTGTATTTCCTCTCTAGCCAGCTATGATCAACCTTTATGGCCGGGTCAAATACGAGATGTATTGACCAATTCTCATAAATGTTGACTCCGGTGTTGGCAATGTGTAGGAAACGTTCACAATACTCACCAGCTTTTATTGCGGGGATTTCTCGGGCTGTTACACGCTTTTCCTGCCCATCTACTTTGGTTTCTTGGTTCTTAATGTCTCTTGGCCTATTAAGGGTAGTAAGTTTAGTGTACGAACTTTTCAGAGGGACTATCTGAACATGAGGGCTTAGTAATCTAGGTAATTGAAAGAGTAGAAAAACAGACAGGGTACTTCCAACAACTATGCCGCTTACAATATTGCGCTCCTCGAACAGTCTTGAAATTGCATATACCCAATAGAGAGTATGCAAAATCGCTCCGCCTATTATCACTATACCCCAGTGCTCATAAAACCATTGGGCACAGGCAGCTATGCATTTCTTCACCCGGTTGTTCTTTTTCATCAAGTTATCACTTCTCTCAAATCTGCCCCATTTCCAAACAAAGTCCCTTGCAAGTCTAACTAGCACTATTAAACCAACTACAACCAATAGTGCCAGTATAAGACCAAGCCACTTTAGCCACGGACAAAGTAATGAGGAGAATATGCTTACTTCTATCTGCATCATCTTTTCTACCTCACCCCCTTAGTTTCTGTTGAAATCCCTCTCGTTCTCCCTTTTCTAAAGGGAGAAGCTATTATGTTTCCCCCCTTTTGGGTAAGGAGAAGCTGTCTCCCCCTTTGAAAAAGGGGGACTAAGGGGGATAGGGTTACTACTTCGTTTATTGTCATTGCGAGCGAAGCGAAGCAATCTCTATAGCATCTCATACAAATCACACCACTCTTTATTTATACTATTAACCAATTCAATCTTCTTTTTCCTTGAACCACCCTTGATTTGCTTCTCCCTGAGAATAGCGTTCTCTATGTCATCACATACTTCGTAAAAAACAAGCTTACAAATGTTGTACCTCTTGGTGAATCCTTTAACGAGCTTTTCTTTGTGCTCGTAAGCTCTCCTTTTCAGGTCATTTGTTACGCCTGTATAAAGAACCCTGTTCGTTTTATTAGTCATAATATAAACGTAATATTGTTTATTCACCTTTGTATTCAGGGGATTGCTTCGTCGCTACGCTCCTCGCAATGACATTAGGGATATTCATTTCCTCTCCCTCACCATATTAATAAACTCCTCAAAGAGGTAGGTGTTGTCCAGCGGGCCGGGGGAAGCTTCGGAGTGGTACTGGATGCAGAAAATGGGCAGCTCTTTGTGGCGCAGGCCTTCCACCGTGCCGTCGTTCAGGTTTATCCGGGTAACTTCCAGCCCGTCTTTTAAAGTATCCGGGTCAACGGCGTAGCCGTGGTTCTGGGCGGTGATGTGGATGCGCCCGGTGGCCAGGTCGCGCACGGGGTGGTTGCCGCCGCGGTGCCCGAATTTCAGCTTGAAATTCCTGCCCCCGAAGGCGCGGGCGATGAGCTGGTTCCCCAGGCAGATGCCCATCATCGGCCTCTTGCCGATGAGCTGTTTCACCGTCTCCACGATGTAGTCCAGCAAGTCGGGGTCGCCGGGACCGGGGGAGAGCAGAATGCCGTCCGGCTTCAGGCTCAATATCTCCCCGGCCGGCGTAGCGCAGGGGACGGCGGTCGTCCGGCAGCCGTGGCGGTTCAAGAGCCTCAATATGTTGTATTTCAGCCCGCAGTCAAGGACGACGATGTGGTGCGGGCAGTCAGCGGAGAGTTCCGGCTCCCACGGGTAGAGGGTGGGGGTGCTCACCTCCCGGACGAAGTCAATGGTACCGTAATCGGGCAGCTTCTTCAGCTCGGCGAGGGCTTCTTCGGGGGACTTCTCGCCGGTGAGGTAGCCCATCATTACCCCGTGCGAGCGCAGCTTGCGGGTGATGGCCCTGGTATCAACGCCGTAAATGCCGGGAATGCCGCTCTCTGCCAGGTATTCGTGGACGGTTCCGGAGTTGAGGTAGTGGCTGGGCTGCCGGCACTCCTCCCTGACGACGAAGCCCCTGACCTGAATCCGGGCTGATTCAACATCCTGCTCGTTGGTGCCGTAGTTGCCGATGAGGGGATAGGTGGGCACCACGATTTGTCCGGCGTAGGAGGGGTCGGTCAGCATCTCCTGGTAGCCAATCATGCTGGTGTTGAAGACCACCTCTCCGTAGGTATCCACCTCGGCACCGAAGGAGAAGCCTTCATACACCGAGCCGTCTGCCAGTACCAGCCTTGTCTTCTTATCTATCTACCTCACCCCCTGTGTCCCCCTCTCCTTCAAAGGAGAGGGGAGGTTTTGGGTAAGAGGGGTTTTCCCCTCTTGACTCCCCTTTAAGATTTACAGGGTTTGCCTCCTGAGACTCCCTGTCACATCCGGGAAATTATCCCCGGCTATTTCTTCAAGTTTAATTGAATCGTCTATATAGACCGGCTTCCCTCCGTAAATGGTCGCCATCACCCTGCCCTTAAGAGTTTTACCTGCCAGCGGGGTGTTTTTGCCCTTTGAGGCGAAAGTTCCGGTATCAACCGTCCACTCCCTGGCAGGGTCAAAGATGGCGATATCCGCCGGCGCACCGACTTTTAATGTGCCCAGTTTGTCATCATTAAGGATACTGGCTGGCCCGTCGGTGAGCCTGGCGATGAGGGTATTCAGGGAGAGTTCACCATCATGCACCATGTGCATCAGGCTGCCCAGGGCGGTCTCAAGACCGCTGATGCCGAAGGCAGCGCTGCCAAAACCGCACTGCTTGTCCGCTTCAGTATGCGGGGCGTGGTCGGTGGCGATAATATCAATCAGATTTTCACGGAGCGCCTCAATCAGGGCCTGGTTGTCCCGTTTCGTTCTCAGTGGCGGGTTTACCTTGGCGCTGGTGTTGTAGCCCAGGGCTTCTTCCTCGGTCAGGGTGAGGTGGTGGGGGGTAACCTCGGCGGTAAACCTGACGCCCCGCTCTCTGGCACGGCGGATAAGCTCCACCGAGCCTGCGGTGCTGACATGAGCCAGGTGCAGGCGGCACCCGGCAACCTCCTGTGCCAGAGCCAGGTCGCGGGCAATCCAGTTCTCCTCGGCAGCAGCGGGCATGCCGCGAAGCCCCAGCTTTCTTGATATGGCACCTTCATTCACCTGACCGTCCCGGCTCAGGGTAGTGTCCTCGCAGTGGTCGATAACCGGCAGGCAGAGGGAGCGGCTGAACTCCAGCGCCCGGCGCATCAAGCCCGGGTTACTCACGGGAGAGCCGTCATCGCTGAAGGCAACCGCCCCGGCTGCAGCCAGCGCTGCCATATCGGCCAGCTCTTCCCCCTTTCTTCCTCTGGTAACACAGCCTATCGGCAGCACCCGGACGGCGCCCTCTTGTGCGGCAACCGTTTTAACGTATTCAATGGTTTCCCGGCTATCCAGCGGGGGGCTGGTGTTGGGCATGCAGCAGACGGTGGTAAAGCCGCCTCTGGCGGCTGCCAGCGTGCCGCTGGCAATGGTCTCCCTTTCCTCGAAACCCGGCTGCCGGAGGTGGCAGTGCAGGTCAATGAAACCGGGGCAGATAACCAGCCCGTCGGCATGAAGGACAGCACAGCCCTGGACAGGAGAAATCTCTCCCGGAGCTGATATTTTGCCTTCGCTGACAAGCAGGCTGCCTGTTTTGTCTATCCCCTGACCCAGGTCAATTATCCGTCCGCCTTGGATTAAAAGAGGCTTATTCATCGCTTATTTGTTCGTCTTCCTGCGGCGCTTTCTGCCTTTGACGTACCGGCTTGGCTTGAAGCCGCAGGCTTCGGCATCTTGCGCGGTATTGAAAACAATCAGGTTCTCCGGTTTGATTTTTTTCGCCCAGTGGCTCGTGGCGCCGTGATATTTCTTGGTCTCCGTCTTCCCCTCATGCCAGTCCGAGCTGGCGATATATTCTGGCTCAAAGCCGTGCTCGCAGTAGATACACCTCAGCGTCAGAGGGTCGCGGTCCACTATCTTGAATTCGGGTTTCAGGTATTTGGTCTCGGTTTTCTGTATCGATACACATCGCGGGTTGGGGCACATGACCCCGAAATCGCGCCGGTAAACGGGGTAACTAACCTGCGGGACCACCTCTTCCCGGGGGATGGGGACTTCCTTGAGCCCCAGCAGGAGGGAAATGAGTGCCATCCGGACCGGCACTCCCCGTGCCGCCTGTTCAAAGTACCGGCTTCGCGGGTCGGCATCCATCTCATAAGCCAGTTCATCGACCCGCGGTAGCGGGTGCATGACCAGGGTCCGGCGGAATTCTTTACTCTTGAGCAGTTCCTTGTCCACTACCGGATATCTTTCCTTTAACTCCTGTCCCGGTTCGGTAGAGGCAAATCTCTCCTTCTGGGGCCTGGTAACATAGAGGGCGTCGACCCCCGCCTTCAGCTCGACCTGGATATTGACGTCGGGCATCATTGCCAGCTGGTGCGGGCTGCGGGGGGTCAGGTAGATGGCATCCAGATGGGAAAGCCTGTCTTTCGTTGCCGGGGCAAGAGCCTCATATTTTTCCAACTCGCCTCCATATTCGGTGACCAGTTTCTTGAGGACATGGTCCGGCACTTCCAGCCCCGGGGTGGGATAGAAGAGAATGTTCGCCCCGAACTTGGCCAGAGCGAAAACCAGGGAATGTATGGTGCGACCGTATTTCAGGTCTCCCCAGAGGGCAATCTTCAGACCTTTGATGGTCTTCTTTTCTTTCTTGATGGTATAGAGGTCGCACAGCGTCTGGGTCGGGTGCTGGTGGCCCCCATCGCCGGCGTTTATCACCGGAATGCCCGAGTAGTCGGCAACCACCCGCGCGGCTCCCTCCCAGGGGTGGCGGATGACGATTATATCAACGTAGCTCCCGATTACCTTCGCCATATCAGCAATGCTTTCGCCTTTGGCAAGCGAGGTTGCCCCAACATCGGCAGCGGTAATGACACTGCCGCCGAGGCGGTGCATGGCGGTCTCAAAGGAGAGGCGGGTTCTCGTACTCGGCTCGAAAAACAGGCTCGCCATAATCTTGCCGCGGCACAGACCAAACTGCTCCTGCATTGAGCCGGACATCTCATCAGCCAGGGAAAACAGCGCTTCTATCTCCCCGGTGGACAGGTCATCTATGGTTACCAGATTTCTATTTGCCAGCATCACGGTAGCTCCTTTGGAAAGAGTGCTTCCTTCCGCGGTTTATTTGTATCCGCCCTGTTGCTGTCCTGGCTTACAATGGCTACTTCGTCTATGCCGTCGGTTTCCACAAGCTGGACTTTTATCTCCTCATATCTTGAACTGGGGATGTTCTTGCCGACGTAGTCGGGTCGTATCGGCATCTCCCGGTGCCCACGGTCAATGAGAACCGCCAGCTGAATCAGGCGCGGGCGCCCGAGGTCAATCAGGGCGTCCATAGCTGCCCGGGTGCTGCGCCCGGTATAAAGGACATCATCAACCAGCACGATTACCCTGTCATCAATGGTGGCCGGTATGGTGGTGCGCTGAACGAAGGGCTGCTGCTCCAGTGAAGGAAGGTCATCCCGGTAGAGGCTGATGTCCAGAGCGCCGACCGGTATTTTAGCTTTCTCAAAGCTTTCTATATTGGCCGCCAGCCGCCTGGCCAGGGGCACGCCCCTGGTACGCATCCCAACCAGTATCAGGCGGTCCATGGTCTTGTTTTGCTCGATGATTTCGTGAGCAATGCGAGCCAGAGTTCGCCTGATATCGTCTGAGGTCATGATGAGTTTTCCGGACATAAAAACAACCCCCTGCCACGGCTGGCAAGGGGTTGACGTATGGCGGCTCTTTTAACTTTCCTTGCCAGCCTCGCTGGACCGGCTTAAAGGCCTGGGTTCATCTATTTCCCCGTTTTGTTTAGCAAAAGTATAGCACACCGGGCAGGTTATTTCAAGAAGTTTTTAAGGCGGTAAAGGATTTTTGGCAGGAACAGCTTTACTTCGTAGCTAAACTGTGCTATAATAAAAAGCAATCAGTATGAACAGGTTATCTTTTGGCAATGGGCAGGTTCTCTCTTTCCTGGCGGAGAGTCTTGCTCGTTCTTTTTTCCGTTTCGGCTTCCGGCTTTCAAGGAGTAAAGACTGCCCATGACGCAGGATAAGTCCACGCCAGTTGAGACATCAACTGACAATCAGGAGTATACCGCCGAGGACATTCAGGTCCTGGGGGGACGGGAAGCGGTTCGCCGTCGCCCGGGCATGTATGTTGGCAGCACCGACCAGCGCGGGCTGCATCATCTGGTCTATGAGATTGCCTACAACAGCATTGATGAAGCCATGTCCGGCTGCTGCACCAAAATTGTGATAACTCTGAAAGAGGATGGCGCGGTCAGCGTTCAGGATAATGGACGTGGCATTCCGGTAGATGTTCATCCCAGTACCGGGCTATCCGCTCTGGAAACGGTAATGACCGTGCTGCATGCTGGGGCTAAATTCGGGGGACATACCTATCAGGTATCCGGCGGGTTACACGGCGTCGGCGCTTCGGTGGTAAACGCGCTCTCTTCCTGGCTCCACTGCGCGGTCAAGCGCGATGGTAGGATATACCAGCAGGAATATAGAGAGGGTATCCCGCAGGGTAAGGTTGTTGATGTCGGGGAAACCGGTGAGACCGGGACCACCATAACCTTTTACGCTGACGAGAAGATATTTGGTAAAACCAGATACGATTTTAATATCCTGGGCGAACGTATAAGGGAGATGGCCTACCTGAATCGGGGGCTGGAGATAACGCTCAGGGATGAAACAAAAGACAGAGAACTGACCTTCTACTTTGAAGGTGGAATCACCGGCTTTGTCCGCCACCTCAACCGGAACCGGCCGGTCCGCCATCCGCGCCCTATCTATATCGCCAAATCGGTAAATAGCACCATAGTTGAAGCGGCGCTTCAGTATAATGACAGCTTTTCCGAATCCGTCTCCAGCTTCGCCAATTGTGTGAATACCATAGATGGCGGCAGTCACCTTACCGGTTTCCGCTCTGCGCTGACCCGGGTTTTTAATGACTACGCCCATAAAAACAAGTTGCTGAAGGATGACGAGCCGAACCTGACCGGAGAGGATGTCAGAGAAGGGCTGACCGCCATCATCAGCGTTAAGCTCCATGAGCCGCAGTTCGAGGGACAGACGAAGGGCAAACTGGGAAATATCGAGGTTAAAAGCCAGGTGGAAAGTGTGGTTGGCGAGGGCCTGTCCATCTATCTCCAGGAGCACCCCGATGAAGCGAAAAGGATAATCGAGAAATGCATCACGGTAGCCAAGGCGAGAGAAGCTGCCCGCAAGGCGCGTGATTTAATCATCAGAAAGAGCAGCCTGGATACCGGCACCCTGCCCGGGAAACTGGCCGACTGTTCGGAGAAAGACCCGACCCACTGTGAAGTGTATCTGGTTGAAGGAGACTCGGCGGGCGGCTCAGCCAAGCAGGGGCGGAACCGCCGCTTTCAGGCGATACTGCCGCTCCGGGGTAAAATTCTTAATGTGGAGAAGGCCCCGCCGGACAGGATGCTGGCCAACGAGGAAATTCGTATCATCATCACTGCCTTGGGGGCGGGAATAGACGATGACCTTGACCCGTCAAAGCTTCGTTACCACCGGATTATCCTGATGACGGATGCTGACATTGATGGCTCTCACATTCGCACCCTGCTGCTCACCTTTTTCTTCCGCCACATGCAGGAACTGATTGACCGGGGGCACCTGTTCATTGCCCAGCCGCCCCTTTATCGCATTAAGTCCACCAACGACCAGCACTGGGTCTATTCGGAGCAGGAGAAAGAGGAGATACTGGCTCAGCTGAAGGGGGCCAGGAAGATAGAAGTCCAGCGCTACAAGGGCCTGGGGGAGATGACCCCGGAGCAGCTGTGGGAGACCACCATGAACCCGGCCAGCCGTACCCTGCTGGGAGTCAGTATTGAAGATGCTGCCAAGGCTGACCAGGTGTTTCATACCCTGATGGGCGGAGAGGTCCCACTGCGCAAGGCTTTTATCCAGGCGCATGCCAGAAGCGTCAAGAACCTGGACATTTAATCGGTGGAATGATTGCCGCCTACTTTCCCTGGATTATGGAGAAAAATTCAGCTCTGCTGGCTGACCGGCGACTGAAAATGCCCCTGATAGCTGAAGTTATGACATTGCTCCCCGGTTTTTTAATCCCCCGCATTATCATGCAGAGATGTTCTGCCTGAATCACTACCGCCACCCCGGCCGGTTTGATTCCCTCCATTATTGCCTCGGCAATCTGGGTGGTCATCCTTTCCTGAAGCTGGGGACGCTTGGCGACGATTTCTACCACCCGGGCCAGCTTGCTGATGCCGGTGATACGCCCTTCTTCGTTCGGGATATAGCCGATGTGGGCAACGCCGTAAAACGGCAAAAGGTGGTGCTCGCACATGGAATAAAAGGGAATATCCCGCAGGATTACCATCTCCCGGTGTCCCAGTTCAAAGCCCACGGTTAACTCTTCCGCGGGGTCTCTTCCCAGCCCCCAGAAAAGCTCGGCATACATCTCAGCCACCCGTTCCGGGGTGTCTGATAAACCCTCCCGGTTACGGTCTTCCCCGATAGCTTCAATGATGGAAGCGATGGCGCTTTTAATCTTGGCCGCGTCAAACATTTTCCGCTCCTCCTTTAGCATGGTGCCAGATAAGACGGTAAAACTCTAACATTATAGCCTTTCTTAAGGCCCGATGGGAAAAGATGCTCAAGAATTGGTTATACTGCCCCCTCCACCGGAACGGGCGTGGCGGATACTATTTCCCCCACTATCCCCTCTGCTGACTGTCCCCGCAGTCCGGTTTCGGCTTTGACGATGAGGCGGTGCGCCAGTACCGGAACCGCCAGATGTTTTACGTCGTCGGGTATGACATAGTTTCTTCCCCGGATGGCAGCCAGTGACTGAGACGCCATGTAGAGACCCAGGGAGGCCCGGGGGCTGGCTCCCAGCTTGATGCCCTGGTGGTTTCGGGTAGCCCGGGCGATGGCGATGAGATAGTGGCGTACCGATTCCTCCATGTGAACCTGGCGGCAGAGCTTCTGGAGTGCCATTAGCTCGGCAGCTTCGATGACGCTGGTTAAATTCTCCAGCGGGTTTTCCTGCTGGAACCGGCGTAGAATAGCCCCCTCTTCATCCTCAGAGGGGTAACCGAGTTTCACTTTAAGCAGGAAGCGGTCAAGCTGGGCTTCCGGCAGAGGGAAAGTCCCCTCCAGTTCCACCGGGTTCTGGGTGGCGATGACCATAAAAGGGCGCGGAAGGGGCATCGTTGTTATGTCTACGGTGACCTGGCGCTCCTGCATGCACTCCAGCAGGCTTGACTGGGTTCGCGGAGTAGCACGGTTTATCTCATCGGCCAGCACTATGTTCGCCATGATCGGGCCGGGACGAAATTCAAACTCTGAAGTCTTCTGGTTGAAATAGTAGATGCCGGTTATATCTGAAGGCAGCAAATCAGGGGTGAACTGGATTCTCTTGAAGCTGCAGCCCAGCGAGCTGGCGGTCGTCCTGGCCAGCATCGTCTTGCCGATTCCGGGTACATCTTCGATGAATATGTGCCCCTCGCAGAGCAGGGCAGCGAATACCAGCTTAAGTGTCTCCTTCTTGCCGACAATCACTTTGCCGATATTGCTGATGAGCCTGTCGGCGGCTTCCCTGATTTGAGACACGTCCGGGTTGTGCGTCTTATCCATCTGGTTACCTCCTTACTTCGCTATCCGGGGTCTCGGGCGGCTATGTCTGACCTGATGCCAGCTCTGCCGCAGCCGGTGTAACTCCTCTTCGGATGCCGGGTACAGGCCGTAGCGGGCGCTGACATAATACCGGGTGATAAGGTGAAGGGCGTCTCCGGACTCCGGGATTGACTCCTCCAGTACATAAAGATACTCGTGCGGGGTCTGGGATGCAAGTCTTGGCTGGACGCGGGCGGCTGCCCAGTGGAGGAACTGGCGGTAGAGCTGGCGGACGGAGATTATTTCCGGCGGCTCAGTTCTTCTCTGCCTTCGGAATGGCAGCCTGAGGTTGACCAGTTTGTCTAGAATATGCCTTAAAAACCTCAGAATATCGGCGCGGAAGGCACCACGGAGCGGTTCAAACTCTGTCCCGGACGTGTCTGCCAGCCTTCGGCGTAACCAGCCGAATATCTGTGAAGAGGCCCGCCACAGGAAAAGGACCACCAGACCGCCCGCCAGGATGTTCCAGAGGAGGCGGAACACGTTGCGAATGTCTTCCGGCACAACAAATGCTCCCCCATCTTCCGGCGGTTCTACCGTGGGTACGGTCCATTCCGGAGGTGGTGCTTCGGCTGCGTCCGGGACGGGCAGGAGGCTCAGCAGAAACATAATCCCCCGCTCAATCACGTGCCACACCCACTTCACGGCGTTCCAGATGAGCTGCAATACTTCCGGGGTGAGTACGGCGCCGATAAGGAGGCCGATAATAAGAATCAGGCTGATGCTGACCAGTAACAGCCCGGACCACCGGCTCTGGTAGGCTCTGGTTATCCAGTTGCCCCCTTCTTGAGCATGGGCGATTGATATTCCGAGCAGGGCGAAGAGGACAAAGGACAGGACTACCGGGACGGCGCTGGCAAGCCGGGCTCCCAGTCCGGAGCCCAGGAAAAGGGTGATGAGCAGGACTGACAGCCCGAATTGAAATTCCAGAATCGAGGTGCTGAAATTGAGCCGGATGCGGGCCAGGCGCCGGCCCAGCCACCAGGCGGCGGCACTGGCCGCGAGAATCAGGAGCTCCGGCTCAAACGAACGGAAGATACCAGCCGCTGCCCGGGGCAAGGCGAGAAGCCAGGCGGTATCTGATAATGGCACGTGGCTGAAAAGCTGGAATTTTATCATCAGCAGCACGCTGGCGGCCCAGAGGATAACATTGAGGATGTTCTGCAAAGCCCCGGGCCAGCCGAGCCATCGCAGCAGCCCGTTCAACCCGAGGGCTACAGGATAGAGCAGCAGCAGTCCGGCAACGGACAGACGCCCGTTGACCACCAGCTCATTTAGCATAATGAATAGAATGTAGAGCCAGCAGCCCTCCATTCCGATGATGGTGCCATACATGAAGTTTTGGTACCAGTTTGGTTTCATTCGGCCCTCAGGGGTTCAAATTTAATCGAGCCTCCGGAAACGGTGACCCTGTACCAGGCGTCAGTATACCCGGCCCCGGGCATACCCTGTTCGCCAATTTGCAGCACCGCCAGCTTGTATCCGGCTTCTTTCATCCGGACAAGCAGTACCGGCAAATTTTCCGGAGGTCGGGAAATTATCAGCATAGCGGTAGTGCCCCAGGGAAGGTGGCCCCACTCTTCTTGCAGGAATTCGGTGGAGGAACTGCTAGAGGCCGGGACAACCTTTGCCAGGGCCTCCAGTATGGTAATTAGCTGATTGAGGCCGCCGCCGGGGAAAATCCGTATTGGCCGGGCGGAATCGGGAAGAAGTGAATTGGCGAACAGGCCCACCTGGCTGCGACGCTGCACGACGAAGTTGGCCACCGAAGCTGCCGTGCTGACCCCCAGCTCAAAATCGTCCTCGCTTATCCCGTCTCCCTGAAAGCTGTCAACCGCCAGGAAGAGCACCACCTTCAGGGTTGTGGTCGGCTCAAAGACTTTTACCTGCAGGCTCTGATGGCGTGCGCTGGCTTTCCAGTGAATGTGCCTCAGGCTGTCGTGAGGGCTGTAGTCGCGCACACCGATGGTGCGGGTCGGGTCCTCGAAAATATGCCGTTCCGCCCGGCTTTCCCCAACCGGGTGCAGCGATGGCAACGCCAGCCTGGCAATGGGGAAAAGCGCGGGGTAAACGATAATCTGCTCCCCGGGCGACTGACGGGCAGAGCGGGGATAAAAGCCGAATATATCCCCGGAGGTTACCGTAATTGCCCCGAGAGGGTAATAGCCGCGCTTCCGGCAGTATAAATGGTGCCGCCAGTTTATACCGGAGTACCACAAGAGCGAGGCAGTGTTGCTCAGAAGGCGGGTCCCCGGCCCGGTTCCCGGCGTTGTGACGGTGTCCGGTGGGGCCAGCTTCTCCGGTATCTCGTCATCAACCTGTACCCAGGGAAGCGGCAGGAGCTTGCGGTTTGCCAGCCGGAGCCTTAACTCTATATGCTCCCCGGGGAAAGCGCGCGTCCCGTCGAGAAAACGCTGGCAGCTAACGCCCGCCAGCGAGAGACGGCTCCACAATTTGGACAGTCCGGCCGCGGACAGGGCCAGGCCGAGCAGAATAACTATGACTACATGACCGTTCCAGGCTGCCAGCACGAGAAGTATCACCAGCGCCAGCAGGCCGAACCTGCTCAGCAGATAGCCGGTGGGCTGAAGTGAAAAGCCTTTTTCGCCTGAACCGGGAGTCTGGACTTCGTACGGCTGATTCATCTCTTTTCCGGTCTTTAACGGTCTGGCATGAGGGGGCTAACTCCAGCCCAGGGCCCGCTCTACGGCAGCCAAATCTGCCGGAAGCTCCAGGAATGGCGGGGTGTTTTTCAGGGCGGTATCCGTATCTTTCAACCCGGTGCCGGTTACCACGCAGACGGCTTTCTTTTCCGAGAAGTCAGTTCCCCGCCGGGAGAGCTTGATAAGCCCCGCCAGAGAGGCGGCTGAAGCTGGCTCGCAGAAGACGCCGGTCCTGGTTGCCATGAGCTTCTGGGCGGACAGGATTTCATCATCGCTGACCATGTCAATGATGCCGCCGGACTCGTCGCGCGCGGCGACCGCCTGCTGCCAGCTTGCCGGATTGCCGATTCTGATTGCGGAGGCAACGGTTTCCGGCGCTTTGACCGGGTGGCCGCGAACGATGGGCGCCGCTCCTTCTGCCTGAAAGCCGAGCATTTTTGGCTTCTTCCCGGACTTGCCCAGCCGGTGGTATTCCACGAAACCTTTCCAGTAGGCAGTGATGTTGCCGGCATTGCCTACCGGTATGAAAAGAAGGTCGGGAGATTCGCCCAGAACATCAATGACCTCAAAGGCAGCCGTCTTTTGCCCCTCAAT
>CAZRBS010000015.1:13491-14611 GCA_964598405.1 uncultured Dehalococcoidaceae bacterium
GGAGTTTACCAGGGTAACGGGGTGCTTTTCGGTCAGGGTTCGCGCTATGCTCAATGCCTGATCGAAATTGCCCTTAATGGTAATTATTTTAGCTCCGTAGACGATAGCCTGAGCCAGCTTTCCCAGGGCAACCTTGCCTTCCGGCACGATGATGATAGCCGTCAGTCCGCAGTGGGCGGCATAGGCGGCGGCCGAGGCGCTGGTATTGCCGGTGGAGGCGCACATCAGGGCTTTGCTGCCTGCTTCCATTGCCTTGGCTACGGCAACCACCATGCCCCGGTCCTTGAACGAGCCGGTGGGGTTGCACCCCTCGAACTTGATGTGCAGCTCGCCGCAGCCGAATTCCTCTGCCAGCCCGTTACATCTGACCAGAGGGGTGTCTCCCTCCCCCAGCGAAAATAGCGGGGTCTGGGGGGTAAGTGGCAGGTGGTCTTTATATTTTCTCAGGACTCCTTCTTTCATCGTCTGTCTGCCCGTAATGTCATTCATCGTGGAAGTTTACTTGATATTCTCAACCCGGATGAAGTTGTTTATCTCCTTGACCACGTCCAGATGGTTCAGGTCGCTGAGGGCCTGCTGCATTGCCTTTTCCCGCGCCGGATGTGTCATAATGACAATTTCGGCTGTCTGCGCGGCGGCGTCAGCTTCCTTCTGGATGACCGAGGAAATGCTGATTGAGTTATCCCCCAGAATTTTGGCAATCTGAGCGAAAACGCCGGGGCGGTCAGCCACGTTCATCCTGAGGTAATACTGGGTCTTGATTTCGGCCATCGGTTTAACTTTTTTGCCTGACGCCAGTTTTCGCCTGGCTCTGGGACCGGAGCCGAGGATGATATCCTGTGCCGAGGACACAATATCAGCGATGACAGCGCTGCTGGTCGGTGAGGCGCCGGCGCCCTCCCCGAAGAAAAGTACCTTGCCTATCAGGTCGCCTTCCACCTGAATGGCGTTGTAAACACCGTCAACCTTGGCCAGAAAGGAATCCGCCGGAATGAAAACGGGGTGGACCCTGACCTCAATGGCGCTGTTTGCCTGTTTGGCTATTGCCAGGAGCTTTATGGCGAACCCCAGCTCCCGCGCATACCGGAAATCACGGTTGCCGAGCCGTGAAATCCCTTCC
>CAZRBS010000015.1:14621-24615 GCA_964598405.1 uncultured Dehalococcoidaceae bacterium
TGGACGTCTTCAGGCAGGACCTGGCTCTGAAAGGCCAGAGAGGCCAGGATGGCCAGCTTGTAGCTGGCGTCTATTCCCTCGATGTCGTTTTCCGGGTTGGCTTCGGCGTAGCCCAGCTCCTGGGCGCTTTTAAGTGCCGAGGGGAAATCAATTCCTTCCCTCGCCATCCGGGTGAGAATGTAGTTGGTGGTACCGTTTATTATTCCGTAAATGCCGCTTAACTCATTGGCTACCAGGGCATGATTGAAAGGGTCAATCAGCGGGATGCCGCCGCCAACACTGGCTTCGTAGTGCAATCCCATCTCTTGCTTCTGGGCCAGTGCCTGCAGTTCGGTCCCGTATTTGGCGATAACCTCTTTATTGGCGGTAACTACCTGCTTGCCGGCGGCAAGGGCCCGCTGCAGGTACTCCAGAGCCGGCTTCTCTCCCCCGATGGTCTCGACGACTATATCTATTGCCGGCTCGGCGAAAAATTCGTCAATATCGGTGGTGAAAAGGCTGGAGGGCACCTGGAGTGTCCGTGATTTAGCCAGGCCTGACTCCGTTACCTTTATTTTACGCAGCACCAGGGGACAGCCGGCACACTCGGCCAGGGCATCAGACCTCTCCAGCAGGACCTTAGCCACCTGCCTCCCGACTACCCCCAGCCCCATCAGCCCGATGCCAATACTCTCTTTCTTCACTCTCTCAGCACCTTTGCTTTACTTCTATCCTTTCAGTGCCTGCTCTATTGCCCACAGCTTTTTCTCGTCGGTCAGATAACTGTGGCCGATTTCGTTTTCCGGGCTATCCCGGAGTGAAGCGACCCACTCGTCGAAAACCTCGGCCTTCAGCAGGTCCCTGTCATCCTCGCTTATCGGTCTATTTTCCTCTTTGTCCAGCACTTTTATCAGCCAGTAGCCACCTTCGGTGGTGATATTCTCATCGCGAATTGGCTGGCTTATTTTCCCTGTTCCCACCTCGGGGTCAAAAACATACTCATCGACAGCCGGGCTCATCATTCCCGGCGGCACCGTTTCCGATTCCCCCCAGTTTTCTTCGGACAGGGTGGCAAAGTCCTCTCCCGCCTCAACTCTGGCCAGTATCTCTTCTGCCTCGGCTTCGCTGCCCAGCAACATTGCCTGTATGTGAGCTTCTCCGGTATCTTCATCCATGTCCAGGACTTTGACCAGCCAGTACCCCACCGCCTTGTCAACGTCTTCGTCGTATAGCGGCTGGCTCAATACTCCCGCTTCGGCGTTGAAAGCGTAGTCCACGACCAAATCAGGCAGCAGTTCACTCAGGATGGCTCTGGGGTGCCAGTCAAAGTTACCCTGCCTGGCCCGTGAAAGAAGGTCCGCGGACAGTTCCCCGGCTATTTCGGCAAAGCTTTCACCCTTCTCCAGACTGTCTCTCACCTCGGTTGCCTGCGGCTCGCTTTCAAGGAGCATCGCCATTAGATGTACCTGTTCTGCTGATGCCGGCACCTGCCGGTCAAAGTGTTCATCCAGCAGCTTGACTGTCAGCAGCTGGGTCCTGACCAGATCCCTGCGGACTTCATCATCGGGTAGTTCATAACTTTTCAGCTTTTCCGTGACCTCGTCCTCGCGGACGCTTATTCCAAGCTTGGCGGCTTCCTGCCTGATTAGCTCGTTCCGTTCGATGTTTTTCGCTACTTCGTCAGCTATGTTTTGCAGGTATGACTCAGACCTGTTCCAGCCATAGACTTTGAGCATATCCACGTAATATTGCATATCATACTCGGTATCATTCACTCTAATCACCGTCTGGTGCAGCGGCCGGTACTGGCTCAAATACCACCCCACGCCCACAATCAAAAGGACAGCGACGATTATGAAAATCCCCAGGCTGAGAATAATACGCTGTCTCTTCTGCTGCCGCTGCCACCGGGAGAGCTGGTGTCTGGTGGCTGCAGGGTGGCGTTTCTCTGTCTTCTTTTTCCTGGCCAAATTTGAACCCTTTCTACAGCTGAGCTGGCGGAATACCCTTATATTTATAACGTAAAAGGGCAGTCCTTTTCAAATACAGTTTGGACAAGCTGCTGCTGCCCCCTTTATCCCCCGGAATGTCCCCGCGCTTGCCGGTCCCTTTTAATGGAATTTCAGCATCTTTTTAACGAACATTTAACTCTGGAGGTCTAGAATGAAGGTGTGAAGGAGACGGGGCTAAAAGCGGCGACCCGGGGTGGTGGTATCATCAGGCATGAGACTGCTGGCCAAAACCGGAAATCCGCCTTTAAATAGACTTGACATTTGCCATTTGGCAAACTAAGATTGTTTATGTAAATCATAGGCAGGAAATAACCTGAACTGAGATGGGAGGTTTTTTCTTAATGTTCAAATTGCCCGGTCAGCGAGATAAGAAAAAGGGAGAGAAGAAAAGGCAGCTGTGGGGTAGAGATTTCAATATCGTAAAAGAGGGGCTGGATGAAGGGCAGGTGGTTAGCTTCGTTCAGGAGTTAATGGAACAGAAAAAAATCCCCCCACCGAACTCGGTTCGTACCGTGCTGAAAACGGCGATAGAAGAGGCAGAGCAGATAGTGGCCAGTATCAGGGAGAAAGCACAAACGGAAGCTGAGGAAGAAGCGGCCAGGATTATCGCCGGGGCGAATCAAAAAGCGGGTGAAGTAAAGGAGGAAGTAAAGGACGAACCGAAAGGGGAGGCCGTAGAAGAGGATTCTACCCGGTCATCAGGGAAAGCTGGCGCTCCAGAGCAAACGGAGGCGGAAACCTCAGAACTTGTGGAAGAGTCCCCGTCTGGGGAGGAGGAAGAAGCCGGGTCCGGCGCGGCGAAGCAGGAGAGCCACCCGCTTTATACCGGTGAAGTGGAACTGGCTATCAGCAAGCCGGTGAGCCCGGGAATAGTGGCTAAATTATATAACTATCTGCAGACGACTCCGGAGATAAAGTTTGTCCGTACCAGCGGCTCCTGGGAACGGGGTACCAGTGTAACCGTCGTGCTGGACAAGCCAATCTCCCTGATTAGCGTACTGTCCTCAAAGATACCTGAGGCGAAGTTAACCCCTGAGCGGCCGGAGAAGGACGGGTTCGTGAAGGGGAAAAGAGGAGTAAGAAGGATTACTCTGTCCTTGAAAGGCGGGTAATGTACCCGATTATTAGCTACGTGGACTTGCGGAGAATGGCAGGAGGTGAACCGGGAGAAAATGGATATATCGGAAAGAAGGTCCCAAAAAGACCTGGGGCGGATACTGGTTGAGGCAGAACTCATTACCGAAGCACAGTTGGGGCGCATTCTGGAACTTCAGCGCAATGGCGCCGATAGTTTTGAGCGAATCCTGCTGCAACAGCGGCTGATTACGCCGCAGCAGTTAGCCTTCTTTATCAGCCTGCAACTGGGAATTCCCTATATCAACCTGAAGAAAGAGGGGGTTCGCGCCAACGCCGTGAAGCTAATCCCTGAATCGGTCGCCAGAAAATACGGGGTTATTCCGGTGAATACGACCGATGGTACCGTGATAGTGGCGATGGAAGACCCGAGGGATATTGAGGCTCTTGAGGACCTGGCGGCCGTGACCATGAAACGGATTGAACCGGTGATAAGCACCTCTCAGGATATTCAGGAAATGATAGACCTCAACTACAGGATTGGCGGTGAAATTGAGGAGCAGCTCAGCCAGATTCCCACTCGCTATCGGAGAGGAGCGACAGCGGGGGCAAGAGAGGCACGGGTCTCGGCGGAAGCCATCGCTCAGGCACCCGTCGTCCGGGCTATTGACCTTCTCATCAAGCAGGCGGTGAGAGACCGGGCTTCCGATGTCCATATTGAGCCGCAGGAAGAGAAGCTGCGCGTCCGCTACCGTATTGACGGTATCCTGAGTGAAGTGATGTCTTTACCTCTGAGCGTGCATGCTCCCCTGCTTTCGCGGATGAAAATAATGGCCGGACTGAATATTGCTGAGCGCCGCCGTTCTCAGGATGGTCAGATTACCTTTGACATGGGGGACAGGGAGGTGGATATCCGGGTGGCGACATCAAATACAATATACGGGGAAATGGCGGTGCTGCGGATCCTGGATAAAGCCTTTGCCTTTCTCCCTCTGCCGGAGATTGGCTTTCTGCCCGATATCCTGGAGAGGTACCAGAGGGTACTTAAGACGCCCTTTGGTGTGATATTAATCAGCGGCCCTACCGGGTCGGGCAAGACCACCACTCAGTATGCTACCGTGAATCAGCTTGATAACACCGGACGTAAGATTATAACCATTGAAGACCCCGTGGAGTATCACTTTACCAACATCAATCAGATGCAGGTCAACCCGGCCGCCGGAGTAACCTTTGCCACCGGACTCAGGGCCTGTATGCGGCTTGACCCTGACGTTATTCTGGTGGGAGAGATACGGGATGCCGAGACGGCACAGATAGGCACCCAGGCGGCTTTGACCGGGCACCTGGTGCTCTCGTCAGTCCACGCCAATGATACGGTTAGCACCATCATCCGGATGCTGGACCTGGGAGTGGAACCTTTTCTGATTTCCTCGGCATTGATTGGCGTTGTGGCGCAGAGAATGGTGCGCCGTGTCTGTCCTTACTGCTCCCGACCCACCGAGGTGAGTGATGAGGAACGGGAAGCTTACGAGGAGGAGCTGGGCGAGAAACGAAGAGAATTCAACGTCGGCATTGGCTGTAATTTTTGTGCCGGTACCGGTTATCTGGGCCGGACCGGAATCTTTGAGGTTTTGTTGGTGAGCGAAACCACAAGAAGAATGATTGTGAAGAGTGAAAGTGCTGATGAAATCCGTGCCCAGGCGTATAAAGATGGTATGCTCTCGCTATGGCATGACGGAATGCTGAAGGTGAAAGCGGGCGTTACCACTCCTTATGAAGTCCTGCGCAACGTTTTCTCCATCAGCTAGGAGGGGCGATGGCAAGAACCGTTGAAACTCCCAAACGGCAAAAAGATATTACTTACCGCTACGTGGCCTCCACCGTTCAGGGGAAGGTGGTAAAAGGCACCGTCAAGGCGCCCAGTGAGGTTGCTGCCGAGCGTATCCTTATCGGCAGGGGCTATATCCCGGAAAATGTGGAAGTTGCCCCTTCCATGTTCAGCCTGGAGGAGGCTTTTCCCTCCCTCTTCCGGGTAAAACCCAGAGATGTGGTTGTCTTTTCCCGCCAGTTAGCCACCCTTCTGCGGTCCGGTATTTCGCTCTCGCCGGCTCTGGAGATTCTCCAGGGGCAGGTGGGGAGCAGCCGGGCTTTTAATAAAATTCTGGGGACCGTCCTCGATGATATCCGCTCCGGGGTCTCATTTTCTCAAGCCATTTCCAAGCACCCCCGGGCTTTCAGTGACATTTACTGCCGGACAATAGCGGTCGGGGAAGAATCAGGGACTCTGGAGACGGTCTTGCTCCGGATGGCTGACTATCAGGAAAAACAATCGGTACTGGCACAGAAGGTAAAGAAGGCTTTAACCTACCCGGTGATGGTCATTGGCATCGGCGTGGTCGTCGTCATTCTGCTGATGGTAGTGGTTATGCCCAAATTGCTGGACATGTTCAGCTCCATGAACGTGGATTTACCTTTACCCACCAGAATACTCATCAGCGTGACGGGTTTAATCAATGAGTACCCGCTCTATATCTTGATCGCCTTTGCCGTGTTGGGTGCCATTATATTGTGGCTGTTCAAACAACCCACCGGAAGGCGGCTGCTTGACCGCGTGCGGCTTACCCTTCCCGTAATTGGACCTCCAGCCCTTATGTCCGAACTGGGCCGCTTCGCTCGCACCCTGGCGGTACTGGTGGGCGCCGGGCTAAAGTTGCAGGAGATAATGGGGATGCTGCCGCAATCTACCGATAATAGAGTCTTCCGTAATGCTTTAAACCGGGTCAATGAGAGTCTCCTCCTGGGGGAGGGGCTGGCTGATCCGATGTCCCGCATAGACATATTCCCGCCTCTTCTGGTTCAGATGGTAGCTGTGGGTGAAGAGAGCAATACCCTCGATTTTACCATGGGGGTTGTTGCCGATTTTTACGAGACCGCGGCTGAAGAGAAGGCCACCGCCATGGTAGGACTGATAGGCCCCCTCAGCACCATTGGCATCGCACTTATGGTCGGCTTCGTTGCCGTATCGGTGATTTTACCCATGTATACCCTCACCGGCGTCTTTGCCTAATTGACAAAGAGTAGCTAGCTGGTTACACTGGGGCAAGAACGGATTTCTACCGGCCAGAACGGTTCAATTGCATTGCGAAATGAAAAGTGTTGCCTCGGGCGCGACGGAAAACATGACTTTCTGGACTTCGACCACCAAGGACGTGTCCGGCAGTTACTACAACGAAATTCTGATGGTGTCTGATGCTCCGGTGCCACAGATATTTCAGCAACTCGGTGTTACGCAGGCAGACTTTACCACCTCCTACAGCTGGACGACGGGGGCGGTCATCGTGCCGGCATATGACTCCCGTGCGGATGCAGGCGAGATAACCGTTGGTGCCAATGGCGCTGATACTGGGCGGTATCTCCATCACGTCATGGCAGATTTACTAGGGAATAGCGTTTGCCGTGAGGCGGCAATTTCTCCGGATAAAGAAAAGGAGGGCGAATGCAGGAAAAAGTTGAAGTTCCTGAGCAGGAGGGGGAGGAAATCAAACGGCTGGCTGCCAGAAGGGCGGGAGCCAGAGCCAGGAATGCCAGGTGGGACCTTGACGTTGCCGTATTTCTGTTTGCCGTTTTGATTATCGTTATCATCCTGTTGTTTCAGGGGGTTGGAATTGAGGTGGTAGCACCAATTGCCATCTTTGGTCTGGCCATGGTCTGGCTGGTGGGGTGGAGGCGGGGAAAACAATTATATGAAGGCTACTACCAGGAGGAACTGAGCAAACTGGTGCGAGGTATGGCAAAGAAGCAAAAACCGGTGGAAGCGAGGGTGGAAGAGGCGATAGAGGAGACAATAGAGGAAAGGGTTCAAAAAGCGCTGCGTGAAAGGTGGCGGTAGTCAAAAAGTAACGCTCGCTTCATTTTCTGTCCGGCAAAGAGCGGGCGCTGGAGACGGGGAATATGGATGATTTAATCGCCAGAATTCGCCGGATGGGAGTTCTGGTTTTAATCGGCGTCTTATTGATACTGTACATTGCTCTTGGTTTTATCTATTTGCAGCAGGGGGCGAAGCAAGAAGACCTGAACGAGCAGATTGCCAAGGTAAGTGTCATCGTCTCCAAACCATTACCCAGTGCTAGGGAACTGGAACAGGAATACGATGAGATGAACCGGAACCTCGCACCGAGGGCGGTGCCGGAAGTCCTTGAGGCAATCGTTAACATAGCCAGGGAGAACGGAATTAATGTTGACCCTGATGACGGTAAATTCCATATTCCTCCCCCCGGCAACCCTTCCCAGCAGAAGGTGGGCGCGAGCAATTACCTGGTTTTGTCCGTCAGCAACATCAAGCTGCAGGGCGAGCATGAGAATGTCATGGCTTTCATTGCCGACCTTGATTCGGGCAGTACGATGAAGAACATGGTGCTGAAGAAAGTGGACATTCATCAGGTCGAGGTCAGGTATGGAGGAGAGGAAGCCGCCAGAAGGACCGAGTTTCGTGGTGTGGCAACGGCCGTGATTGATTTGATGGCGGCCAATGACCTTACCGAGATACCCAATCCGAAAGATTACGATGGCGGTGTTGCCACCAATTACATGGGTGATGACCCTGAGACGGAGGAAGTGTTTGAAGGTTTTCCGGATACCGCTACCACTGCTGCCGAAAAAGGCTATACTGGAGATGGCACGCCGAAGGACGGCTACCTGCTCTACCAGCATGACATAATCTCGACGGATAATACCATCGAGTATGAGACCGTTAACTATTTCCCCGAGCTGACCACCCGGTATTACTACACCTGTGAGAAAGACGGTACGGTGCGGCAGTTCGGCGGGACTGACGTGACCGCGGCAACCGAATATTTCGGCAGCGAGGAGACCAGGATGGAAACGGTTGCCACCCTGAATGTTGTCCTGTATACCAAGCCGGAAGCTGCGGAGGAACCGGCGAAAGGTGGCTAATGTTGTGAGGATAGCGAGAGGAGCAGTTGCCCTTGGATAATGACGTTCTGAAGCTTGATGTAAAGACCGCTTTGGTTCAGCTACTGAGGGCTGTGGGGAGGATGTGGAGGAAACTGGTAGCTCAGGGGGGCGTGACCCTTGACGTGGATGGTTCCGGGCTCAGACTCATGGAGACCAGGAGGGGTATGGTGAGGAGGTGGGCAAGCACCTCCTTTGAGCCGGGTGGTAACGGAGAAGAGGAGGCTTCAGACGGGCAGGCTCTGGACACAGCGGTCGGGCAGCTTATGGCGTCAAGCGGCATAAAGTCAAGGAAGGTCACCGCCAGTTTCAGCGGCCTCTATTCGGTGAACCGCCTTCTGCCGGTGTCCAGCTTAGCTCTGGGGTTGGCCACGGAAGAAGCGGTCCAGGAGGAGGCGAAGGCAACGCTGCCTCTGGCCGGGGATAGATTCCACCTATCATGGCAAACCGTTGCCGTAAAAGAGGACGAGCGGCTGCTTATTATTCTGGGTGTGCCCAGGGATGCGGTGAATGACCAGGTGAAAGCGTTGAAGAGGGCCGGGGTTAATCCCGGCGTGCTGGAACTCAGGGCTATTG
Organism: uncultured Dehalococcoidaceae bacterium; assembly: GCA_964598405.1. Lineage (GTDB taxonomy): Bacteria > Chloroflexota > Dehalococcoidia > Dehalococcoidales > RBG-16-60-22 > CAZRBS01. The sequence goes on from CAZRBS010000015.1 coordinate 23,234, forward strand.
CATTAGCCAGGGCAGTGAATAGAAGGCAGGCTCTCATCCTCAATATCGAGCCTTTCAGCCTGGATGTCGTCCTGGTGGTCGGTAATATACCCGTAATCATGCGCACCGTTGCCTGGGAGCCGGAAGACCTGGCTCTGGAGGATAAGCTGGAACAGTTGCTCGTAGCTCTGGAGATGACGGTAGACTTCTATGATTCCCATAACCCGAGCAACCCCGTTGATGCGTCTGCTACTCCCCTTTTCATCACCGGGCAAATGTCCCTGGAGCTTGCCCTGGTGGAGAAACTGCAAGCAAAGTCGAGATATCCGGTCGAGCCACTGACGCCCCCGCTGGATTACCCGGAGCATTTCCCGGCATCCCAGTATGCGGTTAATATCGGAATGGCGCTGAGGGATATGCCGTTATCCGCCTCCGGTGAAGAAGGCGGCCTTTTCCCGGTGGATATCAACCTCCTGCCTGAGAGTTACCGGCCCTGGCGGCCGTCATCGGGGCAGGTATATACCTTTTTGCTGGTGGCGGCTGCTTTTGCCCTTCTTTTTCCCGTCTTCCAGGTAGCTGCCGAGGCTATGGATAAGACCTCCGCTCTGGAGGCAAAATATAACGCCCTCAATACCGCACTGGAGAAGAAGAAGCTCGAGATTAAAAGGCGGGAGCCGATTCAAAAAGCCATCAATGAATATAAGTCCCTGGTAAACACGGAGACCAATTTCACCGCTGACCTGGAAACGATAAGAGGTGAAGCCGCTGAGCTCGGTGTGCAGGTGGGTTCCATTACCCACGAGGGCGAGAGGGTGACTGTGGTCTGCCAGGCAGACGATTACGTTACCTTCAGGGAATATTTAGCCGCCCTGGAAGAGAGCGGCCGGTTTGCTACTCCCATCCCTCCCCCGGAAGGTTACCCTTATACCAAGGGTGGTACCATCAAGCTGGAAACGGCGGCCGATGAGTAAGGCAAAAGATACTCGCTTAAAGGCGCCCGATGGTCTTGAGGTCATAGAGTTCAATATAGCCGCATTTCGGGCAGGAATAAAGGGCGACGGGCAGCCCGGGGGAGGATTCAGAGCCGCCGGCACCCCTCTTTACCAGCTCAAAGGCACCGTCTCCCTGTCTCAGGGGCGTCAGGCAACGGGGGCACGTTTTGGTCAGATAGTCCATTGGTTTTCACTCCGGGCTCTCTCTTTATTTTTTCCGGTTGCAGCAACTAAATAGTGAGCAGGTGCCCGGACCTGGCCAGACACCTGCTCTTTACCTCCGCCTCCATTCCCTTCATCCCCTTGCAGTTTACTAGTAGCCGGTGGTCTCCTGGGTCACCGTTCCGGACGAATCAACGGTGTAGGTGCCCTTGGTGATTTCCGTGGCGACGTAGTTGACCGTGGTATTGG
>CAZRBS010000016.1:0-24157 GCA_964598405.1 uncultured Dehalococcoidaceae bacterium
TTATCCTGCCTCTTCAGAACCCGCCTGATGGCTTCCGTCACCGGGTCGGGCAATTTCCCGTGGTCCAGCTCCAGCACCGGTTTGTGGCGGTCTTCCACGGCCCTTCCCGGGATGCCCACCACGGTGGCACCTGGTGGGACCGACTTTATCACCACCGAACCAGCACCGATCCTGGCACCGTCACCAACGGTGATGGCACCCATCGCTATTGCTCCGCTCCCCATCTCCACCTTGTTGCCCAGGGTGGGGTGCCGCTTCTTTTTCTCCATGGTCGTCCCCGCCAGAACCACACCCTGATACAGCAGGACATCGTCGCCGATGTCCGACGTCTCCCCGATGACCACCCCCGCCCCGTGGTCTATGAAAAAGCGGCGACCGATTTTAGCCCCGGGATGGATTTCGATATTGGTCAGGAAGCGGTTGACATGCGACAGCACCCTGGCGAGCAGCCGGAACCTGCACCGCCACAGGAAATGAGCCAGACGGTGACCCCACAGGGCGTGCAGCCCGGGATAGCACAGGATGACTTCCAGAGTGCTTCTGGCTGCCGGGTCTTTGGCAAATACCGTCCGTATATCTTCTCTCAAGGTTTTAAACATTATGACTGGTCTTTTTCACTCTATGCTCATGGATAGGAACCTGTCTTTTTATTATACCTCTTTTTCCGGGTTCTGCGCAGGCTAAGGCTCCTGAAAGAGCCAGGTAGAGAGATAACGCTCACCGGTATCGGGAAGCACCGCCACAATAAGCTTCCCCTCGTTCTCTTTTCGCCCCGCCACCTCCAGCGCCGCCCAGACGGCTGCACCCGAGGATATGCCAGCCAGTATCCCTTCCTCCCTGGCCAGCCTTCTGGCCATCACGCCGGCATCCTCGTTCTTTACCTTGATAATTTCGTCAATCAGGTCGGTTTTCAGGACATCCGGGATAAAGCCAGCCCCGATTCCCTGAATCTTGTGTGGCCCCGGCTTTCCACCGGAAAGCACCGGCGAATCAACCGGTTCCACGGCAACAGCCTGAAAGCCGGGTCTGCGCGGTTTGATTACTTCCGCCACCCCGGTGATTGTCCCTCCGGTTCCCACGCCGGAGACCAGAATATCCACCTTGCCCCCGGTATCCCTCCATATTTCCTCGGCAGTAGTCAGCCGGTGTATCTCGGGGTTTGCCGGGTTCTTGAACTGCTGCGGCATAAACGAGTTCGGATTCTCCGCGGTCAGTTGCTCCGCTTTCCTTATCGCTCCCGGCATCCCTTCCTTTCCGGGGGTCAGCACCAGCTCGGCGCCGAAGATGGACAGCAGCTGCCTCCGCTCCAGCGACATTGTATCGGGCATGGTAAGGATAAGGCGGTATCCCCGGGCAGCGCAGACAAAAGCAAGGGCAATGCCGGTGTTGCCGCTGGTAGGTTCAATGATAACGGTGTCTTTATTCACCAGTCCGTCCGCTTCAGCAGCGGCAATCATTGACACTCCTATCCTGTCCTTCACGCTTCCAGCGGGATTGAATGCCTCCAGCTTCGCCACCACCTCCGCCTTCGCGCCCCCGGTCATGCGGTTTAATCTGACCAGAGGCGTATTTCCGATTAGCCCGGTGGAATCTCCGGCGATTCCTCTGGTCAGCTTCGGTATTCCTATCGTTTTATACTTGATTCTTTCCGGGCTGTTTATCTCCACCATCTGAACTCCCCTTTCATAAATTAATCATGGAATGCTTCGATGTATTTGACATATAGTTCCCTTGCCAGTGACTCGTCAAGACTGTTTCGCAAAATAATCCGGCCGTCAGGAAAAACGACCATCTCATGGTTGTCCACACTGAAGCGGAGCGTGGTCTCATCATAGCTCACTTTTCCCGTCCTTTTCAGGTGGGCGGCGAGTTTTTCCAGAGAGAGGCCTTCCACCTTGGGGTCCTGGACCTGGACCGAATTCTGTCCGCAGAGCACCGTGGTCCGTATACCGAGCTTTGCCTGGAGAAACTCGTAGTTGCCCTGACAGGTCGGGCAATCCCGGCGATGGCTGACGCTGAAACGCTGGAAAGTTCCCTCCCAGACATCGATGATAATGACCCCGCGGTTGATATCCCTGGCACCGGTCAGGATTTTCACGGCTTCGACGGACTGCAGGGAGCCGATGATAAACGGCGCCGGGCCGATTACCCCGGCAGTATCGCAGGTGGGAATTACGCCGGGAAAGGGCAGGGAAGGAAACACGCAGCGGAAACAGGGGGTTTCGCCTGGAATTACGTTCATGGTCATCCCGGAAGTGGAGATGGCAGCGCCGTAAATCCAGGGGATTTCGTGCTTCGCGGAAGCATCGTTTATGATGAACCGCATCTCCGGATTATCCAGGCCATCCAGAATCAAGTCCGCCCCCTCAATCAGCTTTTCAATGTTGGCATAATTGACATCGGCAACTATCCCTTCAATTTCGATTGATGAGTTAACCTTCCTCAGATGCCTCTCGGCAGCGGCCGCTTTTGGCAGCTGTCTTTTAACGCCATCTTCGTCAAAGAGGACCTGGCGGTGCAGGTTGTGGTACTCGATGATGTCCCTGTCCACCAGCCTGACTTTGCCCACGCCAGCACGGACCAGAGAAGTGGCAATAACACCACCCAGCCCCCCGCAGCCAATGATGACTATGCTGCTGTTGCCCAGCTTCTTCTGCCCTTCCTCACCAATCTGAGGGAGAAGCACCTGCCTGGAATACCTGTCAGTCATGGTAACCTTTCTCCTTATCTGGTATCTGCCGTTTCGGATAAGGAAACATCAGATATAGTACATCGCTTCTGTGACCCGGCCTCTCTTTTCCTGGCGTTCGACCAGATCCTGAAGGGTTGTCGCCTGCAGGACTCCATCTATCGCCTTTTTCATCTCATTCCAGACGTCGCGGGTAACGCAGAGCTCGTAGCGGGGACAGCTTTCCGGGTTATCGATGCATTCCACCGGAGTCATCGAGCCCTCAAGAAGCCGGATGGCCACACTGAGCCTCACCTCTCGGGGAGATTTCGCCAGTTGCAGCCCGCCCCTGGCGCCACGGGTGCTTGCCACTATTCCAGCGGCGATAAGCGGGGCAATCAAATGCTCCAGATAATGCAGCGGGATATTCTGCCGGCGGGCGATATCTTTGAGCGGTACCGGCTCGTTACCCCAGTGAAGAGCCAAATCCAGAAGCGCTCTGGTTCCGTATTTGGCCCTGGTGGAGAGTTTCAACTGCCCGCCTCCATTGTTGACTAAAATAATCGGATTAGTCTATTTTATCGCGTGAGAAAAGCCCTGTCAAGCTTTGCCCGGCGATTCTTCCCTCTACTTTCAAAGCCGGCGTATATTGTGTAAAATGGTGTCATGGAAACCGAGTTTCGCCGCCTGCCCGGCGTGGATAAAATCCTCGCTGGCGAACGGCTCAAAAAAATCGTCGCCGCTTACTCCCACACGCTTCTGGTGGACTTAATCAGGCAGCAGCTTGAGCAGGAGCGCCTTGCCATCGCCGCCGGCAGCCCCGCCCCCTCCCTGGCCCGGATAGCAGACGCCGTATGTGACCGGGTGCAGGCCCTGGAAAACCCCGGCCTCCGTCCCCTGATTAACGCCACCGGGGTAATCCTCCATACAAACCTGGGGCGGGCCCCGCTGAGCGAAGAATCCATAGCCGCCATGGAAAAAGCCGCCCGGAGCTACACCAATCTGGAGTTCAATCTGGACAACGGGCGGCGTGGTTCCCGCCAGGTCTACATCGAGCCGCTCCTGTGCCAGCTGACCGGGGCGGAAGCGGCGCTGGTGGTAAACAACAATGCCTCCGCGGTGCTGCTGGGACTCATGGCTCTGGCCAGAAGAAAGGAAGTAATCGTTTCCCGGGGCCAGGCGGTTGAAATCGGCGGCGGCTTTCGCGTTCCTGACGTGATGCGCCAGAGCGGGGCCAAGCTGATTGAGGTGGGAACGACCAACTGCACCTACGTCAGCGATTACGAACAGGCGATTAGCCCGCGGACGGCGGCACTGATGCGGGTACATTCCAGCAACTTCAAACTGACCGGCTTTACCAGCGAGGTCAACTTCGAAGACCTGATAGTTTTAGCCGGCCGGAATAACCTCCCCGTTCTGGATGACCTGGGCAGCGGCTGCTTCCTGGACACAACCAGGTTCGGGCTTGCCCTGGAGCCAGTGGTACAGCGAAGCGTTGTCCTCGGCGCCGGACTTGTCTTCTTCTCCGGGGACAAGCTGGTAGGCGGCCCTCAGGCGGGGATTATCGTGGGCAAGAAGCAGTTCGTGGACAGGCTGAAAAAACACCCCCTGGCGCGGGCAGCGAGAATTGACAAGATAAGGCTGGCCGGCCTGATTGCCACCCTGATTCATTACCTGAAAGGCGAAGCGACCGCCAAAATCCCGGTATGGCGCATGATTTCAGCACCGCTGGACGGGATTGAACGGCGGGCGCAGGAGTGGGCACAGGCGGTCGGCGAACTGGCGCGGGTGATGGAAGGCGAAACGATGATAGGCGGTGGCAGCCTCCCCGGGGGAACTCTGCCCACCAGACTGGTAGCAGTCCGCGGCGGAAAAGCCCGAAATGCGGTTCAAACACTGAGTCAGAGGCTGCGTTCTCAGAAGGTGCCGGTCATCGGACGGATTACTGAGGATACCCTGCTTCTTGACCCGCGCTCGGTACTGCCCGAAGAAGACAAGACTGTGCTGGAGGCACTGAGGAACTCGGTCTCCGGCTTAAAATAAGGCGGGTGCAATGTTCGTACTGGGCACTGCCGGTCACATAGACCACGGCAAATCAGTCCTGGTGCAGGCTCTTACCGGAATCGACCCTGACCGACTGCGTGAGGAGAAGGAACGCGGCATGACCATTGACCTGGGTTTTGCCTGGCTCAGGCTGCCCAGCGGACGAGAGGTCGGCATAGTTGACGTCCCGGGTCACGAGCGCTTCGTGAAAAACATGCTGGCGGGGGTGGGCGGTATTGACCTGGCTTTGCTCATCGTCGCCGCCAACGAAGGAGTGATGCCCCAGACCAGAGAGCACCTCGCCATTCTGGACCTGCTGGAAATTCGAAAAGGCATTGTCGTCATCACCAAAAAGGACCTGGTTGACGAGGAATTGCTGAGCCTGGTCAGGATGGAGATAGAGGAGCTGGTTAGTGCCACAACCATATCCCGGTCCCCGATTGTTGCCGTCTCCGCCCTGACCGGAGAAGGACTGCCCGAACTGGTCTCCGCCGTTGACGACCTCCTGAGCACCGCCACGCCCAGACGGGACCTGGGCCGGCCCAGACTCTCGGTAGACCGCGTTTTCACCATGCCCGGCTCCGGCACCATAGTCACCGGGACGCTGATTGACGGTTCGCTCTCCACGGGGCAAGAAGTGGAAATTGTCCCGCCCGGATTGAAATCAAGGCTGCGCGGACTGCAGACGCACAGGTCCCGCCTCGATACCGCCAGTCCCGGCAGCAGGGTTGCCGCCAACCTGGTTGGCATTACCACTTCCCAGCTCCGGCGCGGCGATGTCCTCACCAGGCCGGGCTGGCTGAAGCCCACCAGAATGCTGACGGCGAAACTCCGCCTGCTTCCCTACCTGCACCGCCCCTTGAGGCACGGCGTCACGGTCAGCTTTCACACCGGAGCCGCGGAGACGATGGCAAAGGTCTGTTTACTGGAGATGGATGAACTTCACCCCGGAAATTCTACCTGGGCCCAGCTGCTGCTGGACCGTCCGGCGGCGGCAGTCAACGGCGACCATTTCATCATCCGCTCAACCATGGATACTCTGGGAGGAGGGAAAATCGCCGAGGCGCACGCCAGGAGGCTCCGCCGCTTTCGCCCGGGCATTATCGACAACCTGAAGGCAAGAGAGGAAGGCACCGTTAAGGAAATCATCCTGGCACTGCTGGAAACAAAACAGCCCGTGGAGACGGCAGCCATGCTGTCGCAATCCGGGCTGACAATAGAGGAAGCCCGGCCAGAAATAGAATCGCTCAGCCAGCAGGGAGAAATAGTCAGGATAGACCAGGGAGAAGAGGGACTGCTGATGACCGCGACCGGCTGGGAAAAACTTGCCGGCAAAGTCACCGCCATGCTTCAGGACTATCACCGGAGGTTCCCGGCTCGTTCGGGAATGCCCAAAGTGGAAGCGGGCAGCCGTCTGAAGCTGGGAATGTACCCGGCAGCCGTCCTGGGAAAGCTTCTAGAGCGGGGCGTGCTGGTTGAAGACGGGGCATCGGTCCGTTTGCCCGCCCACCGCATCCGGCTCAGCCAGGAACAGCAGACCAGAATGGAAAATTTCCTCCGCTCCCTTGCCCGGAACCCGTATTCTCCACCCGGCGAACTCATCCCCGGGCCTGACTTGCTCAACCTGCTCGTCGAGCAGAAGAAGGTAGTGAAGGTGAGCGATAACGTGGTCTTCAGCACTTCTGCCTATAATGAGATGGTGGAGAAAGTGATTTCGCACCTAAAGACCCATGGCAAGGTGAGCCTGGCTGAAGTGCGGGACCTGTTCCAGACCAGCCGGAAGTATGCTCAGGCTTTGCTGGAGCACCTGGATGGCAAGAAAATAACCCGTCGCGTCGGTGATGAGCGGGTTCTCCGCCAGGCAACAGGCCAAACCCGTGAAAAAGGTGTATAATATGCTTACTCGTTTAAAGGGGGTCTGCCATGTGGGCTTGGTTTACTAACAGCAGCGTGTGGCTCCTGATTGCCTCCGGCCTTCTTCTCGTCCTGCTCCTCCTCTTTGGGGAACGGATTCAGAAAAAGATTATCAAAGCAACTCCAGAGAAAAGGCGGCTGGGTATATCCAGAAGCGTCACCATTGCCCTGTGGACCATCGAGTCAGCTGCCTTTGCCGCAGCGATTATGGCGCTGGTGGCAATCATCTTATCTCGCGAAGGCGTCCACAATCTGATTACTCCGGAGACGTTACAGGAATGGTCCCTGGAGCACGGGGCCAGTATTCTCGCTATATTAGTTATCGGAATCGGACTGTGGTATGCCCTGAAAAGGTTCCTCCCGACGCTGCTGCAGCAAGCCATGGCCAAACCCAAGCGCGGAGAAAGCCGGGAGGGAATGAGGAAAAGGGCTGACACCCTCCAGAGCGTATTCATCGGGGTGGGCCGGATTCTCATCATCCTCCTTGTCATCTTTATGATTCTATCTGAACTTGAGGTGCCCATCGGGCCGGTCCTTGCCGGCTTCGGCGTTGCCGGTATCGCCGTGGGCTTCGGGGCCCAGTACCTGATAAGAGACCTCATCGCCGGCATCTTCATCCTTCTGGAGAACCAGTACCGGGTGGGGGACGTGGCTAAAGTGGCTGACATCGCCGGGCTGGTGGAAGAAGTAAACCTGAGGAAGACGGTACTCCGTGACCTGGACGGCATCGTCCACCACATACCCAACGGCGAGATAAAGGTCGCCAGCAACTACACCAGGCACTTCTCCAGGGTCAACCTCGACATCTCCGTAGCCTACGGCACCGACCTCGACCACGCCATGAGGGTGATAAACCGGGTGGGGCAAGAACTGGCTAAAGAAGAGAGGTGGGCCAAAGTAATCAGGAGCGTCCCCCAGGTCTTGAGGGTAAACAAGCTGGGTGATTCAGGGATTGACATCAAGATTCTGGGCGACGTTAAACCCCTGGAGCAGTGGAATGTGATGGGAGAGTTAAGGCTTCGCATCAAGAAGGCGTTCGACGCCGAGGGCATCGAAATACCCTGGCCACATGCCAAGGTATACTTCGGCAACGCTCCCTGGGACCACGAACGGGAGAAAAGTTAACCCCGGGTGGACCAAAGTACCATACGAGAAGTTACCAAAGGGGGATGTTTATACCAGAGAAGGCTGCTATCATTCCTGATGAGGAGGCGCAGCATGGTTACGACTACCCACTTTGACGCTTTATCTTCAGGAATGAAGGCCAGAATCGACCCCGGTTCTCGCGGGTCAACACTGGAAAAAGAGGTTGATACCCGCCCTGCTACTGGAGAAGAAGTCATCTCAGCTGAGCCCGGCTATGGCCCCAGGCCAGTTATCAGGCGAAAGCCACTGGCGGAGAAGATTGGCGCACTGGCGCGGCTGAGTTCATTCTAAGGCAGAAAACGCTTCTCCCGCTCTCCCGGCGCTTCTCCTCCATATATCAAGCCTGGCCCCCGGTTGCTTTCCCACGTATGTGACAATAGTCATATCAATTTCCAGCAGCCACGCGATATTATGAGATTAACCCGGCGGAATTAATGTATCATCGGCGCACCAGGACATTCGGGGGCGGAAAGGAGGCCCGGTTATGGGTTGAGGCGTAAAGAACATGGGTCTCGTGTTGGAGCTCCAGGAAAAAGCGCAAAGGGAAAGAGAAGAGCAACTGAAGGCAATGGTCGGGTATCTTCGCGGTTCGGCTGTCGATGCCAGGCTGGTTGAAGAAACCGTAGCGGAAGGTTTTGGCAGTAACGCAGAGGAAACGGTAATCCGGGTGCACGGAAAAAATATCAGCCGAATCAGGCTGGTAACAGAAGTCCCGGGAGCCACGCAGAGAGTTTCACATTTCCGGTATGAAATTTTTCCCCCGGAAGCCCTTCCCGGTGGGGCGAAAAGAGCGCTAAAGGCAAAGCTGAAGCCGGTAAAAGCGGATAAGGTTCTGCACCTGTTTGGCGGCAGAACTGTGGCTGTCAGATGGGCCGGTGGTGATATTGTGGAACGGCTGAACGCAGACCGGGAACTCTCCAGGCTGCTCGTTGCCCTGACCAATCAAGGAGAGGATGCAAGGATAGAAGTACGGGCAAATTCCCCGGCGGCAATTGAGATACGGGGGCCCGGGTTTATTCAACCGCCGTCCTGGTTAAGCGCCGGGGCGACAGCGGAGAATGACAGGGAGAAGATGAATAAAATCTTCGGATTCGAAATCTACGACCGGATAGCCAGGCACGTAAATGATATGCTTGGCAGTGGCTAAGCAGTTACTGGCGGGAGCGCATGGGAGTCGAACCCACCGAAAGCACTTTTGATGCCCCCCAACGGATTTGAAGTCCGCGGAGCCCACCGGGACTCATCCGCTCCCGAATGCGGCGCAGGTAAAGTATACCTCATCGGGCGAAAACAGCGCAATTATTTGCCCCTCTGGAGACCCGAAAACCTGGCTACCCCGGCGGTCCTGCCGTCAAACAGCCCGGAGCAGGGTTATGAGGGCGTTAATGATTCCGGGGTAACCGCCGCCGGCTCCTTCTTCTGAACGAGCTTTGCCAGCCATATGCTCATCTCATAGAGGACAATCAGCGGAATGGCCACCAGGCTCTGATTTATGGGGTCAAAGGTGGGCGTTATTATTGCCGCCAGAATAAAGGCAACTATTACCGCTGTCCTTCTCCTCTCAGAGAGCCATTTCGGCTTGAGAATGCCCAGCCTGGCCAGGAAGGTGGTGATTACCGGCATCTCAAAGACAAGCCCGACGGCCAGCAGCAACCTGGCGACAAGCGATACGTAGTTTCCAACCCTTATTTCAGGAACCGCGATATCGGCACCGAAGCTGAGCAAGAATCTGGTTGCCGGCGGTATCAGGATAAAATAGGCGAAAACCACACCCCCCAGAAACATCAGCGCTATCCACGGAAGTATCAGATACACGTATTTCTGTTCTCTGGAGGTAAGCGCCGGGGAGACAAACATGATGCCCTGATAAACAAGGTAAGGCATGGCCAGTATGATGCCCGCGAAAAGGCACACTTTCATTATGGTGCCAATCATCTCCGTCATTTCAATATAGACGAGGTTGATGCCCTCCGCGGGCAATTTCAGCAGGTAGAATATCCAGTCATAGAATACGAAAGCAATGACGGAAGCAACGGCGACGGCGATTATACTCCTGATTAAACGCTTGCGTAACTCCAGTAGATGGCCGAGGACGGACATTTTTTCAGTGTCGCTCATTTTCAGCTATTGCCTCTGGGGACAATCGGACTAGCCGTTCCCGCTATTACCGTCGGCCGCCCGGTCGCTCTCAGGCCGGGTGCTGCTATCCTGCTTTCGCTGAGATGGGCGTTCCTTTTCTTCATTCCCGGTATCCTGCATGTCTAACTCCCTGGTTACCTGGGAGGTGAAATCGCGGGTCGATTTCTTGAAGGTGCGCATCGCTTTTCCTATCGTCCGGCTAATTTCCGGCAGCCTTTTCGGTCCCCATATAATCAGTGCCACCACGAGTATCAGCAGCACCTCTCCCATGCCAATACCAAAGAAATCCATTATTCGTCTCCTGACTGAATGCAGAAACGCCCCTCAATGGGGTCGGTAATCCCAGCCTCATCCCCGGTTAAAGGTAAAGTCCCTAGCTCTGGCTGGTTTTCTTGCGGGCAGATTTGGGCGCCGGCTTTTCCTCCTCCGTTTCTTCCTCCTCCTCTTCCTCACCGCGCTGCCCCCTCTTGAAGGCACGGATACCTTTACCGATAGCTCCTCCAACCTGCGGCAGCTTGCCTACCCCGAAGACGATGAGAATGATTACCAGGATGAGGGCAATTTCCCACGGCCCGATACGAAATGGCATCTCACGTTCCTCCTCGCTGTATATTGCCTTTTGTTAAAACTAATCTCCGGTACCGGCGGACGGCAATCTTTCTTCGCCGGAAAAGACGGACAGGCGGTTGCCGCGCGCATAGCCGATTACGGTAACTCCCAGCTCCTTCCCCAGAGAGACAGCCCGCTCGGTCGGCGACCCGCGGGAGATGATGACCGGGGTCTGCATTCTTGCCGCCTTGAACAGCATCTCAGAAGAGACGCGGCCCGTGGTCAGCAAAAGGCGGTCCCGGGTGGGCAGCCTTCTCATCAGGCACTCGCCCATAATCTTATCCAGGGTGTTATGCCGCCCGATGTCTTCCGCCAGCACCAGTATTTGCCTGCGGTCACACAGGGCGGAGCAATGTATACCACCGCCCTGCTGGAAGAGGTCCTGCTGCTGGTAAAGCTGCTTCATCAGCAACAGCACTTCATCAGGCGTGACCGCCAAATCTGAAGCCACCTTCTGCCCCTGAGCTTTCAGGCTCAGGCCGCTGCCGCAGCCCGAGGTCAGTGTGCGCCGCGGCGGTTCTTTATATTCGGTTTTGCTCAACCAGACATCGGCGATTGGTTCATCCTCGCAGACCCGGAGGCTGGCAACCTCATCCGGGCCGGAAATGATTTCTTCCATATACAGGAAGCCAAGGACAAGCTGCGTTAACCGTGTAGGTGTGCACAGGAGGGTGACCGTTTCCCGTCCGTTGATAAAAATGGTCAATGACATCTCACCGGGAACCGGCACCTTTTCCTGGCGCCATCCCTCTTCAGAGAAAAATTTACATTTTACCTCTGGAGTTACCCCACCGGCAGCCAGCTCATCTATCGCCTTTTCCATACCGCCTGCCCCAAATAATCAATACGCAGCATACCATGATGTATTATACTAGCCGGGTAATCTCATTGTCTAATCCGGGAAGAGAAGGGGCGGCACTGCCGGCGGATATTCAGGTTCAAATTTACACAGGGTTGTCACTTATGATATAATTTTTTATCCTAAGAAGATGAAAGCATAACCAGCGGGTAGAGAGGTGTAGTTTGGACAAAGAGAAGAAAACTGATATTATCAGCAAGTATCAGCTTCGTGAAAGAGACACGGGTTCGGCTGAGGTGCAGGTAGCGTTGCTGACCACGAGAATAAAACAGCTAACCAACCATATGGCGGCGAACCTCCATGATTATCACACGCAGCGAGGTCTGCTCAAGATGGTTGGCAAAAGGAAAAAGCTGCTGGACTACTTGAGCCAAGAGGACGTAGGTAGATATAATAAGTTAATTAAGCAGCTTGGTTTGCGGAAATAAGGTTTTAACGGGAGAATTTTTTGATAAACGAACAATCTTTTGAATGCAATATTGGTGGTAAGAATCTGGCCATAGAAACGGGAAAACTTGCCGGACAGGCAAGTGCCGCGGTTACCGTTCGCTACGGAGATACCGTGGTTCTGGTTACGGTCGGCATCAGCAGCGAACCGCGCGAGGGGATTGATTTCCTGCCCCTGACCGTGGACTATGAGGAGAGGTTATACGCCGCCGGCAAGATTCCGGGCGGCTTCATCAGAAGGGAGGGGCGCCCCAGTGAAGAGGCAATTCTGGCCTGCCGTCTGGCAGACCGTCCGATACGGCCGCTTCTGCCGAAAGACTGGCGCAACGATATCCAGCTAATTGCCACCGTTCTTTCCGCAGACCAGGAAAATGACCCGGACATCCTGGCGGTTATTGGCGGCTCGGCGGCCCTGACACTGTCAGAAGTGCCATTTGATGGACCGATGAGCACCGTCCACGTGGGCTATATCAACGGTGAACTGGTATTAAACCCGACACTTCCCGAACTTGAGAACAGCCAGCTTGACCTCGTCGTTGCCAGCACCAGGCAGGCAATCGTAATGCTGGAAGCGGGCGCCAAGGAAGTGCCGGAAGAACTCATTCCCCGGGCAATGCGATTCGGGCACGAAGCAAACCAGGATATCATCAAGGTCCAGGAACAGCTTCAGCAGGCTTATGGCAAAGCCAAACTAGATATACCCCGTAAAGAGCTTAACCCGGAAGTAATTTCATCCGTGGCTTCTGCCCTCGATGACAGGCTCAATCAGGCCCTGAACCAGCCAGATAAAAGCCGGCGCGAACAGGCGATTTCCGGGCTGAAGAAGGAGCTTGTGGAGAGCTTAGCAGAGAAGTTCCCGAAAGAGGAGATACTTTCCGCTTTTGAGGCCAGGGCCAGGGCAGAGGTAAGAGCCAGCATCCTCAAAGGGCAGCGTCTCAATGGGCGCGGGCTGAATGAGGTCCGTCCGGTCAGCTGTGAAGTGGGGCTTTTACCCCGGACTCACGGCTCGGCGTTATTTACCAGAGGGCAGACCCAGGTGCTGGCCATTACCACGCTGGGCTCTACCCGGCAGGAGCAGCAGCTTGACGGGCTGGGAATAGAAGAGGCAAAGCGCTTCATCCACCACTATAATTTCCCTCCTTTTTCCAGCGGTGAGGTCAAGCGGCTGGGTTCAACCAGCCGTCGTGAAATCGGGCACGGCGCCCTGGCGGAGCGGTCACTACTGCCGGTGCTGCCCAAAGATGAGGACTTCCCCTACACCATCCGCGTAGTCTCGGAAGTATTGAGCTCCAGCGGCAGTACATCCATGGCGAGCGTTTGCGCCGGCAGCTTATCCCTGATGGACGCTGGCATACCGATAAAAGAGGCGGTAAGCGGAATAGCCATGGGCCTGGTCACTGGCGACAGCGGTGAGTATGTCATTCTGACCGATATTGAAGGCCTTGAAGACGCCTACGGTGACATGGACTTCAAGATAGCCGGAACCAGAAACGGAATTACCGCGGTGCAGATGGACATCAAGCTCAAGGGCGTCAGCCTGGAGACCATCGAAAAGATAATAAACCAGAGCCGGGAAGCACGCCTTCTTATTCTGGGCAAGATGCAGGAGACGATAAGCCACAGCCGGTCCGAAGTCAGCCGTTATGCGCCGCGGATGCATAAACTAATGATTAACCCGGATAAGATTGGCAGCGTCATCGGTTCCGGCGGCAAAACAATCAGGTCGATTATTGAGGAAACCAAGACGACCATTGACGTCAGCAATGACGGTACGGTACTTATCGGCGCAACCGATGAGGAAGCAGCCCGCAAAGCCATCGCCATCATTGAAAGCCTGACCAAGGACGTAGAGATTGGCAGTGTTTATACTGGCAAGGTAACCCGTATCTTCGACTTCGGCGCTATGGTAGAAATTCTCCCCGGCAAGGAAGGCCTGGTTCACATCAGCGAACTGGCTGACCATAGAGTGGGCAAGGTTGAAGACGTCGTCAAAGTCGGCGATGAAATCACGGTCAAAGCGATCAACATCGATAACCTGGGGCGGGTCAATCTGTCGCGGCGGGCTGTCTTCGAAGAGTCGCAGCCCTCCGGAGCCAGAACAGGAGGTTTCCAGGGCACCAGCCGTCCACCCGGCAGAAGCGGGGGATACTCCCAGCAGCGTCACACGCCACCCAGGAACAGGCCGCGCTACTCTGATAAGCCCTATCAGCGCAGACAAAATAAAAGTCTATCCGGACACGATTTCAAGAATCGCTAGAAAAACCGCCTTAGCGCTTGAACCAAAAGGGGTCAAGCAATGAAACCGATAAGAGTAATAGTTCATGGCGCAGCCGGCAGGATGGGGCAGGAAGTAATCAGAGCCGTATGCCGCGAGCCCGGGATGGAGCTGGCCGGAGCAGTGGACATCAAGGCTGCTCAGGATTCGCTACCGCTCCCGGACGGATCCGGTACCGTGCCCTTTTCCGCCAGCCTGGAGTCAATTATCACCACCCACCAGCCCGATGTAATGGTGGACTTTACCATAGCGCAGGCTACCATGCCGGCGGTGCGGACCGCCAGCAGACAGGGAGTTAACCTGGTCATAGGAACCACCGGATTGAAGGCGGACGACATTGAAGAGATCGAACGCCTGACTGCCGAACATAAAATCGGTGCTGTGGTGGCACCCAATTTCGCCCTCGGTGCGGTACTGATGATGCACCTGGCCAGGGTAGCCGCCAGGTATCTCGACTATGCCGAAATCATCGAGCTGCACCACCCCCAGAAAGCCGATGCCCCGTCAGGAACAGCCAGGTCCACGGCAAGAACAATGGCTACGGCGAGGGGCAAGCCATTCCTCCGGCCGGCCGGACAGGATAAGGCTGCGGGGAGCAGAGGAGAGCAGCTCGAAGGAATAAATATCCACAGCGTACGCCTGCCCGGGCTCCTGGCGCACCAGGAGGTAATTCTGGGCGCGCCGGGGCAAACGCTGAGCATACGCCATGATACCATCAGCCGGGAATGTTTTATGCCCGGGGTAATGCTGGCCGTTAAAGAGGTGGTTAAACGTAAAGGGCTCACCTATGGTCTGGACACTCTGCTCGGTCTATGAGGAAGCAATGAAGAAGTATGAAGTAGCAATCGTTGGCGCCACCGGGCTCGTCGGGCAGGAGTTTATCAAAATATTGCTGCAACGCAATTTCCCGATGAACTCGATCAACCTTTTTGCCTCGGACCGCTCCGCGGGCAGGAAGCTGGTGGTGAACCATCAGGAGATAGAAGTTAAAGAGACCACTCCGGAATCATTCGACGGGATGGATATCGCCCTCTTCTCAGCCGGTTCCGAGGTCAGCCGCCACTTCTCCCCCATAGCCGCACAGTCCGGGACGGTGGTTATCGATAACAGCAAAGCCTTCAGAATGGAACCTTCAGTACCTCTGGTGGTACCGGAGGTCAATCCCGGAGACATCAAATGGCACAACAGGATTATCGCCAATCCGAACTGCTCCACGATTCAAATGGTAATGGCGTTGCATCCTCTGCATAAGGTCAACCCGATCAAGCGCATTGTCGTGGACACCTACCAGTCGGTATCGGGCACTGGCTCGGCAGCCATAGACGAGCTAACCACACAGGCCAAGCAGGTGCTGGAGGGGCAGAACACCATTCCCCACGTATACCCCCACCAGATAGCCTTCAATGTGCTGCCGGAGATAGACGTTTTCCTGGATGATGGCTATACCAAAGAAGAATGGAAGATGATGGAAGAAACCAAAAAGATAATGCATGCCGACGATATAAAGATTTCCGCCACCTGTGCGCGAGTCCCCGTTTTTGTCGGGCACAGTGAGTCCGTGCACGTGGAATTTTCCCGCCCCATGTTCCCTGATGAAGCGGAACGCATTCTCGCCCAGGCTCCGGGGGTCAAGATTCTTGATGACACCGCAATCAGCCTCTATCCTCATCCCTGGTCAGCCGCCGGCACCGATGAAGTTTTTGTGGGCCGTATCCGCCGGGACACCTCCCATCCCAATGGCCTGGTACTGTGGATTGTCGCCGATAACCTGCGCAAGGGGGCAGCCCTAAACGCGGTTCAGATTGCCGAGGCGATGGTCAAGCGAGAATGGTTAAAGTCAGGAGGGTAAGGAAATGAAAAAATTAGGCAGACTACTCACCGCCATGGTAACCCCGTTCAATGAGAAAGGAGGGGTTGACTTTGAGCAGGCCAAAAAACTGGCTCTCGCCCTTATCAAATCGGGAAGCGATGGGGTGCTGGTTGCCGCCACCACCGGGGAATCTCCCACCGTTACTTGGGAGGAAGAATTCCAGTTGTTCCGTGAGGTGAAGTCAGTGGTGGGTGAACAGGGGTCAGTTATCGCTTATACTGGCAGCAACAGCACCGCTGAGGCTGAGGAGGCGACCAGGGAAGCGGAGAAAATCGGAGTTGATGCCTGCCTGCTGGTCGTTCCTTACTACAACAAACCCACCCAGGAAGGACTGTACCAGCACTTCAAGACGGTGGCTGACAGCACCAGCCTGCCCTGTATTCTCTACAACGTGCCATCGCGCACCGTGGTCAACATGTCAGCGGAAACCCTCATCAGGCTGAGCCAGATAGACAACATAATCGGCGTGAAGGAAGCCAGCGGTAACCTGGAGCAAATTGCCCGGATTATTGATGAAACCAGGGAAGACTTCTTCGTCTGGAGCGGAAACGACAGCGATACCTTCCCCATAATGGCCCTGGGCGGCTACGGCATCATCAGCGTTATCTCTCACCTGGTGGGCAACCAGATCAAGCAGATGATTGACAGCTTCGTCAGCGGGAATGTAAAGGAGGCGGCCAGAAGGCACATCCGGCTTTTGCCTCTGGTCAATGCCATGTTCATCGTCGCCAACCCCATTCCGGTGAAATACGCGCTCAATCAGGTGGGTTTCAGGGCAGGCCCAACGCGTTTGCCCCTCTGTGAGCCCGATGAGAAGACAGCCGCCATCATCAAAGACACGCTGAAGAACTACAAGATTGACCTGCCGGTATAGTCCTCCCGCCGGCAAAAGCTCTAAGCAGACAGACCTTTCTTCAGCGCCTCCAGTCTGGCCACGTAATCGTGGCGGGGTGGAGAGAAGGCCTCGATGGTTTTCAAGCCTTGCCCGGAGACATAAGTCCCGTGCTCCAGGTTGGAAGGGGCAATAAAAACATCACCTTTTTCAAGGTGATATAATTTCCCGTCAGCTATCTGGTCGCCGGCACCATCCACCACTATCATTATCTGCTCCGCTTCATGGCGGTGGAGGGGAACCGTAGCATTGGGTTCCATGCTTGAAAAAATGATGGAGAGCTTCTCCGCAGAGACGAGGTTCACCTTCACCCCGGGGGCTACTTCAAAAGGTGGCACTTCACGGTAGCGAATGACCCGTTTATCAAACTCTTTCCGGGTGACATAAGGCTCTTTCTTTGCTCCTTCCATTTAATCTCGAACCTCCTTTCTAAGTCAGTGGGTGGCTACAACAGTGAAGGTTTCCTGCGAATGGTCTCTTCCCGCCTCATCCCCACCGAGATGATATTTATCGGGCAGGCAATGAGTTCCTCCAATCGATTTAGATACCGCTGCGCCGGCAAGGGCAGCTGCTCATACTGGCGTATGTTGCTGATGGGGGTTTGCCATCCGGGCATTTCCTCATATATGGGCCGGCACCGCTCCAGAGCGGCAACACTGGCCGGGAAATAGTCAATGGTTTTCCCGTCCAGCTTGTAGCCCACACATATTTTCAGGGTGGGCAACTCCTCAAGGACATCAAGCCGGGTGATTGCTGCCTGGGTGAAGCCGTTAATCCGGGTGCTGAACCTGGCTAACACCGCATCAAACCATCCGCAGCGGCGGGGTCTGCCCGTGGTGGCGCCATATTCGTGGGCGCGTTCTCGAATCTGGTCGCCAACCTCATCCCTGATTTCACTGGTCATCGGGCCGCCGCCAACCCTGGTGCAGTAGGCTTTGAAGATGCCCAGAACCTGATTGATACTGGTCGGGCCGAGGCCGGCTCCCAGGCACCCTCCCCCCGCCAGTGGCGAGGACGAGGTAGCATAGGGATAAGTGCCGAAATCAGGGTCAAGAAAAGTCCCCTGGGCTCCTTCCAGCAGGACTACCTCTCCCCGCTGCAATGCCTCTTCAAGCATCGCGGTTGTTTCCCGGATATAGGGTGCCAGCCGCTCCCCGTACTGACAGTACTGATTGTAGACATCTTCCTCGGAGAGCGGACTCGCCTCGTGAACTCTGGTCAATATGATGTTCTTGTAGTCAAGTATGAAGTGAAGTCGCTCCCGGAATGCCTCTTTTTCCAGAAGCTCGCTGATTCTAATGCCCAGTCTGGCTACTTTATCGGCAAAGGCAGGACCAATTCCCTTACGTGTGGTACCTATTGCCTTGCCACCCCGCAATTCCTCTTCCAGACCGTCCAGCAGGAGGTGGTAGGGCATGACCAGATGGGCCCGGTCGCTGATAAACAGCCTGGAAGTCTCCACGCCGTGCTTGTTAAGGTGGTCTATTTCATCAATAAGCGCAGCGGGATTAACGACCACCCCATTGCCAATAATGCAGGCAGTCCGGGGAGAAAAAACGCCCGAGGGAATGAGGTGTAGTTTAAACTCGCCGTAGCGGTTCACCACCGTATGTCCAGCATTATCACCGCCGGAAAAGCGCACCACCATCTGTGCCTCTCCGGCCAGCATATCAACTATTTTACCCTTCCCCTCATCTCCCCACTGAGCTCCAATAATCGCAATAGCCGGCATTGCTTCCTCCTGCAAGTCAAATTAAATGCAAACCAGATTCAGTTTAAAACAAAACTACTGGAAAATTAGCTGGCTCTCGTCTGGCGCCAGATGTGGAGCAGCCTCTGGTAAACGGTGAAAAGGCTGAACAGGGCGATAACACCCAGGGCAACCAGCAAAGCATAGGCGAACTGGCTCAGCAGAAGGCCCAGCGCCAGCACCACGACCCTCTCGCTTCGAGTAAATAACCCCACCTTGCACTCCAGGCCAGCGGCTTCTGCCCTGGCTCTGAGATAGCTCACCAGCAGTGAACCGGGCAAGGCGATACCGACCAGCAGAATCCCCGCCATTGACCCCTCGCCGGCGTAGAAAACCAGAAGGCCCAGCAACAGCACTGCCTCGGCTAAACGGTCGATTACGGAATCCAGAATGCCGCCGAAACGGGTAATCTGACCGGTATGGCGGGCGAGGGCTCCGTCCAGCATATCAAAAAGACCGGCAACGAGAACGGTAAAGCCAGCGGCAAGAAGGTGCCCGGTAACGATAAGCACCGCCGCCCCGAGGGTTAACAAAAACCCGAACCAGGTCAAGGCGTTCGGTGTTATTGATGTCAAGGCCAGGAAGCGTACCGCCGGTCGGGTCAGGTAAGAGGCTAGAGCTTCACGGACCTCAACTATCTTGGTCATAGATTCCTGCTTTCTGGAAATAAGCTTAACCGAAATGTCTCCCATCATTAAACTCAATCTAGCTTCAGTTTCCTGAAATCTTCAAGCTTGCCTATGCCCCCCGAGCACCCTGGCATAGAAACTCAGCACGCTCTGAGCAATATTTCCCCAATCGTACTCCAGTGCTTTTTTTCTCCCCCTGGCTCCCATCTCCTGGCGGAGCGGCTCATCATTCATCATGGTGAGCAAAGCCTGCGTTAATGCTTCCTTATCTTTCGGTTCAACCAGTAGCCCCTCAGCCCCGTGAGTCAGGACGCTGAAGTAGCCCTCAATATTCGAAGCCACTATCGGCTTGCCCACCGCCATAGCCTCAAGCAGAACAATGCCAAAGCTCTCCCTGCCGGTAGCCGGGGAACAGACGATGTCCGCAGTCTTGTAATATCTGGGCAAATCCTGGTATGAGGAATAGCCAACAAAAACGACGTCTTTTAGACCGTGGCGAATGACGCGCTTCTCGTATTTACGCCGCAGCCTTATCCCGGGGCCGACAACGATAAGGCGTGATTCGGGGATTTCCCGCTTCACCTGCCGATAGGCTTCCAGCAGATAGTCCAGACCTTTTCGCTTTTCCAGGCGCCCCAGAAAAAGGATGTTCAATTTGCCGTCACAAAATTCCTCAAAGGGTGATACATCGGGGGAAAAATGTTTCGCATCCACGCCGTTGGGGATAATGGTGTATTCGCCGGGAAAATGCCTGTTTACATATTCCCGGGCTGACAGCGATACGGCGATTCTCCCGTCGAGCTTGTCAATCCACTTCTTGAGCAGCAACTTGCCAGCCGGGGTGCCAAAGCTATACCAGGGCTTGCCACCAGCAGCATGGAAGGTGCCCACGTTTGGCGTCTTTGACAGGCGGAGCACCGTGGTACACAACATCGGCATTAAAGGTTCATGAAGATGGGTAATGTCAAAATGTTCCCTTTCAAGAACGGGCTTTATCCTGGATGATAGCCAGGGTGACAGGGTAATCCGGGCAATAGAGCCGCTGACCGGAAGCGGGCGGGGTCTGCCGATGGGAATAAGCCTGTCACCGAGGGAGGAAATCGCCTTGGAGGCGGGGGCAATAATTTTCACTTCGTGCCCCATCCGGCTAAAATGCTGGCCCAGACAGGAAATGTGATTGCAGACGCCCCCCGGATAGGCAAAATCATAGGGAGAGACCAATGCTATCTTCATCAGTGATTGCTTTAAACCTCACTGCGAAATTATTTGGCCGGTTTTTCCTTTGCTGCTCCCTGAGCACTGGCAATGAACTCTTCCACCATCCGGTGAGCTTCGTCATCGGTGTATTGGATTGGCGGTGATTTCATGAAATAGGCTGATGGAGCGACCAGCTCCCCGGTCAGCCCGCGGTCCAGAGCCAGCTTGCAGCACCTTATGGCATCAATCACCACCCCGGCGGAGTTAGGGCTATCCCAGACCTCAAGCTTTAGCTCCAGATTCAGGGGGACATCACCAAAGGTCCTGCCTTCCATTTTGATATAGCAGAACTTGCGGTCATTGAGCCAGGGCACGTAATCACTGGGACCGACGTAAATGTCATTGGGGTCCATCTTGTAGTCCAGCTGAGAGGTGACCGCCGAAGTTTTGGATATTTTCTTCGATTCAAGGCGTTCCCGCTCCAGCATATTATAGAAGTCCGTGTTACCGCCGAAGTTCATCTGATAGGTGCGTTCCAGCCTGACGCCGCGGTCCCGGAAGAGCCGGGTAAGCACCCGATGGGTAATGGTAGCGCCGACCTGGGATTTTATATCATCGCCGATAACCGGCAACCCTTTCTCCGTAAAGCGCTTCTGCCAGTATTTCTCGCGGGCAATAAAGACAGGGATGCAGTTTATAAAGCCGCATCCGGCGCTCAGCACCTGCTCAATATACCATTTGGTCGCTTCCTCACTGCCAACGGGTAAGTAGTTAATCACGACATCGGTTTTGGTTTCCTTGAGGATTTGCACTATGTCCACAGTTGGCCCCGGGGCCTTCTGTATCATTTGAGATAGGTACTTGCCCAGTCCATCGTGGGTCATGCCCCTCTGAACGGTCACGCCGGTAGCCGGCACATCACAGAACTTGAAGGTATTATTCGGCGGGGTGAAAATCGCCTCCGCCAGGTCTTTGCCCACCTTGTTCTTATCAACATCAAAGGCAGCCACGAAATTGATATCGCTTATGTGGTATCCTCCCAGATTAACGTGCATCAGCCCGGGCACGAATTCATTTTCCTTCGCCTTACCGTAGTAAGAAACGCCCTGGACCAGTGACGAACTACAGTTACCAACTCCGATTATGGCTACATTTATTTTGCCCATGTTTTAACTTTCCCCCTTTGAACGACGCTTGAAATAACAGGCCTGCTTACGGATAAATTCTGTTCGGCATCGGTTGAAAATATACCTTTATTCCATACAGCCTGTCAAGTTGATGCTACGGCAGAAAAAAATAACCGCCGCGGAAATTCAGGCCAGCGGATTTCCGGCTGACTGCAGAAAGACTTTCTCCGGCTGCCACTGTCCGCTCTCCGGTTTAAAGCGCAGCACGCCCAGGAAATGCCCGTCCAGGGTATAGGTACGGCAACCGGACTCCGTGTCAGTCCGCACCGGGGGACGTCCCGCCAGGGAACCGTATGTGTTATCCCCGTCACCCGGGGGCACCGGCGCTCCTTTCCGGATAACATCTCTGGTAACCTCATTGACCACCATGGCTTCCCAGTGCAGGAGCACGGAATCTATAGGATGAACATAATGCCGCCAGTATCCGTAGCGGAAGGCGTCCTCAAGCCCGGAAAGCGAAACCGCCGTCTGAACCTCAAAGGGACCGTAACTTAAACGAACCAGGTCCTTCAGATAAGCCCCGCAGCCGAGGGATTGCCCCAGGTCGTGGGCCAGCGAACGGATATAGGTGCCTTTACCGCATTCCACCCTTACGGTAACCGCCGGCGGTTGCCAGTCCACAATCTCAAGGTTATATATTCTGGCCGGCCGGCTCTTCCGTTCAACGCTGATGCCAGCCCGCGCCAGCTCGTACAATTTCCGGCCCTTATGTTTTACGGCGCTGTACATTGGAGGAGTCTGCTGGATTAAGCCGCGAAAGGCGGCCAGCGCTGCCTCCAGTTGCCCCAGGCTCACGCCCGAGGGGTCGCTTTTCCGGGTAACCTTACCGCTGGCATCATAGGTATCGGTAGCCGCGCCCAGCTCAATCCGGGCCTGATAGGTTTTGGC
Organism: uncultured Dehalococcoidaceae bacterium; assembly: GCA_964598405.1. Classification (GTDB taxonomy): domain Bacteria; phylum Chloroflexota; class Dehalococcoidia; order Dehalococcoidales; family RBG-16-60-22; genus CAZRBS01. Next base: position 22,514 of record CAZRBS010000016.1, read on the forward strand.
GGCGCCTGCCAGAAATTCGATAACCCGTGTTCCCTGTCCCAGACAGACCGGCAAAACACCGGTGGCCACAGGGTCAAGGGTGCCGGCATGTCCCACACGCCGCTCCCTGCTGAGCCTCTTCACCAGGGCGACAACGCCGAAAGAGGTCATGCCCGAGGGCTTGTTGATGTTTAGTATGCCATCCATAGCTGCCCCTGATACTGAGTTGCCGGTAGAACTCTCTCAAGCGAGGCGGTCTTTTAGCGGTCCTGTGAATTGAGCTGGTCAATCAGCTGCATAAGGCGGTCCCCCCGCTCGATAGAATCATCCCAGTGGAAATCTAACTCAGGGATATGGCGCAGTCTCAACTGCTTGTTCATCTCTTTGCGGAAGAAACCTGAGGCCGCGGTCAGGGCGCTTAATATCTCCTGCCTCTCTTCGAGAGTGCAGATGCAGCTTACAAAGACCTTGGCGTGTCCCAGGTCAGCGGAGGTCGCTACCTCGGTCACGGCAACGAAAGTGCCAAGCCGTGGGTCTTTGACTTCACGCCGGAGAAGGGTGCTTATTTCCTGACGGATGAGATTATTTACCCGTTCAATTCTGCGTGACATAAATATAGGCTCCAGCTGGTAGCGGACCGGTGGTTCAGGCGGCTTTCTCCACTCTGAAGAACTCCAGCATATCACCAACCTGGAACTTGTTGAAGTCCCTGAGTCCGATACCGCACTCGTAGCCAGCGGCCACTTCTTTAACATCATCCTTAAAACGTCTCAGGCTGCTGACCGCTGATTCGACCACCAGTTCCTCGCCGCGCCGCACCCGGGCTGAGTCACCGCGGCTTGCCTTCCCATCGGTAATATAGGCACCGGCCACCTGCACTCCCTTACCGGCGGAGAAAACGGCGCGCACTTCCGCCCTTCCCCTGACGACCTCAACATAGGAGGGTTCAAGCAAGCCCTTCAACGCTTTATCCACGGCGTCAACCAGGCTATAAATAACATCATAGTGACGTATGTCCACCCCTTCCGCATTAGCCAGCCGGCGCGCACCTTCCTCGGTGCCGACACCAAAACCGATGACGAGTCCTTTGGAAGCGGCTGCCAGCATCACGTCACTTTCCGTAATATTACCGGTGCCACTGTGAATGATTCTGACCTGAACTTCCTCCGTTCCCAGACGTTCCAGCGAGCTTCTTATTGGTTCTATACTGCCCTGGACATCGGTCTTCAGAATAACGTTAAGTCCTTTTACCCGGCCGGTACTTATCTGGTTGAAAAGGTTGTTCAGGTTAACTGCCTTTGATGCCTGCGAAGCCCTTTCTTCTTTCTTATTCTTTTCGATTAAGGCTTGAGCCCGGCGTTCATCCGGCACAGCGGTTAAAATATCACCGACTCTGGGCACTTCATCTAAGCCGAGAACCTCAACCGGTATAGCCGGCCCGGCTTTCTTTACCGGCTTGCCCAGGTCATTAAACATGGCCTTTACTCTGCCCGAAGTGGTACCAACCACCACCGTGTCACCTGTCTTCAAGGTCCCATTATTGACCAGCACGGTGGCCAGCGGGCCTCTGGACTTATCAACCTCAGCTTCAATAACCACTCCCGTGGCCGGCCCGGCCGGGTTTGCTTTCAGTTCCTCCATCTCGGCTACTATCAGCAGGTTTTC
>CAZRBS010000017.1:0-8114 GCA_964598405.1 uncultured Dehalococcoidaceae bacterium
TTTAAGTAGCTCGCGTAATTTAAGAATTAGATCCGGACGCAAAAAGTTCGATATGGTTCCTGAGTCCCCAGCCAGAAAAGGTAATATTATTGCCGTAAACTAGCTATTCTGTCAGCTATATTGAAGTAAGAGGATATGACTATGACGACTACTGGTTCAATCTGTAGGATTGGCGCATTCTATGATGGTTCATTTTTTACTTACGCTCAACAGTATCTCTACCACGAGAAAAAACTCGGTTGGTTGGCATTTCAGCCATTACACAATTTCTTCGAAAACTTCTTATCTCAAAAGGAACAAGGCTATTCTAGCTACAAAGTTGTTTACGCATCCTGGCATCAAGGTCTTTTTACTACCAAAAATACTGATGAAAAACGGCTAAGGTCGGACCGCAATCGCTACCACGACCTGATGCACGCTGGCATAGAACCCAAATACCTCCCAATATCACAACAAGCGAAAGAAAAGGGGACTGACATCGCTATGGCAGTCGATGCGCTTCAGGTTGGACTTGATGGCAAGATAGACATAGCGGTTCTTGTCACCGGCGATGGAGACTTCGTGCCTTTAGTAAGAGCTCTTAATAAGCAGGGCATTCGTGTTCTTGCTGCCTATTTTGAATATGAGGACAACCAAGGCAATAAAAGCTTCATCAACGAACGTCTTCTAAACTCCTGTAATTACGCCGTGGATATCATAAAACTTGAGAATGATAAGGATTTCAAAAGTTCATTCAAGAATCTCTTTCGAAAACAGAGTGAATGGTAACGGTCATCACAGCCTCTTGAACTCCCTGTTGTCCTTTCGCAATCCTGCTGATGCTGATATAATGTCTTTGGCTGGCTAAGGATAAGCTGCAAGCAGCTCCTGCAATATTGGAATAAGTAACTTTTTCTCGTCAGCATCACGCAGTAGCTCAAGAAGCAGGCGCCGCTGATTCGTTAGCGGATGTCCCGGAACTGGATTGTCCTGTATGCGGTTGCGACTCATTTTCAATTAAAAGATTGCAATGTACTTCCTTCTTTGTCAAGGGGGTGATTAAAGGCAATCGAACTTGCAGACTGTTTATTGCTGCTAATTAGCCTATCTGGGCGGAGCCAAACTGCGTCCCGGTAGTTTACGCATGTAGAACTTCTTTCCTCGATATTCCAGGTCTACCATATTACCACCATCAATTAGCTCCTGGACGGTTCCCCAACCGGCTCCTGCCTTTTCCAGGAATTCTGTCACAGCATCTTCCCGCATCGGGTGTACTGCTGTAATACTGAGGAGGTCCTCCTGAACATCGCCCGTACAGGCAAAGGCATTTCCCTCATATCCAATCAGGTATTCCGCCTCGCCGAGCTTTTCTGTAAAGATTTGATATGCCGCATTTACGGTTTGCTCGGTGGCAGGTTCTACTCGTTCCGCCGGTGGTCTTGTGGGGATGGCGACATAACCTCTAGCTGGCTTTAGTAACGCCAGGAAATCAGCTATCCTCTTTACCTCATCAAGGTCGTCATTAACACCTCTGGCCAGCATGGTCTCTGTCGTTAGTTCGCCGTCAAACGTCCGGGCGAATTTGAACATTCCTTGTAGAATCGCTTCAAGCCTTAGCGATTTATGCGGCCGATTGATTCTGTGCCATGTCTCCTGGCTGACCGCATCCACCTTCAGCGACACCCAGGCGGCTTTCAGCAGGCTACGCCGTACATCTTCACGCCAGAGCAGCGAACCATTGGTGATAATGGCAACCCTGACTCCCAGTCCCTTTAGCTCGTCTATTTGTTTGCCAAGATGGGCCTCCAGGGTAGGCTCACCGTCCGGAACAAAGGTTACGTAGTCTACTGGCTCTCCTTTTTCTCTGGCTTGTTCAAGTCTCATCCTCGCTTTTTCCGCTATCCTGGCGGTCTTATAGAACGGCCTCGGTTCCACCTCTACCCGCAGGGTTTTCCCCAGCTGGCAATAGACGCAAGAATAACTGCATAACTTGGGAGGGACATTGTTTATCCCCAGGCTGCGCCCCAACCGCCTCGACGGGACGGGGCCGTAAACGATAGAACCAGACAACATTCTGCCTCCTGCTTACTTACCCTCAGGCGACACCACCTGGATGAGAGATTCACCGAGTCTGGTCACGATTTCACCATCGTAGCGCTCTATGGTTCCCTCATCGCAGAGCCGGGCCAGTCCCGGGTCTATGGGTAGCTGGCCCAGGAGCGGTGCGCTGACGGCACGGGCCAACTCCTCTCCCCGGCTTCGGCCAAAGATATCAATCTTCTTATCTATCTCGGGTACATATAAATAACTCATGTTCTCGACCACACCGAGAACGCGTTTTCCCATCTTCCGGACCATGTTCACTGACTTCCGCACAATCATCTCAACCAGGTCCTGAGGTGTGAAAACGATGACCACCCCCGAAATTGGAAAGGACTGCATCAGGGTAAGCGGTGCGTCTGTAGTGCCCGGCGGGAGGTCAACAATCAGATAGTCAAGCTTGCCCCAGAGCACCTCCTCTCCAAACTGTTTGATGGTATTTCCGATTAGAGGGCCTCGCCAGATAACGGCATCATCCTCGCTGGGCAGGAGAAGATTAATAGACATGATTTCAATCCCTGACCTTGACAGCACCGGCAGCATTCCAGTTTCGCTGCCGCCTGGCCGAACCTTGAGGCCAAACATCCGGGGTATGCTCGGCCCGGTAATATCGGCATCCAGAATGCCCACCTCATAGCCCTCACGCTTCAGAGCGATGGCAACCAGGCTTGATACTAGAGATTTACCCACGCCTCCTTTGCCACTCATCACAGCCAGAATGTGCTCAATCTGGTTCAGGTCTTTTGCCCTGGCATCACTATATTCCACCTTTACCTCATTGACTTCGGGCAGCTTCTCAACAGCTTCTGTCACTCTGCCCCTGAGCCAGTCCTGTGCTTCCGGATGCAGCCCGGTTGATGCCAGAGTGATGCTTACAGCTTTATCGGAAGTGGTGACTTCCCGCACCAGGTTCATACCGACTATGCTGCGTTTGACGGCAGGCACCAGTATTGCTTCGAGACTTTCAGTTACCTGTTCCTTTGTTGGCATACAAACCTCCATCAAATAAGTTGTCGTACTGTTCTAATATTATCCTTTTTCGTAGACCTGCAAGCCAGCCGCCTTACTTTGTTCTTTTCATAAGCCTCCCGTAGTACGAGTTGGCAAGGTAGAGGGCTGCTAGCGGATTGTGCCCGGTGACCCTGTCCTTTACCGCTATTACTGTCATCGGGACTTGGCAGTACTTGATAAACAGCGTATCGTGTCCGATGCAGAGCCCCAGCATGATGGCCAGGTCAACCTTCTCCGCATTCATTATCTCAGCCTGGGCGATGGGGCTGCACATGGACTCCCTGTTATCAGGCCCTCTAATCTTCTCCTCCGGTTTTATCTTGATTCTCTCCTTAGGAGTAGCGCCCACTTTGCACCGTACGGAGATAACCTCAAATCCTTTGTTTTCCAGTACATCATTCAACAACCGGGCCTCACTGGCGAGGCCGCTACAAAAGGCAATGCCCAGCTTCTTATAGTCGCACTTCTGGGCAAACTGAATCAACTCGAGAATTCGCGGGTTCTTGGTCCTGCGACCATCAGGCAGATTCTCATAGCACTCAAATTCCTGAAGTGAACTCAGCCGGGCGAATTCCTTTACCTCAGGCTTGTCATATTCAGATATCGCCTTCTCAATAACGTCCGGCATGAGCTTCATGGGGCAGAAATCGGGCGCCCTCTCAAGTGAAGGCACCTCATCAGCCCTGATTGAAGGGCTGCAGATGACAGTCGGGCATTTAGCACAAACAGGACTTTTCCTTTTTACCACTTGCTTACCTCTTTAACTAACTAAATAGCGCTGCCCGCTGGCTTCTTCGCAGTAACCTAGTGGTCACAGATGTTATCTCCTGTTGCCAGCTGGCCGTTGAGATGGTTCAGAACGGCTTTCTCCGGGTCGCCTTCCAAAACCCCGATGACGACCCCGATGCGATTCTGCTGGAAGAGGCTCTGTGCCCGGGACCCCATCCCGCCGGCAATCACACAGGCGACGCCCTGCTCTGCCAGCCATTGCGGAAGAAGACCGGGCTGGTGACCTGGTGACGGCACCAGCTCTTTTTTCAGAATCCTTTTTGTTCCCTCATCAACATCGATGATGGCAAAGTGCTCGCAGTGACCGAAGTGTGGCGAGACCATTCCGCCACTTACCGGTACCGCATACTTCATAATGACCTCCATCTAGCGATTTTTCTTACTTCTTCTCAAACTCGTTTTACGCGAGACAGCCTGCCTCACAAGCTGACGCCTCAGGTTGGGCTGCTCGGAGCACAGGAACCGCCCGAAGTAGTGGTGGCAAAGGATGAAAAGACACGGCGCGGATTCCCTGTCCCACACTGGGGGCATTTTACCTCCTGGTCACTATCGCTCATGTTCCGCCGCAGCTCGAAACGTGTGCCGCATTTAGCACACTCGTATTCATAGATTGGCATAGCATATCACCTCTTCTCGCCATTCCTCAGTATTATTGAGAGAGTGTGCCACATTCTTTCTATCTCCTGAGTGACTCTGCCACTGGAATATTCCACTACCGGTACCCCTTGGACAATCGATTCAGTGACAACATTATCAAAAGGAACTTCCCCGGCTATCTCAACTCCCTGGCTGAGGCAGTGGCTCTTAATCTGCCGCATGTTTTGCTCGTTCAAGTCGTATTTATTGATGCAGACCATGACAGGCACACCGAAGTGCCGGCAGACGCCAAGCACTCTCTCTAAATCATGCATTCCAGAAAGCGTTGGCTCGGTAACCAGGAGAGCCAGGCTGGCGCCCGAAAGCGATGAAATAACGGGGCAGCCGATGCCCGGCGGACCGTCACTGATAATCAAGTCCCTTCCTTCGGCCTCGGCCATTTGTTTTGCCTGCTGCCGGACTACTGCTACCAGTTTCCCCGAATTCTCCTGGGCTATTCCCAGCCGCGCATGGACCAGCGGCCCGTACTTGGTATCGGAGATGAACCAGTATCCGGACATGGTTTCTTTCATAGTTATGGCTTCCGCCGGGCATACAAGGGAGCAGAAGCCACAACCCTCACAGGATACCGGCTCGACCCTGAAGTCTTTGATGGCACTGAAGCGGCAGAGTTCCTGGCACAGGCCGCAGCCGGTGCATCTGTCTTCATCTATGCAGGCTACCTGCCCGCTCCAGAACTCATTTTCCCGTCTTTCTGACGGGCCGAGCAGCAGATGAAGGTCTGCGGCGTCCACATCACAGTCGGCCAGCACCTTTCCTTTCGCCAGTGCGGCAAGGGAACCGACGATGGCGGTCTTACCGGTGCCCCCTTTACCGCTTAATACTACTACTTCTTTCATCTATCAGTACCTTTACTCTATTGAAAAGTTCCAGGAAGCTATCTCTCCACCGGGGGAGGCCCTCAACCAGAGGAATGCCGCGCGAGTAAAAACGGGCAATCTCCGTCTCCAGAGGAATGGTAAGCAGGATCGGGATATTCTCTTTCTGGCAGTATTCTTGCACTCCAGCATCACCGACGCCGGCACGGTTGAGCACCACGCCGAAGGGAATGTCAAGCTCCCTCACGGTTTCGACGGCAAGGGCCAGGTCATTGAGCCCGAAGGGAGTTGGCTCAGTTACCAGAATACAGAAATCGCTCTCCTTGATTGCCTCTACTACCGGGCAGGATGTTCCTGGCGGGACGTCAACGATGACCGTGCCATCATTACTGGCATATTCCTTCACCTTTCTGATAACGGGCGGTGCCATTGCCTCGCCCACGGTGAGTTTGCCCTGGATGAAGCCCACGCCGTCCGAGTGCCCCCGCTCGACAATTCCTGTCTCCCGGCTCTCCTCAAGGATAGCCTTTTCCGGGCAGAGGTAGCTGCAGGCGCCGCACCCGTGACAGAGCTGGGGAAAGGTCAGCACATGACTGTCCAGTACGGCAATGGCGTGATAGACGCACACTTCGGCACACTTACCGCAATAGTTGCACTTATCTTCGTCTACTCTGGGAACCGGGATAGATACGACTTTGCTGCCGGTGATTTCAGGCTTCAAAAACACATGGTCGTTGGGCTCCTCAACATCACAGTCGAGAAGCTGCACTTTCTCGCTTCCTTTCAGAGAGAGGGCGAGGCTGGTGGCCACCAGTGTCTTACCTGTTCCACCTTTGCCGCTGGCTACCGATATAATCATGCTAACCCCTGACCATCTTCGTCCCACACTTGGGACAGCTCAGATTATAGCAGGGTGTCCCTGCCTGATGGGGCACTCTTGCTGCACAGCTGGGACAGATACAGTTCCCGCCGGGGCCGGCTCCGGGGCTGGTACCTCTCATCCTGCCGGCACCCTTGCCGCCTCCACCGGTGGCTCTGCCGGTGCCTGGACCGCCTCCCCAGGGAGGCCCGGCACCATCTCCTCTAGGCATAGTCTCACCTCCTGTGTTTTTACTTTTATTCTCTCTTTTTCTCCAGCTCGTCAATCCGGCGCTGAATGCCGTTTAGCTGCTGCGCAATTGCCTCTGACTGTGCTTTAAGTGCTTCAAGTTCCTGCTCCGGGCCTTCTGGCTGTGGCGCCGGGCCTGCAGGTGGGGTTACACCAAACCCCATGCCCATTCCTCTACCCATCCCGCGGCCCATTCCTCTACCAGCACCTCTTCCCATGCCGGAGCCACCTCCAGCTCCGGACAAGCCGCCCATACCAAAGTGGTCAGGCACATTAGCCCGAGCACTGGCCTGGAACTTTCCTGACCGATAGTCCTCAATGGCACTCTTTACCTTACCGGAGACGCCGGTTATTACCTGAATGCCAGCGGAAGACAGCACCTGATGGGCATTAGGGCCGCAATTCCCGGTTAGTACCGCCTGCACGCCTTTATCAGCAATTGCCTGGCCGGCTGAGATTCCAGCTCCGCCCGCAGCCATGGCGCTGGAGTTGTCTATCGCCTCGAACTCCATCGTTTCCGGGTCGGCAATGATGAAGTGCTGGCAGCGCCCGAAGCGGGGGTCAACCTCGGCATCCAGGGTGGGGCCAGTGGCGGAAATAGCAATCTTCATAAGTCCTCCTTAATCCTTCTCACTCTCTATTTTCTGTATCCCTGCCTCTATCTCTTTCAGGTCTTCCCTCATGGACTGAGCTAACTCCTTGAGGTAGCGAAGCTCTTCCTCACGAGCCATCTTGGCAGCAAATGAAGGGACTCCACCATAAGGCGTACCCCAGGGTGCGGGATAAGGCATGGCGAGTCCCATCCTGGCGTAAGCCGGCGATACGGGGTGAAGCGGAACAGCACAGAAACCTCTTCCGCCTCCTGTCATGGGGCCCATTCCCATGGGGCCGGTACCATCAAATCCTGGCATAGGTCACCTCCTCTATCTCGAATAGTTATGTCTGATTGTCACTTCTCGGCTTCCAGGTCTCGCATTCTAGACTCAACCTGGCCTAACTGCTCCTTTACCACCTCCGCTTGGTTCCTCAGGTAGTCGAGCTCCTCTTCTCTGCTCATTTGAGGCGCAAAGGGTGTATAGCCGGGGGCGGCGGGAGGACCATAGAATGATGGCCGGTATGGCCAGGGTACAGGAGCACCAGCGCCACTCAAGAAGTAGCCGCACCGCGGCAGTCCTCCTCTGCCTATCCCAACGTAGGGCCAGGGAGGAGATGCACCACGAAAACCAAATCCCCATCCTCCTCCTCGTCCGAAGCTTCTTCCTCTTCCAAATCCATCAGGCATTTCTCACCTCCTTATAAAACCTATTTTGTCTTTACCACCACGCGTTGTAGCAGGGCAGGTGCCAGCGCCAGCTGGAGCCACGGCCTCTGCCGCGTCCCCGGCCCCAGCTTCTCCAGCCAAAGCCAGACCACCGTCTCCGGGGTATCGGGTTGGCAAAACCGGGCTGGCCGAAGCCGGCACAATAGCCAGCGCCTCTTCCGGTCATCGGTCCCATACCCCTCGGTCCAGTTCTGTCTCCGAACGGCATTTACCTCACCTCCTCTTGACCAGATATTGTTTTATTCGTAGCAGCACCAACAGCCAGGTAATCCTGACAATCCGGGCAATAGCCAGTAAGCCGCACCTCAGCCCTGACCACCTTGAACCCTTC
>CAZRBS010000017.1:8124-24080 GCA_964598405.1 uncultured Dehalococcoidaceae bacterium
TTCTGTTGATGGGCACTTGAATTCAAACACCCGGCCACAGCCCAGACATATCAGGTGGTGGTGCTTGGCTTGTGCAGCAGGTTCGTAATATCGGCGACTGCCAAACTCGTGCTCTTCAATCAAGCCCAGCTCTTTAAATATCTGTAGATTACGGTATACCGTGGATAGGCTGATGCTGGGCGACCTTTGCCGGGCTTGCCGATAAATCTCATCGGCGTCCAGGTGCTCATCAGCATGCCGGAGGATTTCCTGTATCAGTGCACGTTGCTCCGTGCTGCGCCAATTCAACTTCCAGTCTACATTGTTTCCCGCTCGCATCAGTCACCCCCCGCTCAATCTGGTCCACTCTGTTTATATTCCTGCAGGATTTCCGGGAATGTCAGTAATATTGCCTGCCAGAGCCTTCGACTCCTGTTTGGTTGCAGGCTCCGGGTCTTTCTGCGTCATCATTCTTCCTTTTTGCCCTTTAGCATGGTGAGCTGGCGAATTCCTTTAATCCGCCGGCAAGTGGCTCCCTCTTCGCAGTCTAAATACATCCACCTCTTTCACCAATGGCGGCCTCGCCAGTGACATTTTCCTCGGCCGCTTCTACCCCGGCCCATCCCAGCCGGCAATAGTGGCATAATACTTGGCGTCTCGCACTTGGGACACAGGTCAGGCGGTGTAGATATCATCGTTTCAAATGGTACCTCCCACTCATGGCCGCTTATGCATTTGAAGCGGCGCATCGCCATTTCAAAATTCCCGCCCTCGATACGTATTGCCTTACCATTAAGCAGGGCATCGGCGACCTTCTGTCGGGCTGAATCCAGTATGCGGGAGAAGGTAGTCCTTGAGATATTCATCTTCTCGGCGCAGTCCTCCTGTTCCAGGGACTCAATGTCCTTAAGCCGAATTGCCTCGGCTTCTTCGACAAGAAGATTGACTTCGCTGAGAGCAGCCAGCGGTATCCCCGCGGGCTTGAAATAGGTCACCGACGGTATGAAGCTGACCTTGCGCCACATCTGTCGTCTTCCCATGGTTTTCCGCCTTTTAGAATTATGGGCTTAAGCCCTCAATCAACTTATTTTGCACTTATGTCCATAATTAGAATACACCATAACCATTCACCTGTCAACCCCACTTCTTGCTGGATGCCTTATCGCATGGGCTGCCACATATGACAAAACGCTTTCCTGGCTGGTGGTTAGAGCCCGTAGCACAAGACGTTCTGCCCGCCACCGTATAGCAAATCGCCAATCTCCCCTGACATCTGGGCTCCGCAACTGAAGATATTTCTTAAGTTCTCTCCGAAGCGCTTCCTGGTCTTTATGTGAAAGCTCCATGCCCTTGAGCTCAGCGGTGGAGAAAACACCTGCTGAAATCCGGAGAGGTTTACTTGACCTCTCCCCCCGGAAATAGCTACGCCCTGCCTTAGGGTCTTCCGGTATAATAAAGAAACCAGGAGGACTCATGAAAGCCAGGCAGTACACCGAGGGACGGAAGCCTGGAGGAGATACCGGAAAATGCGGACAGGTGGATAGAGGAGTATGATACGGAACGGACACACTCCGGGAAAGATTGTTCTGGCAAGACGCCATGGCAGACGTTTCAGGGCAGCGAGAAACTGGCGGACGGCAAGGTACTGGGCAGGTTACAGCCGATAGATAATACTGTCGGAGAGGTCTCGGTTGTCAGATGAAGTTCTGGTCGGCACAATTTTAAATAACCTGCCTCCAGAACATTACTTCTGGAGGCAGGCGGTTGGTGATAGTAAGCTATGCCACCATAGCTTACTATCACCGGGCTCAATGAGTTAGTATACAGATTGAGCCTCTTCCTTTTTGCTAAAAGAACCCGTAGTATTTTATCTGGACTATTTTGTTTAGGAGTTCAGAATTCTGTCCGCTTCTTCCTCATCAACTTCGGTCACATATGGAATGCCGCTGACCCTCGCTGCTTCCTCCGTAATGGCAGCAATATCATCCCTGGCAATGTATTCCAGAGAAAATTTGCGCGAACCATTCATTATCTGACGCAAACCCTGGGCAATCCTTTGCATGTACGTATACAGACCCAGGGCACCGGTGGGTATGTTCTCAAAGTCACTGCCAAAGGCCTCTTTTAATGCTGGTGCCGTCACGAAAACTTCTTCAGGGGTTACGCCAAAGCGCTCGATATAAACTGGCACTTGCTTTTCTGCCATCCGCTTGCCGATGGTTTTCCCCACCATAGCGGCTGCCAGAGGACCTCTGGACATACTTATTAGTTTGGTATAAGGAGCTCCAAGGGCCAGCCCCTTAAATATCTGGTCTTCAAGTATGAACCCACCCGCAAGGGCAATATCCGGCAGGTATTCGCCTTTATCGGCTAATTTCTTGGCAAACTTAATCAGCAGTGACCATAGCTGTATTCCCGGGATACCCCATTCGTTCATCATCCTCCAGGGGCTCATACCCGTACCGCCACCGGCACCGTCCACTGTCAAGAGGTCTAGCTTTGCTCTTGAAGCAAACTTCAGTGCCCGTGCTAGGTCAGCTGGTCTGTAAGCTCCGGTCTTCAACGTTATGTACTTGGCACCGGCTTGGCGAATATCTTCTGCTCTTTTCAGAAATGATTCTTCCGTAACCATACCCACTCTGGAATGCCGCTCAAATTGCCGGAATCTTCCCTGATTGAATGCTTCAATCACTGTTGCCGAATCCGGATCAGGGAGCAGGATATACCCTCTCTGTTTGAGCAGTTGCGCCTTGCTTAACTCCTCAATTTTAACCTCGCCACCGATGTCTTTGGCTCCCTGTCCCCACTTCAGTTCAATAGCTTCGACTCCCAGTTCCGATATGGCGTATTTGTCAACTCCCAGCTTGGTATCCTCGATATTGGTCTGCAGGATTACCACGCCATAGCCATCCTGTTGCCAGTCTTTATATAGTTTCACCCTTCTCTCGAGCTCAGGGGATTTAACTACCTGACCATCGGCTATCTCTGATGCCGGGTCCATGCCGCAAACGTTTTCCCCGATGGTGAGCGGAATACCGGTTAGAGCCGCTCCTATGGCGAGCCCCTCCCAGTTATTTTTGCCGATAGCGGTCGAACCCATGGCACCAATGAGCACCGGCATTTTAACTTTTATATCACCATTCCGCCCTATCTCCCTCTCTAAGTTTACATTGGTGAAGATAGCCTTGTCCGGGTCCGGTTCAATGCCCATCGCTCCTACCGTAGTCCCCAAAATTGTGAAGTGGGACAAGTCCAGCGGGTACTCTTTTTCGGCAGCGGTTGAGACCATGCCGAACGGTTGCGGGTATATTGCTTCTGTTCCTCTGTAGGCTGACTTCCCGATTTCACACATGCCGATACAGCCGTCTATACACGTAGCACACATACCGCTGAGAGAGCATATAGAATCTCCGGTTCTATTCTTGGTTAGCGTAGCCGCAGACGCATTTATCCTAGATAAGGACATTTATCCACCCCTTTTCCTGAAGTTTTGTCTGGTTGCAGAGTCTTTCTTTTTTCAAGTCTATTTATCCTTTTTCTGAGGTTCCTCTCTGACGCAGGTTCCGCAGTTGCCCGTGGTCCCCATGTAGCACATGTAATCAGGATAGAAGTCAAGGCATGTTGGCTGCACACTGAGGCAGCTTCCACAGACCACGCCTGGGGGCTCTGTGCCCTGACAGCGCAGCTGACACGCCGGGCAAATATACATACAGGCGCCGCAATGGCGGCATACATCTGAGTGACGGTCGAAGGGGGTCGTTATCTTGACTTTCTCTCCTCTATTTACAAAACCAATTGCCTTGGCACCCATTTGCTCGGCGCAAATCCTGACACATAAACCGCAGTAGACGCAGTCGTCATTTTCTACTCTAAACCTCACTTCCTGAACGCCCAGTTTTGCGGCAAGGTCTTGAATAGTCTTGGAGCTCGGGCAACTTGAAAGGAGGAGCTCAACCAACAGTTTCCTGGCTTTTATCACCCTTCTGGTGTTGGTTCTGACCACAAGCCCTTCGTTCACGGGATAAGTGCAGGAACTGACCAGCTTTGTCTTTTCCCCTTCGCCTACTTCCACGACACAGAGGCGGCAGCCGCCCCATGCCGAGAGCCCGTCATGGTAGCAGAAGGTAGGTATCTCAATCCCGTAGAACCTTGCCGCTTCCAGTACCGTCCAGCCTTCTTCAACGTTAACCTCAAGGCCATCTATTCTAAGTGTCACCATCTGTTTCCCCACCCCTGTCTCCGTATTACTTTTTTCCGTTGCCAGTTTATTGTTCCTCTAAATCGCATCTCAGGCACCGTGTGGCTTCTTCAGTTGCTTTGGCTCCATCATAACCAAGCTCTACCTGAGCAAAGCTCTTATGTCTCTTATCAAGTGGCAACATATCCATCAGCGGGCGATACCGCTCTCCTTCTTCAATGGTGAAAGGTGTTATCTCTTCCGGGGGTGCTAGTTGTTCTTCTATATCTCCACTGCCACCGAGGTACTTGTCTATAGATATAGCTGCTTGTCGTCCTGCCGCGATGGCTCCTATTACTGACGCCGGCCCGGTTACAGCATCACCTCCGGCATATACCCCTTCTCTTGAGGTAGCCAGTGTATCAGGGTCCACTGCAATTCCTCCCCCGCTTCCCGTGGATAACGCATAGCCATCAGGAACTTCGGGGCGCTCTCCGATAGCTTTTATTATAGTGTCGTACTCACCAACAAATTCGCTGCCCTTTACAGGTACAGGTCTCCGTCTTCCGCTTTCATCTATTCCCCCTAACTTCATCCAGATAAACTCTACTTTTAGCTTACCATTAACGCTAATAATCTTAGACGGTGCAGTTAAATAAAGTATCTTCACTCCCTCACTAAGGGCTTCATGTATTTCCTCAGCGCTAGCTGGCATCTCGGTACGCGTGCGGCGATAGATAATACTTACCTCTTTCGCTCCAAGACGAAGAGCGGTTCGTGCAGTATCAATGGCTACGTTACCTCCTCCTATCACTGCCACCTTGCTTCCAATAGCTACTTTCCCACCTAGATTAACGGCTTTTAGGAAATTCACACCATCCAATATAGGCTTAGTATTTTCACCACTTATTCCCATATCTATAGCGCGATTAGCGCCTATGCTGACAAAAATAGCGTCGCAGCCCTGCTCAAATAGCTTATCCAATGACTCGACCTTGTTGTTTGTCTTTATCTCCACCCCCACCGCCTTTATTTCTTCAATCTCTCTGTCAAGTACCTCTCTCGGTAACCGGTATTCTGGGATCCCCAGCCGCATCATGCCACCGACCACCGGTGAAGCTTCAAGCACCGTTACCTTATGCCCTAGCTTGGCTAAATAATACGCTGCCGTTAGTCCTGCTGGCCCTGAGCCTGCTACGGCCACCTTCTTGCCCGATGGAGGTAACACTTTGGAATTCTTTTTCCACAGTCCGCTGTCATTCTCAGCGGCATAGCGCTTTAGCAATCTTATTGCTAATGGCTCATCGATTAGACCACGGCGGCATTTAGCCTCACAAAAATGCAGGCAAACGTAACCGAGCACAGCCGGGAAGGGTACTTTTTCTCGAATCACGGCTACTGCTTCATCTGGCTTACCTGCAGAAATTAACCGGATATAGCGCGGAACATCTATTCTTGCTGGACAGGCATTCTGGCACGGGGACTTGGCCAGTGCCTTGCATACTCCCGCCCTGCAATAGCGTCTTTTGATATGCTCTTCATACTCCTCCCTGAAATAGCGAATGCTGGCCAGGACAGGATTGGCGGCTGTTTGGCCAAGGCCGCAAAGAGAAGTATCTTTTGTAACAATAGCCAGTTCCTCAAGCAGCTCAATGTCGCCTTCTTTACCTCTTCCCTCCGAGATGTCGGTCAGGATTTCGTACATCTTCTGGGTACCTTTGCGGCAGGACAGGCATTTTCCGCATGACTCATCGTTAAGAAAGTTGGTGTAGTAGCGGGCAATATCAATCATGCAGGTATCATCGTCCATCACTATCATCCCGCCTGAACCCATAATAGACCCCGCTTCTTTCAGACTTTCATAGTCTATGGGTAAATCAAGGAGAGAAGCCGGGATGCAACCACCGGAAGGTCCCCCGGTCTGGACGGCTTTAAATTTCTTGCCCCGAGGGATCCCACCGCCGATATCATAAACAATTTCGCGAAGTGTGGTTCCGAAGGGGACTTCAACCAGGCCCGTATTGTTTATTTTACCCACCAGGGAGAAGATTTTGGTGCCCTTACTCTTCTTGATTCCTATTTTTGAGTACCAGCCAGCTCCCTTTGAGATTATGACAGGGACATTGGCCCACGTCTCTACGTTGTTTATGTTGGTTGGCTTGCCCCAGAGTCCTCTCTGAGCCGGGAAAGGAGGCCGCTGTTTCGGCGTACCTCTTTCCCCCTGCATCGAAGCGATGAGAGCCGTCTCCTCTCCGCAGACGAATGCACCTGCCCCCAAAGATATGTTTATATCAAAGCTGAAACCGGAGCCCAGTATATTCTCGCCGAGGAATCCGTACTCTCTTGCTTTTTCAATTGCCAGTTCGCAGTGCTTCACCGCTAGCGGGTACTCATCACGGACATATATAAAACCTTCACATGCTCCTATAGCATAGGCACCTATTATCATGCCCTCAATTACGCTGTGGGGATTGCCCTCCAGCAAACTGCGGTCCATGTATGCGCCCGGGTCTCCCTCGTCAGCATTACAAATAACGTACTTGATATCTGACTCAGCTTTCCGGCAAAGTTCCCACTTTGCCCCGGTGGGAAAACCAGCGCCTCCCCTGCCGCGCAGACCGGATTGTTTTATCTCGGCAATTACTTTATCTGAAGACATCTGAGAAAGAGCCTTGCTCAAGGCAGAATAACCCTCAACAGCGATGTAATCTTCAATCTCTGCGGGGTCTATTTCTCCGCTATTACCCAAAATAATTCGTGTTTGTCTCTTGTAGAAAGGGACACTGGGTTCATAGACAATTTTTTCATCTGTCACCGGGTCCACATAGAGTAAACGTTCAATGATTTTACCCTTGGACACGGTTTCAGAGACAATCTCGGGGACATCTTCAGGGTTCACCTGCCGGTAGAAGACCTTCTTTGGTCGAATAACTACAATTGGTCCCTGTTCACAGAAACCGTGGCACCCCGTTTCTTTTAGCTCCACATTTATATGGAGTTCTAGTCTTTCGATTTCATCTATAAAAGCGTCTCTGACTGCCTTGCTTCCAGCAGCATGGCAACCTGTGCCAGCACATATTGATATACACGTTGCCTTTGATGACCTGCTCTTGGTTAATTTATCTCTTAACTCTTCTAAATCCTTGGCGGTTCGTATTTTACCCGCCTTTACCTTAGAAGGCATAAACTTCACTCCTGACTGTTCCCAGAATTGACTCTAATTTCGGCGTCGTTACCTTACCGTAGTATCTGCCATCTACGACAACCACCGGCCCTATTGCGCAGCATCCGAGACACATCACCGTATCCAGAGATACCTCTCCATCTTCGGTTGTCTCCCCGGGCTTGATACCCAGTTTCCGCTCAACTTCTTTGCAAATTCTGTTAGACCCTCTGACATGACAGGCCGTACCAAGGCAGACCTTGATCGTGTGGCGCCCCCTGGGCGTGAGGCTGAAGGATTTGTAAAAAGTGGCGACACCATAGACATCGATGAGGGACATGCCGAGCATCTCTGCGACTTCCCTCAATTTATCCTCGGGAAGATAGCCATACTCTGTCTGGATATCCCGCAGCATGGGGAGCAAAGCTCCGTTGCTTCTATTTTCAGTCAGTTTCATTGATCCCTAACTCCATACCAATTTCTGAATTCATGACGGTAGCCACAATTTTACCCAGGGCGCTGAGTATTTCTCCGTGGTTGGCGCATTTCCAGGCTTTTTGCCAGACCCTGCTCGGGTTTTCGCTACCACTGCCGAGAAGACTCGTGCCCAGGAAAGCGGGGATGACATATACGTAGAAAAGGCAATCCTCCCACACCGGGCGCCGGCGGCAAGCCATCCTTAATCTGTCCACACCATCTCTTAGTAGCACGCGGGGAGATGCCTGAATCACCCATTCCGGATTGCTGCAGTCTTCGAGGGACCCTTCATACCAATCCAGGTCCAGCAGCATTGAGGTGCCATCAGGCCATACGGGCAGGACTGAGACAGATTGAGCTCTCCTCTGGTCACAGTAGTACCCGTCATATCTGGCAGCTACGCTGATACATGGCATTGATTCGGCAGATTCACGCAGTGTTTCGCTGTTTCTCAGGGGACACGGCTCGCATTCTTTTGCTCCATCGGTGTATACCGGGAGGCTGATTACCCTGGAACTGTCCCACCTCACCTGGTTTGCGGATGAACCGGTCAGGTTCGGAAACCTGCCACTAATGTGTTTCTTCGAGCCGCCATCTGGAACTTCGAGAAGTATGGGGTGCCATGAATCTATGGGGAAGTGACCCGGTACTATTTCCGTTATTCCCCTCAAGAGGTTTCCCACCGGGAGCTTTCTGTTCTCTACCAACCGTTACCTCACCTGATGGCTAAAAACTCAGCACCCGTTCGTGCCCGAAGCTCTACTTTATTTGAAGGAAGAAGCTTCCGCAGGAGCACTGGACTTCTCCACCAGCACACTCGCACTTTTGCGCAAACAATCACGACATTTTAAACAAAGGAACAAGACAATCTCGCTACCAGATTACAGATGAGCGAGTTCTCAGACCAACCTTTCGCAGCCAAGTATTCCATCCTCTAGTAAATATGCTACAATGACGCTGTCTCACCTCCAAGTATCCAACGGCCGTGTCCCGAAGTCCTGCGGTACCGTCCAAAAGTACAGGTACACGGTTGCTTGTAACCCGTATCGCAACTGGGTTAGAATATATGTTGGATTTATGTCTGAGGAAGATTTGTCTGCCGCTACTATCCAACGCGAATCAGGTAAAAAGACTATTCTTGTGGTTGATGACCATCCCCTGCTTCGCAGCTCGGTTCGAGGCGTTTTAGAGCGCCAGCCTGATTTTCAGGTTATAGCTGAAGCTAGCGATGGCGAGGAGGCGGTTAAGCTTGCCAGAGAGATGGAGCCTGATATCGTAATCATGGATATCAGCCTGCCCAAACTGGACGGGCTGGAAGCAACCCGTCAGATCAAGGCCGCGAACCCCGGCATAATAGTACTGGTGCTGACTGTACATAGTGATAACAACCGTGTCCTGAGTATCCTGCAGGCTGGAGCCGCCGGTTACCTGACAAAGAGCGTTTTCGGTGAAGATGTGGTGCAGGCTATCAGGAGCGTTGTCTCCGGTACCGTCATTCTGTCTCCCTCGGTGGCAAAGCTGCTCTTAAAACAGGCTGCCCGCTACCCGATGAAGCCAGTATTCCTGGAGGCGGGGGAAAAGCTATCGACCAGAGAACTGGAAATCCTCAAGCTGGTAGCGCACGGCATGAGTAACAAGAATATCGCTGCGGAGCTGGGACTCAGCCTGCGCACGGTGAAGGGTTATCTCGCCAATATCTTTTCCAAACTTGGAGTGGCCTCGCGAATCGAAGCCGTCATCAATGGACTGCAGGCCGGTTTTTTAACACTGGGTGACATTCAAACGGAAAACCCCGATGAATTTGCCTGAACGCCTCTACAGAGGAATCCAGAGCCCGGTCTTTTGGTTAGTTGTATCTAATGCGGTATCTCCAGTGTTACGGTTGTTCCTTTACCTGGCGCAGAGCTTAATAGCAGTGTGCCGTCAATAAGCCAGGCCCTTTCTTGCATCCCTACTAACCCCATATTGTCGGAGAGAGCAAGATTTTCAGGCTCTTCAGGCAGTTCAAAGCCACGGCCGTTATCGCTGATGGTTAATCTAATTTTCTCGATATTAAAGTCCAGCTGGACTACTGACTTGGTTGCCCGGGCATGTTTACCGATATTGGTCAGCGCCTCCTGGGCAATTCGAAACAGGGTCAATTCCATCTCCGGGGTGAGTCCCCGGGGAGTGCCCTGTATATAGCAGCGGATATTGATTTCATATTGGTCAGCGGTATCATGGGCCAGCCAGCGAATTGCTTCAGACAGGCCCAGTTCTTCCAGCATAGGTGGCCGCAAAGCCTGGCTCATATAGCGTACTCCCTGGAAAATATCATCAGCCCTTTTATGAAGTTCTTCCAGATAGTTTACGATTTCCTGAGATAGCTGACCTCTCTTTGCCCTGATTAGCGCGTCAATTTCCATACCCAGGCTGGCTACGGCCTGGGCCGTCTCATCATGGAGGTCTCTGGCGATGCGCTTGCGTTCCTCTTCCTGCGCCTCAATAACTCTATTGGTATAGGCTCTTAGGTTCTGCTGAATCCGTTTCTCCCTGGTTACGTCTCTTAATATGCTTTGGCTGAGCGGAGGCCGATTGCTGCCCGTTAACAATCTGGTTGATACCTCAACAGTCCTTTTCTCACCATCTTTCTTTATCATCTGCAGTTGGTAACGCTGGCCGGTACTCACATCCCTGTTTTCAAGCTGGCTTTTCTGGATCTTTGTCAGAGTCTCGAAGCTTGGCCCGGAAAACAGTTTTGATATCTTCATATTCATCAATTCGGCAAACGAATAACCGCTCAGTTCTGCCATTGCCTGGTTTGCCATGGTAATATTCCCTTTCAGGTCATGGAGGAAAATACCCTCTCCAGCTTCCTGGAAAAGCAGGCGATAGAGTCTTTCTGAATTCTCAAGTGCTTGCTCTGACTTCACATGTTCGGTAATTCTTGCCAGCCGTTCTGCAACGGCGTCAAGTAGCAGCCTTTCTTCTTTTAAGAAGGCGCTTCCCTTAACCTTCGGCTTTTCTTTAAGATAACAAACCGTTATATCGCCGACTTCTCCTCCTTCAACT
Organism: uncultured Dehalococcoidaceae bacterium; assembly: GCA_964598405.1. Lineage (GTDB taxonomy): Bacteria > Chloroflexota > Dehalococcoidia > Dehalococcoidales > RBG-16-60-22 > CAZRBS01. The sequence goes on from CAZRBS010000017.1 coordinate 18,972, forward strand.
ATTATGTCGGAAGAGAGACACCACTTGGTTTTTTTATAGTTCGGCGTTTCGATGTTTTTTCCATTGATGGTGATTTTGCCACAGGCGTCCTCGGGGTACTGCATGGCGGCACAAGTAAGTCTTAGCACTCCTGAATATACTTCATCCAGGGTAATATATCGGTTTTCAACAAGGCGGGCAATGCTATAAAGGCACTGAAGCTCTTTAACACGTTCTTTCAGACTGTGCTCTAACTGTTTACGCCTATTCATGACGGAACCCATGCTTTAGCAAACCTCTTTGCCTATTCTCCCCGCCCGGCTTTTGGCCAAATTCCCCGTGTATTATATCACGATACCTTCATCGCTACTATTACCATTCTTTCCCGGCCGTATCCTCTGGCTTGGCTGTACCTTTAGAACGTGTCCAGTAGATACTTGAATGAAACCGAAAAAACGTTATATTTAGATTAGACTTTACTGAAAATAGGTTTATCAGATGGCATTAACGAGATATGAAAAATAGTTCAGAAAGAACAAAAGGTGCCAGCACGCCCTTGACCTGCTTCGATTGTGGGGTAGAATTGAAAAAAGCGACTCTTTGTGAGCCCTGTTTTGTACGCCGGCTTATCGACTTTGAGCAGACGGTTAGAGACTGCCAGAGACGAGCAGATGAGGTACAATCAAAGCTGTGGTTAATTGAATCCCGCCTGACAGAGCTACAGGATTAACCTGTACCTGTTAGAACCAGCCTGCCTATTGAGGTTAGGGTTAGCCGTAGTGCGCGGTTACGTTTTCCATCGAAAAGTGACTCAAAGGTCAATAGGATGTGGCTTGCCTTGGTGAGAGCCGGCACACCGGCTTGTTGCTCCGCACAGGAGCTGATATAATAGCTGTGGCTGGTGAGTTGCAATTCCGGCTTCTCAAGTAAGTTACGCAATCCGGGAATCAAATCAGGCCGTAAAAGTTAGACATGGTTCCTGAGTCCCCAGCCAGGAAAAGCGGAGGTTTAAAATGAAATTAGATGATGTTTCCAAATATATGGAAAAAGCCGGTATTCCCGGGCGGGATGACTATAACCTGACTTCGAGCAAAAAACGTTTTCCGGACGGGGCTTCTTACCGGATTGAGATGTCAGGGATTGAAGGGCCAAAAATCCTGGAGGCGTTAATTGCGGAGAGAAAGAAACGCGATGTGCCGGTGCACCGGCTTATTTCGTTCAACATGGGCGGAACATTATATGACAGGCAGGAGCTGAAGGATTTTGCCCAGATGGCGGCTGAAGACAGGATGGAGGTAATCGCCATTCCCGGTCCGCGCAATGCCTGGGACATAGGCAGGCAGTTCCTTACCGAGGAAGGCTCCGGCTGCGCCCCCTATAATCACCGGGGTTCAGATGAACTGCGCAAGGTCATCGCCGATATTATGCGGATGTATGATATAGGTATAAGAGGGTTCCTGCTATATGACCCGTGGCTGATGTGGTTGATTAATACCATGCGGGAGCAGGGTAACTTTCCCAAAGATGCGGCGGTGAAAATTTCCGTGGGGGCTGGAATAAGTTCACCTGCCGGGGCCAGGATGATGGAGGTGCTGGGAGCCACCTCATTTAACCCCATAGCCGATTTAACCCTGCCACAGTTAGCTTCCATTAGAAAGGCAGTGAATACCCCCATAGATTTTTATATCTGGCCTTTTGAGACTTTCGGGGGATCGAACAGGTTTTATGATGCGCCGGAGGTTGCCCGGCTCTACTCTCCCTGCTATTTCAAGTTCGAGCCGGCGCCGTCTGCGGGCAAATTCTACGCACCGTGGACTGCGGATGCCGCCCATATTGATTTAACCATAAAGAAGATAAAATGGGCGGAAACGGTCATCGAACTGGTCAGTGAAAACCAGCCAGACCTCAAGGTTTCCGCACAGGGGCCGGATGATTTGTATATTCCTAAGGTCTGATAGGGGAAAATACCCTAATTAATTTGTTCAGGGGTTCAGGACGCTTATCTGAAGCAGTCTACGGCCTCAGAGTTACCGCTCAATGAGGCGGAGCTAAGATGGTGAGTCAGGCTGGAACCGGCGTTATTTAGCCCTCTTGAAATGAAGCTGGCTTTTCCCCCTGACTTTAATTGACTCCATCAGGCGGGACATCTTCAGGAAAGAAAGTACTGCACTGCGCACAAAATAACGGACCACCTTTGGTACTTTACAGATTTTTGACTCTTTCCAGAATAGCCACTTATGCCCGTAGCCAAGCCATGCCGAAGGCCAGAAGGGTAAGGGAGTAATCAGAAAAACGTTGTCAGCCACTCTGTGTAGTTCGCTCAGGGCTGCATCGGGGTTATTGGTGTGTTCTATCACATGACTGGCAAACACGGCGCCAAATTCTTTATCTTTAAACATGGATAAATCCTGGATATCTCCCCTGACAAAATTTGGCACTTCCTTTTTCCTGATGTCCAGGTTGACATCACTGTGTTTGGTATAAGCTGAGCCGCAGCCCACGTTGAGAAGAGGCTTGCCCGTTCTGGTTGCTACTTCCCTTGCCTTATTAAAGATTGGACGTTTGTATCCCAGGTGTGCCAGGGCGGTTATGATTTGACTTTGAATTTGCATGATTGAACTGATTTAAAACTGCACGCTATCACCCGGTGCGATAGGCTTCAAAAGTCTGGCGGATAGCGGGGCTTTGTGGGCTGCGCCTATTCGAATTCTAGGACTACACCACAGGCACTGCATTTGGCGTGGTTTTCATAAATAATGAGCTTGCTATTACAGACGGGGCAACGCGGCCCGGCCCTATCAATCAGATATTTCGTCAGCAGTATCCCGAGGCTGACTCCCCATATTATTCCCGCTACTGTCAAATATTTTCGCATAACTTTAATTATTATACAGGAAAAGTAAAGATATTATAAGGGTTATTCCGGTTTGAAACAGCGAACGGCAGGGGATAACCGGCAGAGCCGTCCGGGGGCTGATGGCATTTCAGTGGCGCGGGTACTTGTTCCCTGCGGGCTGGATATGATAAACTTTTCCAGTAACCGAAGTTGTGAAGTTTTTATGTGATTGCGGTTCGGGGCGCATTCGTCTAGGGGTTTAGGACACCTCCCTCTCAAGGAGGAGATCACCGGTTCGAATCCGGTATGCGCTACCAAGTTGGAAGCATCCCGAACCACTCGCTAGAGAGGAAATAAGCCCGAACGGCGAGTTAAGTTCGGGATTTTTGATTAGCTTGCCATCCTCTATGTACACACGCTTGAAAACGACTTCACAGAGCAGCCTTTTTTCAGCGAAAGTCCCTTTCTCAAAAAGAAAACCCAGTTGCTTCGCCAGGTGCAGGGCTATCTCAAAGTCCGCCCTAACCAGGTTGCGTCTGGACTTAACCATTTCAATCAGGTCGTTTAACTTGGCTCGTTCTGCCTCAATTTCATTTCGATGTTCCCTAAAATCTGTAAAAGAGATACCTTCCTCTATGGCTAATCTCTGAAGATTTTTCTCCATCTGATGTAGTTTTATCAGCCTGGACTCAGCATTCTTCAGTTCCTGGTCGCTGTTATCCTCATTAGCAAACCACGTCGTGAGTTCCCTTTCTAGTACGGGCACCGCTTCATCGGTAATAGTAAGGTGTTTCATAATTTCCGACACCTGAGGATCAATGACCTTGGTATTATAAAAGAGTTGTTTCCCATCCACCTGTCCCTTGCTGCGGTAGTAGCTTATTTTCTTCTTTGGATGAGTTTCAACCTGACAGGGACTCAGTGTTTCCACCGAATGAATCAGCCCCTGAAGAAGGTACTTGTGACGCTGGGTACGCTGTTTGTAATTATCATGTTTTCTCAGCACCTCCTGAACCAGGGCAAAAGTATCCGGGTCTACTAGCGGTTGGTGAATACCCCTGGTAGGAACATCCCCTCTGCGCAGGTAGACTTCCCCCACGTAAAAGCGATTGTTAAAGATGTGGCTCCATGAGCTGACCGGCAGCCGGTTGCCCTTGCGGCCGCGATATCCAACGCCGTAAGCATGCTCAGCCCATTCTTTCAGCGTCCAACTTCCGGTCGCGATTTCTTCGAAGGCTTTCGTAATAAGTGGGCCCACCACAGGGTCTACTTCCACCCAGGCCGTGCTTTTATCGCGCTTATTAACATAGCCCAGAGGCGCCAGTCTCGGCCAACCACCATTTTCTACCTTCTTCTCGATTCCCTTTTTAGTTTCCATGGCCAGATTTTTGGAGTACCAGGTGCTTATCACCTGCATCATCCGTCGTCCGATGTAGCCAGCCGGAGTTGAAGCGTCGCCAGGTTCGCTCACACTTTCTACGATTATACTCAAGTCCTCGAGCTCTTTCTCATAGATGATGAAGTCATAGTCGTTGCGGGCGAACCGATCAAACTTGTGTACAAGTATTACGTCAAACTCTCTGTTCCTGGCGGCATCTATCATCTTCTGAAATTCAGGTCTCTTATCAGTCCGGGCGCTTTCGCCGGCGTCCACGAATTCTTTGACCACCTCGCCACCCATGCCCTGGGCGTGATAGCGACACCTCTCCAATTGGAAAGGAATCGAAAGGTCCCTTTCGGCTTGCTCATCAGTGGATACCCGGGCATATATACAGTATCTCTTACCGCTATCCTTCTGCATTTAATCCTCCTGACATTCTTCAATGCTTACTAAAGCATATACTCCTTGCCGTCGACCTCCAAGAACAGGCACGACTCCCGTCCTCTGAGGCTCGGTCGGTTTCCCGTGCCAACCGCCCCGCGTATTTTCTCCAGCACCACAGGCGACTTCCACTTCAGAGAATCAGCCAGCGCCTGTTTCAATTGTGGCTTCAAATCCGGCTCCAGTATGTTCGCCAGTTCCCCGGCAAGCTCAGCCTGTAACATTTTCGCCTCAGTCTCCTGGCTAACACCGACTGCCGTTTCCTTCCAGGTCTCTATCGTCTTCCAGATGAAATAGGGCACGTTTTCATCGCTCTTGAGTTCGGCCAGCAGCAAATCATAAAACTCTCTTACCTGCTTTACCGGCATAGCGATCAGCCCGTTGAAAAGGTCGTCCATCTTGTAGTCAGCCCGGTCAATACCTTCTTTGGTGTGGGACATGGTGAGCTTCACCAGCACCTCTTTCCACTGCG
>CAZRBS010000018.1:0-23441 GCA_964598405.1 uncultured Dehalococcoidaceae bacterium
TTTGCTGGCTGAGGTATGTCAGCAGACTGATACCCGTATCGTTAACATCAACTGCCCGGGGCAGATGGTAATCAGCGGTGCGCGCGAGAATCTAGCCCGGGCGATGGATCTGGCCAGGGCAAAAGGCGCCCCCCGTGTTGTCCCGTTGCCGGTAAGCGGTGCCTTTCATACGCCGCTGATGCAGCCGGCGGTTGACGGCATGACTTCCATTATTGCCTCTCTTTCTTTCCGTGAACCGGCTGTATCCATAATCGCCAACACCACCGCTCAGCCGCTGACCACTGCTGAATCGGTCAAAGAGGAACTCCTCAGGCAGTTGTGTAACTGCGTCCGCTGGCAGCGCTCCGTCGAGTACATGATAGGCGAAGGAGTGTCTGCTTTTATCGAGATTGGGCCGGGCAAGGTGCTGACCGGGCTGATCAGGCGGATAGACAGGGAGGCGAAGACGATGAATATCGGCGATGCTTCGGCTATTACGGGCTTGATTGAGGCAAGCGAAGAATCAAAATAGGGGGTGGTAATGGACCTTTCCAACAGGGTAGCCATAGTTACGGGCAGCGCCCGCGGTATAGGGCGGGCTATTGCTCTGAGGCTGGCTGAAGCGGGGGCGGCGGTGGTGGTCAGTGATATAGCGGAAGCGGAGCCGGTTGCCGAGGAAATCAGAGCGATGAACCGGCAGAGCCTGGCGGTGCCGGCGAACGTGAGCTCGGCTTCAGAGGTGGGCGCACTGGTGGACGAGGTAATCTCCCGTTACGGACGGACTGATATCCTGGTGAATAATGCCGGAATCGCCCGCGACCAGCTTTTGATGCGGATGTCGGAAGAGGAATGGGACTCGGTGTTGAGCGTTAATCTCAAGAGCGTTTTTCTCTGCACCCGGGCTGTTTTGAGGCACATGCTCAAGCAGCGGTGGGGCAGGATTGTCAGCATTTCCAGCGTTGTCGGTATCATCGGGAACCCCGGGCAGGCCAACTACGCTTCGGCCAAGGCGGGGGTTATCGGCTTTACCCGCACCATTGCCCGGGAAGTGGGTTCGCGGGGCATCACGGTGAATGCCATCGCTCCCGGCTTTATTGACACCAGGATGACGCAGCAGCTGGAAGAGAACCAGCGGCAGGAACTGATGAGGCGCATCCCGCTCGGCTGCCTCGGCTCCCCCCGGGACGTGGCGGAGGCGGTAGCCTTCCTCGCTTCCGACGAGGCAAGGTATATCTCCGGACAGGTGCTGGGGGTGGACGGGGGCATGGCTGGAGGCTAGAAGCGGACGCAACCGGTTCTTATTACCTTACCTGTTGAAGCAAAACTTGAGGGGGCAGAGTGTCTTGGCTTTGCCCCTTTCAGTGTACGGGAATACAGGTTACTGGTCAGCTTGTGAACTGGTGTCAGGGAGCTTCGAAACCGCTGACATATCGGTTTGCTCCGGGGGTATTCTCCTCTGTTTCACTCCTGGCGGATGGAAAAGTAGCACAATATTGCCGGTCTGTCAATAGTCCGGGCTATTTTTTCTCCAGAGGTTTGATGATTGATTTCAGGTGCCGTAACTGCCATTCCCTGAGGCACTGGATTACCTCGTTCTCGGTGGGCTCATGCCAGTAGCGGTAAAAGTCCGATACGTAGAACTCCGGCCCGAACCCGGCAACGCAGGCTATCACTTTGTTGGCAATTTTCTCCACCTTTTTCAGTGCCGCCGCCGCCGCCACCGGTACGGCGATAGTGATTGTCCTTGGCTGGCGGTGGCGTATTGATTCTACCGCTGCCATCATGGTATAACCGGAAGCCAGGCCGTCATCTACCATTATGACCGTCTTGCCGCTTATCGCCGACGGTGACATGTCCTTATGATAGAGCAGGCTTCTCTGGCGGATGTCAGCCCTTACCCGGCTGACCTGGTAGTTTATCTGCTGCGGGCTCAGGTTGAATCTCTTTATTGCCTCTTCATTGAGGATGGTGGTGCCGTCATCGGTTACCGCGCCGAAGCCTCCTTCGGGGCTGAGGGGCAGGGGAATCTTGCGGGATACCACCAGATTAAGTTCGGCATCAAGTGCTAGAGCCACTCCCAGGGCTACCAGAACCCCGCCGTTGGGGATGGCCAGGACGATGGCGTTCTGTCCTTTGTATTCGCTGAGCCTGGCGGCAAGTTGCCATCCGGCATCATACCGGTGCTCGAAGATTGGCTGCTGTCTGGTAAAGTGCATGTTAAATCTCCTTGTCAGCTCTTATCTGATTAACTTGAACTGATTCACGTCTACCAGTCCCAGGTCGGTGAGCCTGATTTCGGGGATAACGGGCAGGGCGAGAAAAGAAAGGGCAGCCATGGGCGCGGATAGCCTGACGCCGGCATCTCTAGCCTGCTTTTCCAGCCCGTTTATCTTATCGACCACGGTCTCCAGCGGTTCATCGGAGAGTAGTCCGGCAATGGGTAACCCCAGGCTGGCAGATATTTTACCTCCGACTGATAATACCAGACCCCCGTGCAGGCGTTCAATCTCTTTTATGGCAGCGAATATGTCCTCGTCGTTGGTGCCGACGGCGATGATATTGTGCGAGTCATGGGCGATGGAGGAGGCCAGTGCCCCCTTTTTCAGCCCGAACCCTTTGACCAGTCCCAGGCCGATGTTGCCCGTAGCGTGGTGTCTCTCCACCACTACCAGCTTCAGGATATCCCGTCGGGTATCGGGCATGATGGCCCTGCCCACAACCCTGGTCTTTTCCATTTTTTTCCGCGTGGTGAGCTGGCCGGGGACAACTTCGATGACCGGCATGACACCTCCTGAAGTCATGTATCTCAGGGCCTCGGCCGGGAAAGGTTTAATGTTGACCGTATCGGTTATACTCCTGTCATCAGGACGGGACAGGGTGAACAGTGATTCCCCCTGCCCGGCAACCAGGCGCCCCCGGTAGAAGACCCTGTCTATCTGCAGGTCAGACAAGTCATCGAGCACGATTAAGTTGGCGAAGTAACCCGGGGCTATGGCACCCAGCCTGTTCAGGCGGAAATATTCGGCAGTATTGATGGTTGCCATCTGAATTGCCCGTATCGGGTCAAGCCCCTGGCGGATAGCCTTCCGCACCACGGCGTCGATGTCGCCGTCGTGGAGCAGGTCGGCACAGCTGCGGTCATCAACGACGAAAAAGCATCTCCGGTAAGTCTTGTCGGTGACCAGGGGCAGCAGGGCGTCCAGGTTTTTTTCTGAAGACCCCTCTCTAATCATGACGAACATTCCCTGCCTCAGTTTATCTCCGGCTTCGGCGAGGGATACGGACTCATGGTCAGAGCCAATACCGGCAGCAGCGTAGGCAGCGAGGTCTTTCCCGGTAACGTCCGGGGCGTGGCCATCAACTATCTTCCCTTCAGCCAGGGAAATCTTCCGCAGTATGCTGGCGTCACCGCCGAGCACGCCGGGGAAGTTCATTACCTCGCCCAGGCCGATGCACTCCCGCCATCTGAGAATCTGGCGAATTTCCCGGGCATTGATGCTGGCACCGGAGGTTTCCAGGTGAGTAGCGGGCACGCAGGATGGAGCCATCAGGAACAGGTCTAGAGGTAGCTTCCTGGCATATTCCAGCACATAACGCATCCCTTCCAGCCCGCAGACGTTGGCAATCTCGTGCAGGTCGGTGACCACAGCCAGGGTGCCGCGGGGCACCACCGCCCGGGCGTACTGACCAACATCAAGCATGGAGCTTTCCAGGTGGGTGTGACCGTTAATCAGTCCCGGTGCCAGAAATTTGCCGCTTAAGTCCAGCACCCGTTTTGCCTGACGGTAGTCCCCGACGCCGGCAATTTTATCGCCGCAAATGGCAACGTTGCCTGCCTCAAGCTCGCCGGTGAGGGTATTGACTATCCCGGCGTTCGCCAGGATAAGGTCAGCCGGACGTTCTCCCCTGGCTACAGCGATTAGTCGCGCTAGTCTGGTTAACACCGGGTTTCATCCTCTATAAAACATATGTCCGGTATGTTGCGCCACTTCTCGTCCAAATCCAGGCCGTAACCCACCAGAAACTTATCGGGAACGGTAAGCCCCAGATAATCAATCGTAACCGGAATCCGCCGCCGGGAAGCTTTGTCGGTTAGAGCGCATAGCTTCAGGTAGGCGGGCTTTTCCTTCCGCAGGTAATCCATCAGGAAGGCGGTGGTCAGTCCGGTATCCACTATATCCTCAACCACCAGTACCTCTCTGCCTTTGACCGGTGTGTGGAGAGCCTGCAGTATTTCCACCTTCCCGGTAGTTTGCCTGCCGGCGCCGTAACTGGACAGCCGGATGAAATCTATTTCCAGCGGAAAATCGAGGTGCCGTACAAGGTCGGCCAGGAACATGAAAGAGCCTTTAAGGACACCTATCAGGAGAGGACTCTTGTCATGATAGTCCCGGCTTATTTCAGCGGCGAGTCGGCTGACGGTGGCTGCTATCTCTTGCCTGCTAAACAGGGTGTGCAGTTTAGGCTGAGAACTCATCACTACTTGTGATTATATTCTTTGTCGCTCATTCTGTCTACCCGGCATTGACACTGGTCGGTTTGCGGTGTATCCTTGTCCTGAAATACGCTTTTGGGGGTGCTCAGATGGAAAAGTCTTCTACCGGGATGGCAGAAAATGTGGCCGGGCTCCTGTGTTATGTCCTGGGGTGGGTGAGCGGTCTCGTCTTTGTTTTGATAGAGCAGAAAAGTGATTTTGTCCGCTTCCACGCGATGCAGTCGATTTATGTTTTTGGCGTCCTGCATATTGCCGCCATTGTTCTTGGCTGGATACCGGTTATCGGCGGCGTTTTTGCCTGGATTATCTCGGCGGGTATGTTCGTGCTCTGGATAGTTTTGATGGTCAAGGCCTATCAGGGAGTGAAATTCAAAATGCCCTGGGCCGGTAATTCGGCTGAGAACTGGCTGAGGCGGCGAAGCGGCTAGACCTCGATGTTGCCCGCTTCATTAAATCAGAACGCAATCTTTCAGGATAATGTTTCTTTCGTAGCCGGCATATTCGCCCTGTACGGTGGCCGTCTCTCCGGCGGTCAACCCCTTTAGCTGAGAGTTCTGCCTGTTGCCAAAGGTGCACCGGACGCTCCACCGGTCCTGCCCCCGGGTGCTGGCAAGCAGGATGTACCGGATATCAAGATGCTCCCTGATTACTATTTTGTCGACCACTCCCGTTGCCCTGAGCACTTTGTTCATGAGCTGCTGGTTTATGGCTGTCCTGTCTGTGTTATAGGCGGCGTTTAACTGGGCGACGGTTGCCGTGAACGCTCCTGATGCCGGGTCTGGCTCCAGTGCTGGCATCGGTTCGGGTTCCGGTTCCGGTGCTGGGTCAGGTTTGGGTTCAGGCTCCGGCTCAGGCGGTAGCTCTGGCGCACTTTTAAGTTCAGGCTCGGGCCCGGGTTCTGTCTTCGGTTCCGGCTCAGTTCTGGGCTCGGGTTCCGGTTCCGGTGCTGGGTCAGGTTTGGGTTCAGGTTCAGGCTCCGGCTCAGGCGGTGGCTCTGGCGCACTTTTAAGTTCAGGCTCGGGCCCGGGTTCTGTCTTCGGTTCCGGCTCAGTTCTGGGTTCGGGTTCCGGTTCCGGCGCTGGGTCAGGTTTGAGCTCAGGTTCAGGCTCCGTGGCCGGTGTTTTTGCCCCGGATGGTTTATCTCCCCGGATTTGCCTGTAGGTCTTGGGTATTTTTTTGTATGACGGAGATAGCAGAGGATAACCGCACAGCTGGCAGGCCCAGTCTTCGGTTCTGGACGTTTTTTGACCGCAGTTTGGGCACTTTGGCATCAGACACCTCTCTCCGAAAGATTACAACATAACGCGTTTATCTGTCCAGTGGTCAAGCCCCGGAATTTAACCATGCGGCGATGATTTTACCGGAGAGGTGCGCACCGCGGCTGGTTGCCCGGCAGGCCCTACGGCGCTACCACGGCTGACGGGTGCTCCTGGAACGGATGCGTCCGGGCTACCAGTGAGAAGAGGAAGGGATAGTTTGCTTTCAGGTGCTCGGTGTAGGCGACCCACTCGGCTGCCAGATGACCATACAGTCGCTTGATGTCGCCGGCAATGTGCTCGAGGTCGGTTTCGGGGAGGTTATTTACCGATGGTCTGGCTTCGAGCTCCTCGTCAAGGTGGAAAGTAGCCCAGAGCAGCTCGGTAAAACTCTCGTACTCCAGAAGATTGGGGTTTTCCAGGAGCGCCAGCAGGAAAGTCCGCTTTTCCATGAGGAAGGCTTTCAGTGCTTCAAGGTCTATGTCCAGGCAGTGCGGCTTATCTTCCAGAGCTCTGGCGAAGGCCATCGCCTTCTTGAAATCGCTGTGGTTCCAGCTATTGTCGATGTTGAGCTGCTGGCCAATCTCCGCTTTTTTGGTAAAGCAACCGAGGAGCCTCTGGAGGAGTTCCGTGCCGACCTCGCTGAAGAAGGCCCCTACGACCATGTTGAGCTTGTTCATGATTGACTGTTTTTCCCGTCGGGCGAGTATGCGTTCGATTACGATCACGACGAGGAATACCTCAAGGGGAAGGAAGGCCAGGTCTCCAACCATGTATATGAAGATGTGGTGGACGTCCCGGAAGATAAGGTAGTGGATGAAATATAACAGTGCGGAGACCGCTATGAAAGCAAGGGCAACCAGGATAAAAGTTGAATAACGCCGCATCGGCTCCTCCGTTCCAGCAGGCTGTTTGTTTCCCGGTTTCAATGATACCATATTGCACGCCGATAAAGTAGTGGACGGGGGCTTGACAAAACTGAGGAGGCGTTGTAGGTTAGAAATATATAACGTCCGGTATATCTGATTACAGGGGTGGTATGTGAGGACGAAAAAAGCGCTGCTGACTGTTTCCGTTACTGCTCTGGTGCTGGTTGTGGTGCTCGTTTCCCTGGAGGCTTATTACGTGGCGGTTGCCCTTGTCGCCGGGACATTGCTCATGGGTTACCGCGAGCTGTGGGCGTTGCTGAAGAGAAGAAAACTGCCTCCAATTGATGAGAGGGTGCGGGAAAACACCGGTAAAGCAGTACGCAACGGGTTCCTTTTCTTCGCCATCGCCACGGTATTCCTGATGCTGCCCTTCAGCGTGAGGCTGATTGAGGCTCCTGATACCGTGCACGTTCTGGGCGGTTTATTTGTCGCCGCCGGTGCGGTATATCTGGTATCTTATCTCTTCTATGACCGGGTGGGACCTGGCCTGGGGCAGGGAGAACTGAAAATGCTGAAGCTGTTCCTGCTGACGGCGGGGACATCCCTGGGAGCCTTTGTTATCAGCGTCTTTTTGCACAACGCCCTGAGCGGTTTGTTTGAGGTAGAGGAGCCGGTATTCTTTGTCATTGCCGTTTTCGTTTCCCCTCTGGGGTTTGCCGTGGGGGCTGCCGGCAGTCTGGTTATATTCATCAGAGGGCTGTACGGCAGGACCCGGTGAAAGGCGGTGGACGGGAATGAAATCCAGGGTAAAGGAGTACCGGACGAGACACAATCTAACCCAGGAAAAACTGGCGGAAATGGTTGGCGTCAGGCGGGAGACCATCGTCTTTCTGGAACAGGGTAAATATAACCCTTCTCTGAAACTGGCTCATAATGTGGCCAGAGCCCTGGGGGCGAGCATAGAGGAGCTCTTTGTTCTTGAGGATTAGATTTCCAGGCCGCATATCCGGTAAATCAGCTTCAGGTCGAGGCTCTGCCGGACGAGGTCAGCCAGCTCGTCGTACTGCTGCTGGCGGCTGGCCGGAGGCTGCTTCGGCAGGGAAGGAAGTCCCTTTCTCTGGCGCAATCTGGCCAGGAAAGCGTTGCGGAAATTGGCGTTGTCGAACAGCCCGTGCAGGTAGCTGCCCAGAATAAGGCCGTCGGGAGTCATCGCCCCATCGATGTAGTCACTCTGGCGTTTATTTCGGGGGGCAACCGAGAAGAGCGCTCTGGTGTTATGGCCCATGGTCTGTCCCATGTGAATTTCGTAGCCGGTGACCTCTTCTCCCTGCATACCTTCCAGCAGGCCGCCGCCGGTCAGAATTCTGGCTTTGACCTGGTGGGTGATCTTCCGGGACTGGAAAACGGTGGTCGTATCCAGCAGACCGAGCCCTTCAACGTTATCTTCATCGGATTCCACGCGGTGGGGGTCTTTTATCATTCTGCCGAGCATCTGGAAACCGCCGCAGATGCCAATCACGGGCGTGCCATTTCGCGCCTGTCTGGTTATGCTTTTCGCCAGCCCGCTCTGCCAGAGGTAAGCCAGGTCAGCAATGGTGCTCTTGCTGCCCGGCAGTATGATAGCATCGGGGTGGCCCAGCTCCCGGTCAGTCCTGACGTAGCGCACCTTTACCCCGGTCTCCTGCTGCAGTGGCTCAAAGTCGGTTGAGTTTGAAAGGCGGGGCAGGTGGATGACGGCAATGTTAACCGTCTCGCTGTCTGCGGCTGCTTCTGGCACCTCTTCCTGGTATATCGAGTCTTCCTGGGGAATAAGGATGTGGCGGTAATAGGGGACAACGCCGACGACCGGCCGCGAGGTATATTTTTCCAGGTAGTCCAGGCCGGGCTGCAGTAATGTAACGTCTCCCCGGAACTTGTTGATGATAAAGCCTTTGACGCAGTCCCTTTCCGCTTCGTCCAAGAGGGCCAGGGTGCCGACCAGAGAGGCAAAGACTCCCCCTTTATCAATATCGCCGACCAGTAACACAGGTGCTTCAGCCATCCGGGCGATGCGCATATTGACGATTTCTTTTTCTTTGATGTTTATCTCTGCGGGGCTGCCGGCTCCTTCAATGATGATAATGTCATACGCCGAGCGCAGGCGGGCGAGGGCTTCTTCGATCACGGGGAGGAGCGTGTCAGCATGATGTCCGTACTCTCCGGCGGTTACGGTCATCAGCGGTTTGCCCGAGACCACGACCTGGCACCTGGTGTTGGCCTCCGGCTTGAGCAGTATCGGGTTCATGTCAACTTCCGGCTCCAGGCCGGCGGCTTCCGCCTGTACCACCTGGGCCCGCCCCATTTCCTCTCCCCGGCTGGTGACAAAGGAGTTCAATGCCATGTTCTGGGACTTGAACGGCGCTACCCGCAACCCGTCCTGTTTGAAGATACGGCACAGTGCGGTAACCACGACGCTCTTGCCCGCAGCTGAGGCCGTGCCCTGAATCATTAAAGTTCTAGCTGCCACAACTAATCCTGATTAAGATAACCCGTCAGCCCTTTATTCTACGGGCAGGAATTTGCTGCCCGGCGTATTGCATATCGGGCACTTTTCCGGGGGCTGTTCCTCCACGGTGTAGCCGCAGACCGGGCAGACGAAATAGGGCTTCTCTGCCATCTGCTGGCCGGCTTCAAGGGCTTTGAGCGCTTTTTCGTAGAGGCCGTGGTGAATTTTCTCGACCTTGTTGGCGTAATCAAAGGTGACCTCAGCCTTCCGGTTTCCTTCGGCTCTGGCCCGGTCGATGAATTCGGGGTACATCTTGGTAAATTCGTAATGTTCTCCGCCGATGGCGGCTTGCAGGTTTTCCCCGGTTGATTTTATTTCTCCCAGATTCCTGAGGTGATTGCGGGCGTGGACTGTTTCCGCCTCAGCCACCGCCCGGAACAGTCTTGCTATCTGCCTGTGTCCTTCTGCTTCAGCCTTTTCGGCGGAGAAGAGATAATGGCGGTTGGCCTGGCTTTCGCCGGCGAAAGCCGCTTTCAGGTTTTCCTGAGTGCTGCTCATGGTTAGCCTCCTTGCTGGTTCTGTTGATGGTTATTTTTTCTGCACCGTGTAATCGGATGAGGGTCTTGATGGCTCTGGCGTCATCTGGCCATCTCCAGATCGCTGCCCATGAGATAGTATAGCATGTGGTTAATCTCCGGTAAAAGAAAAAGGGCGAAGCCTTTCCCGGCTCCCCGCTTCCGTCAGGGCCTTTTAGCCCTCTTCTGCTCTCTCATTCCCCCGTATCAACCTTTCCCCGTATTCCAGCAGAACCTTTGCCCGTTCCGGGGAGACCTTCTGTGATTCCAGGTAGGCTTTCAGGGCGTCAAGAGGGGTTATCTCTTCGGCGGTGAACTGCCCCAGCCTGAGGCGAGTTTCCCGCTGTATCTCCCGGGCGATGGTGAAGTGGTGAGCCTCTTTCAGGGCATCCCTGATGCCGCCGTCCCGGAGCAGCCCTTCACTCTGAGCGGGCAGGGTAATGTTCAGACGGATGATGGCTCCCGGTATCTTGTCTGACTGCTCGGCGATGGCTTTGAGCACGGTGGCGGTGGGGTCGGTGTCCTCCGGCGTTACAGGGACGCTGACGGTGAGAAAACGGCGTCCTTTTACCGGGTGAAATTCGAAGGAGACATGCCTTTTGCCGGTTGCCCCGCTGGAGTCAATTTCAACCAGATAAAACCCTTTCTCATCCTCTTCGTCGCTGAAGTCCAGCCGCTCCAGGCTGCCGGCATAGACCACCGGCGGGCTGTCAGATAATATCTGATGGCGGTGGATGTGCCCCAGAGCTACGTAATCGAAAGCCGCGTTGGCCACGTTGCTCAGCAGCAGGGCATGCTCCTGCCCTATGGTCATCAGCCTTTCCGAGCCCACCTGAGCGCCGGTTACCCACACGTGGGCGGCGAGTACGGAGGGCAGGGCGGGGTCGAGCTTGGCGGCATTAATCTCGATGGCTCTGGTCAGCGCCTCCTGCAACCTCTGTTTAATCTGGTCGAAATCGAGGCTTCTGGTCTCTTCCCGGCTCAGCAGGGCGCTTTTCCTCGGCCAGGGAAGGGAGACGACCTGGACGGCACCGCTGCGTACCGGGATGCGGTAAACGTCAGGACGGTTTGACACATAGACGTTTTTGATGGACAGGGTATCGAAAATTTCAGTGGCGGTTGCCCGCCCGATGGCGTTGGGCAGGTCATGGTTGCCGATGAGCAGAAATACGGGGATGTTGTGTGAGGATAGGCGGCTGATTCGTCTGGCGAATTCCCGCTGCTGGGTCTGGTTTGGTTCACGGGTCTTGTAGGTATCACCGCAGAACAGGACGAGGTCAACCCGGTTTTTCAGGGCGTAGTCTACCGCCTGGTCAAGGGCGGAAAGGAAATCAAGGAAGCGCGAAGGCAGCCCGGTTGACGGGTCAGTGCGCCCGTAGCTTTCAACGCCGAGGTGCAGGTCAGCAAAGTGAAGAATTTTCAATATAATACCTTTGCAGTTATTACTCTATTCTGTCACGCTTAGCAATATTATGCCTGGCACACAGAAGCTGTATATTCTCGGAAACCAGAGAAGAACCACCTTTTGAAAAAGGTATTACATGGTCAAAGTGGAGGTTATCTTTTTCTCCGCAAATTCTGCATTTTCCTTTGTCCCGTTTCCATACCTCTAATTTAACGTGTGGCGGTATTAACCTGTTGTGTTCAAGGAAAACTTCTTGGTTATCTTTGTTGCTAGCTGATCTTAGGTTTTTGGTTAGTTCTAGCTTGAATTTAAAAACTCGCCTGCTTCCACTTCTTTCCATCCAGGCATCTAGTAGCTTAAATACACCATTATATACCCATATACCAGCATGAAGTTTTTCATATACCTTGACCAATTCTGGAGTTGTTTGGCCCCTGTGGGCTTTTGCAGATTGGTAAAACAAACCGTTTTGAGTCAATGTACCGCTGGGGGTGTTCATTTCTTGATCTACAGTTTTAGGGTTGGGGTTTTCTGGTGTCTTTGGAACGTCATGCCCTTCATAGACTAGAATGCGCCCGTTGTCCTTTATTTCATCCTCATATGGAGCCCCAGGTCTTAAACTCATTAACATGACGTTCGTACCGCCGCGTAAGTGATAATTCATTCCACGCTGCAAATTCACGCCTTCAACACCGCACATATCTAGATAAGAAATAACATCCCCAGGGTTAAACATACTGTATTACACCCGCTATTTTCCAAGAATATTATTCGATATCATTAATTGAGTAAAATTTTTGTGCTTTCTCCTTTATCCTCCCCTCCCCTTAGTAAGGAAGCGGTAATTAGCAGAAGGGTTTTGCCCTCTTAATGCCCTCTATTTACTCATTTCCGCCCTCTTTCCATATCTGTCCGCCGGGAGGCAAGACAAACAGGTCTTCCCCTTCAAGCTTGGCTGCCAGCGTCTTCCTGAGCTCGGCGATGGGTACCCGTATCTGGTTCATGCTGTCGCGCTCCCGGATGGTCACCTGGTTGTCCTCCAGCGACTGAAAGTCAACGGTAACACAGAAGGGGGTGCCAATCTCATCCTGGCGGCGGTAGCGGCGCCCGATGCTCTGGGTATCATCATACTGCACCATCCAGCACCGGCGCAGCTCAGCGTGGATTTCCCGGGCCGCTCCGGCCAGATTTTCCTTCTTGCTCAGGGGCAGTACCGCTATCTTGACTGGTGCCAGGGCCGGGTGGAAGCGGAGCACCACCCTCAGCTCGTCTTTGTCCGGCTCTTCGTCATAGGCGTCACACAGGAAGGCGAGCACGCAGCGGTCTACCCCTGCCGATGGCTCGATGACGTAGGGAACGATGTGTTGTTGTGTCTCTTCGTCAAGGCAGGTCAGGCTCTTACCGCTGTGGCTGGAGTGCTGCGACAGGTCATAGTCGCCGCGGTTTGCCACTCCTTCTACCTCAGCCCAGCCCATGGGGAACAGGTAGTCAATGTCATAGCATTTCCTGGCATAGTGCGCCAGCTCTCCTTTGGTATGCCGCCGCAGGTGGATGTTCTCCTCTCTGATGCCCAGGTTCAGGTACCAGTTGCGGCGCTCCTGGAGCCAGTAATCAAACCAGGTATCGGCAGTTTTCGGCTTGACGAAGTACTCGATTTCCATCTGTTCGAACTCCCGGCTGCGGAAAATGAAGTTGCCGGTGGTAATCTCGTTGCGGAAAGCCTTGCCTGTCTGGGCGATGCCGAAGGGCAACCTTTTTCTGGTGGTGTTGAGCACGTTCTGGAAGTTGACGAAGATGCCCTGGGCTGTTTCCGGCCGCAGGTAGACCACGTTGGCTTCTTTTTCCACCGGGCCCATAAAGGTCTTGAACATCAGATTGAACAGTTGCGGCTCGGTTAGTTCGCCGCCACAGGAGGGACAGACCTTGTCCCCCAGTTCATCGGTGCGCCACCTCAAGTGGCAGATTTTACACTCCACCAGCGGGTCGGCAAACTGCTTGAGGTGTCCGCTGGCTGCCCATGTCTGGGGGTGCATCAGAATTCCGGCGTCCAGCCCTACCATGTCATCCCGTTCCTGGACTACGGAGCGCCACCAGGCCTGTTTCACGTTCTGCTTCAGTTCCACTCCCAGGGGGCCATAGTCCCAGCAACTGGACAGTCCGCCATAGATTTCGCTGCTGGGGAAGATAAAGCCGCGCCTCTGGCAGAGGGAAACAATCTTCTCCATACTGGCCTTACCCCGTGTCTGTTCTGCCATTATTGTTGCTCCTTGAAAGTTCTGCCTGGTAACGTCTGGCCGGCCTTTAAAGCGTGCCGTATGACGAGAATAAAGAGTATAGCTAGAACAATCCCGCCTGACCCCATGACGATTAAGGCGAATAGCCATAGAGGCAAAAGATGTACCTGATAAGAATTGTAGCTGAAAATATCGACCATTGCAAAGCCGAGGATAATCTGGGGCAGGGCAACCATGTTGCCCATAATTGATAGTAATCTCTTCGCCCGGCTGACATCTATTTGCGCGAAGCGGGTGCTTATTTTTATCATTAACCAGACGATGCCCGTGGCTATCAGTGTCAGAATTAATTGTGGTGCCAGCGTCCAGGCAATAATGGCACCGCGGCTCATCCATTTATCGGGCGAACCTTCTTTGAAGTGGTAAGCTACCTCGCCGGGGAGGAGGCGGTAGAAACAGGCGGTGATGATTATGGAGAAGAAGAGAAGGGCGACCGGCAGCGCGATGTATCTCCAGCGGAACGGCAATGGCTCTTTCGGGGCAATTTCTACAGTTGGCTCTTTCATCTATCTGCCAGTCGGCGGTTTAACACATTAAAAGTTACCAGCTTCAGGTTCGGATGTCAAAGGGGCTTCTGCCCGAACCTTTTCGTTCTGCCGGTACCATTCACCGTGTTTCGGAAATGGCAGTCACGGAGGCGATGGCGTATTCTCTGGAATGAGAGAGGCTAACGGCGATTTCTTTCAGTCCCAGCTCATCAGCTCTGCTCTGTGCCTTGCCGTAAAGGTTGACTTTGGGCTTGCCGCCGGGCTGAGAAAGGGTCTCTATTTCTCGCCAGCTGATGCCATTTCTCCCCGTGCCGAGCAGCTTCATTACCGCTTCTTTGCAGGCAAAGCGTGCCGCCAGCGATGGGGTTTTCCTGCGGTAGAGCTCAAGCTCCGGTTCGGTATAGACCCGCCGCAGGAATACCTCCTCCCAGCGACCGATTGTTTTCTGGATGCGGGCTATTTCAATAATGTCGATGCCGATATAATGCACTGCCGGAACCTGCCAGCTAATAGTCCTGTAGTTCCTGAAGGAGACCGGAACACAGCTTGTCCAGGGCGGGAGAAGGGGCGTTGCTGAAAAGATTGATGGACAGCGGCGTGATGGATATATTGCCCTGTTCAATTGCCCAAATATCTGACTTTTCATCGGCTACCGGGGTTAATTTTTGACGCACCAGCCGGTAACGCTTTCCTTGATCGCCCTCTTCCTCCTCCACGGTATTGATATGGCTTTCGTCAGCCAGCCGGGTTATCTGGACAGAGCCGATTCTGGCTGGCGGCAGATTGGGCAGGTTGAGATTGAGGAAGAGGTTGTCCGGGGGGGAGTTGGAGGCGACCCTTTTCGCAAGCAGGGCGGCAAACCTGGCGGCGGCCTTCAGGTGCCGGCTGTTTTCCCGGGCAGTGGAGACGGCAAGCGAAGTGAAGCCGTGCAGGTAGCCCTGCAGGGCGGCGCCCACCGTTCCCGATATGAGCACGTCATCACCCAGATTGAGGCCCTGGTTAATGCCGGAGATAACCAGGTCTACTTTGCTTTTCAGCAGTTTGCCCAGAGCCAGTATGGCGCTATCAGCCGGAGTACCGCCGACCGAGTAAGCTTCCACTCCGGGTACCACCGGCTTGACTGGCCGTATTTTCAGCGGCTGGCGCAGGGTAACCGCCGTTCCGATGGCGCTCTGCTCTCTATCCGGGGCAACCACTGTTACCCGGGCAAAGTCCGCCAGTTCCCTGACCAGTGCCCACAGTCCTTCGGCGAATACGCCGTCGTCGTTTGTGACCAGTATCTTCATGTGTGACTCTGGTGAAGTTTAGCATAGTGAGGAAAATAATGCCAAGCATCTGGTCATATATTTCATCGGTAAGAACTTGCTGACCGGAGATTTTTGTGATAGCATTTATCAATTATAAAGGCTTGACCGGGAGGACTGAGATTGCACCGGCGGGTGTGAAATCTTGAGATAATGGGTTACGGCGGGGAAGATGGAGAGCCAGGTAGCTTTAACCATAAACGGGGCGCAGGTAAGCGGACAGAGGGGAAAGACTGTTCTGGAGGTCGCCAGGGAGAACGGCGTTGATATTCCCACCCTGTGTTATATCCCGGAGTTACCGCCAATGGGGGCCTGCCGCCTCTGCGTGGTTGAGGTGGAGGGTTCCAGAATCCTGGTCGGCTCCTGCCATACGCCGGCAGCTGAAGGCATGGTTGTCCATACCCACTCCCCCAGGGTTCTGGCAGCGCGCCGGCTCCTCGTAGAACTGATGATGGCGAGTCATCCCGATTCCTGTTTAATCTGTGACAAAGCCAACATCTGTGAGCTGCGCAAAATTGCCGCCGACCTGGAAGTAGGCTTGCCCCGCTTCAGGCTCAGGAAGCACTATTACCCCGTGGAAGATGAAAGCCCCCATATCATCCGTGACATGTCAAAGTGTATCCTGTGCTGGCGATGTGTCGCTGCCTGCAAGAACCTGAAGGGGGAGCAGATGTTCAGCATGGCGTACCGGGGTTTCGATAGTAAAGTTATCTTCGGCTGTGACCAGCCGGTGAGTGGGGAAGCGTGTCGGGACTGCACCGAGTGCATTGCTCTGTGCCCGACGGGCGCCCTGCGGAAGCCGTTAAAGGCTGGAGAAGAAAGGGCACGAAAGGCGCTGTTTATCAAGGGCTGAGCGCCTGAAGATGAATGACAGGAGAATGGGATGAGCCGGGAAGGGATTTCCACCCCGGGCATGGGACGGGAGAAACTGGTTGAGCTTTTAAAGGAAGCTCAAAACAATTTTGGTCATGTGCCGGAAAGAGTGATGGCGGAACTGGCTGACTCTCTGGGGATACCGGTAAATGAGGTATACGGGGTCACCAGCTTTTACTCGTTTCTCTCCGTCAAGCCGCTGGGCAGGAACGTAATCAGAATCTGCCGGAGCCTGCCCTGCTACCTGAAGCACTGCCAGGTCATAATTGAGAGTGTGGAGAGGGAAATCGGGATTATGCCCGGTGAAACCGCTGCCGATGGAAGGTTCTCCTTTCACCTGACCAACTGCATCGGCCTCTGCGATAGAGCTCCCGCCATGATGATTAATAATGATATCCATGTCGGCCTGACCCCGGAAAAAATAGCCCGGATTTTGAAGAGCTATAAATAAAAAACCTTTTTTGTAAGGAGGCTGTCAGGTGCCGCAGGCACGGGTGGTTTTGAGAAATTGCGGGGTGATTGACCCGGGGGACATCGCCACCTATCTGGACCGGGGTGGCTTTAAGGCTCTGGAGAAAGTCAGGCGCGAAATGACTCCGGAAGAAGTGACCGATGAAATAAAAACCTCGGGGCTGCGGGGTCGGGGAGGGGCTGGCTTCCCCTGCGGTATCAAGTGGGAAGGCGCCAGAAAAGCGCCCGGGGATGAGAAATACGTTATCTGCAATGCCGATGAGGGCGAGGTGGGCACATTCAAGGACAGGTATATCCTGGAGAAAGACCCCTTCACCCTGCTTGAGGCTATCGCCATCGCTGCCCATACCATCGGGGCAGAGAAGGGCTATATCTATCTCCGCGCCGAATACCATCACCTCCTCGATTTGTTGCAGGACGTAATCCGCCAGGTCAGGCAGTCCGGATTTCTGGACGGCTTCGATATCGAAATTCGGGAAGGTGCCGGCGCTTACGTCTGTGGCGAAGAGTCCGCCCTGATGGATTCTATTGAGGGTAAAAGGGGCGAGGCACGCTACCGCCCGCCCTTCCCCACCACCGCCGGTTTATGGGGAAAGCCGACCATAATCAATAACGTGGAAACCCTGATGAATATCCCCCAGATTATACTCAACGGGGCTGGCTGGTTCAATCAAATGGGGACGGAGCGGAGCAAGGGCACCAAGGTCTTTTCCGTAAGCGGTGATGTGCAGAAGCCGGGCGTTTATGAACTGGTTCTGGGAAGCCCGCTCCGGGAGCTGGTGGAGGAGCTGGCCCTGGCGGGAAAAATCAGGATGATTCAGATAGGGGGCGCTACCGGGAGGATTCTGCCTTATGAGAAGGTAGACACCCCTCTTGCCTTTGAGAGTGTCCTCGGTGCCGGTGCGGTTACGGTGTTCGATGAAAGCCGGGACATAATCGATGTTGTCTCCTGGAGCATAGCCTTTCTGGCAGAGGAGTCCTGCGGCAAGTGTACTCCCTGCCGGCAGGGGACCGGGGTAATGGCAGAAATACTGGAGAGATTTCAGCAGGGGGAAGGCTTGCCGGGAGACCTCAGGGACCTGAAAGACCTGTCCGATGTCATGACGCTCAGTGCACTGTGCGGGCTGGGACAGGCGGCGCCGAATGCGGTAACGGACAGCCTGCAATATTTCAGAGATGCTTATGAAAGCCGGTTCGCCGGAAATTAAGGGGGTGCATTTATGAAAACGATTACGGAACAGAAACCCTCGGAAGAAATCATGCGCTACCTCGGGAAATGCCAGAAGATATACATTATCGGCTGTGGCACCTGTGCCACCATGTGTCACACCGGCGGTAAGTCTGAAGTCCTGAAGATTAAAGGGGAGCTTGAAGCGAGCGGCCGAAAGGTCACCGGGTGGATGGTAATCCCCACCGCCTGCGATGAGCTTACCAAGTACGCCCTGCAGGAAGAAGCGGAGACCATTGAAGCGGCTGATTGTCTTCTGGCGATGACCTGTGCCGTTGGCGTGCAGATGCTCAGCCTTCACCTGAAGGACTCCAGGCCGGTTTATCCGGCATTGAATACCCTGTTTATCGGCATGGAGGAAAGCCCGGGGCATTTTATCGAGGTTTGCCTCCAGTGCGGCAATTGCGTGCTGGGGCGGACGGCGGCGATATGCCCCCTCGTCCGGTGTGCCAAGAGCCTGTTCAACGGGCCCTGCGGAGGGTCATCGGAGGGCAAATGTGAGATATCTTCGGATATTCCCTGTGCCTGGCAGATGATTTACGACCGTCTGGCGGCGATGGGTCGGTTAGGTGAGATGGAGGAGATTGAGCCGGTCAAGGACTGGAGCGTCAGCGTTTCCGGGGGACCCCGCAAGAGCGATGTAGAGGCGGAGTGTACCGGCATCTCTTAGGAGGCAATGGCGATGAGAGCAGGAACGAACCTGGAAAAAGTCCTGAATAGCGGAAAGTTTGTGGTTACCGCCGAAGCCGGGCCACCCAAGGGCACCAGCGCCGCGACGATACAGAAAAAAGGTGAGCTGCTTCGTCACTGCTGCGATGCGGTCAACGTTACCGATAATCAGACCGCCATTGTTCGTATGTCCAGCATGGCGGGCTGTCTGCTTTTGCAGCGCCAGGGCATCGACCCGGTGCTGCAGATGGTCGTTCGAGACCGGAACCGGCTGGCTATTCAGAGTGACGTGCTGGGGGTGGTGGCTCTGGGTGTCGGCAACATTCTCTGCCTGTCCGGAGACCACCAGAAATTCGGCAATCATCCTGCCACCAAGGGCGTTTTTGATATCGACTCCATCCAGTTGATTCAGACCCTGAAAAATATGCGGGATGAGAAGAAATTCATCTCCGGCGAGGATATTTCCGGGGAGGTCCCCCTGTTTATCGGGGCGGTGGCCAATCCGTTTGCCGACCCGTTTGAGTTCCGGGTGCACAGACTGGCGAAGAAGGTCAAAGCCGGGGCTGATTTTATTCAAACTCAGGCTGTTTATGATATAACCAGATTTGCCAGATGGATGGAGATGGCTGCCGAACGGGGACTGGATAAGCAGACGCACATACTGGCGGGCCTGATACCGATAAAGTCAGCCGGTATGGCTCGCTACATGAGGGACTACGTGCCGGGCGTGATTGTCCCCGATGAGGTGGTTACCCGGATGGAGAAGGCGGCAGATGCCAGGGATGAGGGGATAAAGATAGTTCTGGAAATTATCGAGCAGCTCAAGGAAATTCACGGCGTCCACGGCGTTCACATTATGGCGGTGGGCTGGGAAGATAGCGTTCAGGAAATAGTGACGCGGGCAGGACTCATGCCCAGACCACTTGTCTGAGGAGTTGAAAAGACCCGCCAGCCATTTTTATTCTGAAAGCCCTGTATGCCGCCTTTACTCTGGCCCCATTTTCTTCTATTATTTCCATGTGGCTTAGCCCCTTTTCCCCGTTCGGGTAATTTTTGCTTGAGAAGCGATGATTGTTTGTGAGAACCAGTGATTTTGACTATCATCTTCCCCGGGAGCTCATTGCTCAGGCTCCGGTTGAGCCGAGAGACCGGTCGCGGTTCATGGTGCTCAGCCGCGGCAACGGTTCAATAGAGCACCGCCGGTTTTTTGAAATTGTTGACTATCTGCGGGCGGGAGATGTTCTGCTATTTAATGACAGCCGGGTTATCCCGGCACGTCTTTGGGGGAGGCGGGCTGATACCGGCGGCGGGGTGGAGTTTTTGCTGTTGCGCCGTCTCGATGTCAATGTCTGGGAAGCGCTGGTCAGGCGCAGCAAACGGCTTCATACCGGCACCAGGGTTACGCTGTCAAGTGGTTCCGCGGGGAGAAATCTGCCTGAGGTCTCGGCGGAGATAATTGGGGAAGAGCAGGGCGGTGTCAGGGTGGTCAGGTTCTCCGATGAGAACACGCTGCCGGAACTGGGCGAGATTCCGTTGCCTCCGTATATACATGCCCCCCTGTCCTGCCCCGAACGGTATCAGACGGTTTATGCCAGGACGGCGGGTAGTGTAGCGGCCACTACCGCCGGTTTGCACTTCACTCCCGGACTGATGGGGGAGATAGAGAGGAGAGGAGTTCAATGTCTGTTTGTTACCCTGCACGTAGGGCTTGATACTTTCAGCCCGGTAAGGGAGGATGACCCCCGGGAGCATCCCATCCACAGCGAATACGGTATGCTGGACCGGACGGTGGCGGAACAGCTATCTCGGGCAAAAAGGGAGGGGCGCAGGATTGTTGCCGTGGGCACGACCACGGTGAGAATTGTGGAACAGGCGGCTCAACTGAGCAGCCCTTTCAGGCTTGAGCCATTTGCCGGCCGGGTGGAGCTGTTCATATTGCCCGGATACCAGTTCCGCATGGTTGATGCCATGATTACCAATTTTCATCTCCCCAGGTCAACGCTGCTGATGCTGGTGACCGCCTTTGCCGGTAAAGAACTTATCAGCGGGGCTTATCAGGAAGCCATAGCCCGGAAATACCGCTTCTACAGCTTCGGTGATGCTATGCTGATTTTGTGATTCACTTGCGGAGCATCCACAGGACTGCGGAAGAGATGAGGGTTACGGCAAGCAGGACGGCGCCGACAACGGTGAAGCCGTAATAGAAATCTACCTTGTCCAGGAGGTAACCGATTAAAGGTGTTATGACACCGCTGCCCTCCATGGAGCCGAAGAAGTAAATGCCGAGTATGGTCGAACGGTTGCGTTCTGTGGTCCGGTCAATGATATATGCCTGAGAAACGGTCGTGTTGACATACATCGCCGCGCCGATGATGATTAACAGGGCGTTGATACCTGCGCCGTAGGGCACCAGATTCAGCAGGTAAATGATGGGGCCGCTCATAAAACACACGGTAAGAATAATCGAGAGCCTGCCCAGGCGGTCGGAAATATATCCCCCCGCAGGCCCCGCCCACAACCCGGCGGAATAGATAAGAGCTACTGAAGCTGCTGCTGCCCCCTTGCTGATGCCGGACTGGTCAACGAGGAAGAGCGGCAGAAACGCCACTACGGAGACAATCACAGCCTGGGTGAACGTGCTCAGGAAAATGATTGTGGTCAGGTAGCGCAGGCGTCCCGGCAGAAACGGTGACCTGACATGGTTGCCGGCGGTTGGAGCTTTCGCTTTCTCCGGGGGTGCCCTTCTTTTGAGCAGTATGGAGAGGATGATTCCGAATATGAAAGTGGGAACAGCCAGCGTGATGAATGAGCCGCGCCAGCCCCAGATGTCGGCAATACCGGCGGCGGCGAGGGGGGCCAGGAAATAGCTGACGGCGCCGCCAATCATGTGAAACCCCATTGCTCGCCCCCGCTTCTTCGGCTCGACCACCGTCGCGAGCATGGTTGTGGAAGCCGGGTGGTAACCGCCCCCCAGTATTCCCATGAGTATCAGGAAGACTATCAGCATCAGATAGGTTGTGGAGAGTCCGCTCAGGAGTCCCGTTACGGCCACGCCGCAGATACTCGCCGTAATTAATGTGCGGGGCCCGATCCGATCTGCCAGCCAGCCGGCCGGTAACTGGCTGGCGCCATAGACAATGCCGAATGCCGAGATGACCAGTCCGGCCCGGGTATAGTCAAGGGCAAATTCATCCCGAATAAAGGGCAGAAGCGGCACCGGCAGCGCGGTGACAAGGTGGTGGGCGAGGTGTGCCATGATAAAGAAGGGCACCAGCCCGGAAAAGAGAGAGCGAAAACTGAATCTGTTAATGGCGGTTTCCCCTTTGTAGCGTTCACTCATGCAGGGTTACAGGTAGCTGTGAGATGTAATATTATTCTTCAGGTTTCCTTACGCCGAGGTCGCCGTTTTTCTCAATCCTCACCGCGCATACCTTGAACTCGGGTATTTTGGCTACCGGGTCCAGAATGGGGTTGGTCAGCTGATTGGTTGGGCTTTCGGCAAAATGGAAGGTCATAAAGACCACCCCGACCGGTGAGGTCTCGGTAACCTTGACTTTAGCCGGTACCGTCCCTCGCCGGGAGACCACCCTTATCTTTTCACCATCGGTGAGTCCCAGAGCTGAGGCATCCTGAGGGTTCATCTCCACCAGCTCTTCGCTGCTAAATACGTTCAGTCCCTTTACCTTGCGGCTCATGGTTCCGGTGTGGTAGTGGAACAGGTTGCGGCCGGTGGTCAGAAGCAGCGGATAATCAGCGTCAGGAGATTCTGCGGACGGCTTGTACTTCAGGGGGATGAACTGCCCCTTACCCCGGGTGAAGGTCTCCCGGTGCAGGATGGGTGTGCCCGGGTGTTCTCTGGTCGGGCAGGGCCATTGCAGACCGCCCTTGTCGAGACGGGGGTGGGAGATGCCCCCGTAACTGGGAGTGAGCCGGGCAATCTCTTCCATAATCCGGGAGGGGCTGGCGAAATCGAAGCCCTTGCCCCCCATCCTCTGACCGAGCTGGCAGGTAATCCACCAGTCCTGCCGGGCGTCACCGGCAGGTTTTACCGCTGCCCTTACCATCTGCACCCGCCTTTCGGTGTTGGTGAAGGTACCGTCCTTCTCGGCGAAGGTTACGCCGGGCAAAACGATGTGAGCCAGGCGCGCCGTTTCCGTGAGGAAAATATCCTGAACCACCAGGAATTCCAGGTTCTTCAGCGCCTCCTCAACGTGCTGGGCGCGGGCGTCACTCAATACCGGATTCTCCCCCAGGATATACATCGCTTTGATTTTTCCCTGGTAAGCCGCCTCCATAATTTCGGCGACGGTGAGGCCGGGCCTGGCCGGCGGCAGGGTGCAGCCCCAGGCAGCCTCGAATTTGGCTTTGATGTCAGGATTGGTGACGGACTGATAGCCGGGATAGACGTTGGGCAGAGCTCCCATGTCACAGGCGCCCTGCACGTTATTCTGCCCCCGGAGCGGGTTAACGCCGCTGCCGGGCTTGCCGATATTCCCGGTGAGCATTGACAGGTTGGCTATGGCGAGGACATTGTCCGTGCCGTGGGAATGCTGGGTGATGCCCATGGCGTAGAAGATGGCTGCCGGACTGCTGGTGGCGTACATGCGGGCAGCTTCGGCTATCTTTTCCGCCGGCACACCGGTAATTTGCTCAACACGGTCGGGATTGAATTCCTGGAGGGACTCTTTGAAGGCGTCAAAGTTCTCGGTGCGCCGGGCAATAAACGAGGAATCAACCAGTCCCTCGTCAACGATTACCCGGCAGAGCCCCATCAGCAGAGGGACATCGGTCCCGGGGCGGTGCTTCAGCCATATGTCAGCATGGCGAACCAGCTCGATTTCACGGGGGTTGGCTACGATGAGCCTGGTCCCGTTACGTGCCGCTTTCTTTATCTCAAAGCCGATTACCGGGTGGGCTTCGGTGGTGTTGGTGCCGATAGCTAGAATGCAGGCGGAAGCGGCGATGTCATTTATGGAGTTGGTCATTGCCCCGCTGCCGAATGATGTGACCAGACCGGCCACGGTGGGGGAATGTCAGAGACGGGCACAGT
>CAZRBS010000019.1:0-23311 GCA_964598405.1 uncultured Dehalococcoidaceae bacterium
AGGGAGGCTCTCAAAAAGTACAAGGCAGTCTATTTTGTCACTATAGGCGGCGCCGGCGCCCTGCTTTCCCAGGCCATCAAGAAGGCGGAGGTTATCGCCTATGATGATTTAGGCCCTGAGGCTATCATGCAGCTTACTCTGGAAAACTTTCCCGCCATCGTGGCCAATGATATTTACGGAGAAGACCTGTTTGAGCGGGGGAAAGCCGAATTCCGGAGGGAGAGGTAATTAAAGAATGGACTGCGTTTTCTGCCAGATTGTCGATGGAAAAATCCCCAGCCAGACCCTCTATCAGGATGGGGAAATAATTGCCTTCCGCGATATTAATCCTCTGGCGCCAACTCACGTGCTTATCATACCGAAAAAGCACGTCCCTTCTCTGGCTCACCTGGACGATACGGAGACGCCTCTGGTCGGCCGCATGGTCAGGGTAGCCAATCAGCTTGCCAGGGAGGAAGGCGTATCTGAGAGCGGCTATCGCCTGGTGATTAGCTCTGGCGAGCAGGGGGGACAGGTGGTGCCCCATCTTCATATGCACCTTCTGGGCGGGCGAAGGCTGTCCGATAAGCTTTGCTAGATGCTTTTCGTTTGTCCTTTACGGTACTCCAGGTAGATGAGCAGCCCGGCGATGCTTTTGGCATCGCAAATACTGCCCGAAGCGACGAGGGCGGGAATCCGGGCTAATGGTACCCGGACCAGGCTGATGCTCTCCGTATCTTCGGCGTGTAACTGGCCGGGGGTAAGTCCGGTAGCCAGGTAGAGATAGAGGTATTCGCTGCAATAGCCCGGTGCGGAGTAAAAGCCTCCCAGCCTCTTTACCCTTTCCGGCTGGTAACCGGTTTCTTCCATTAACTCGCGGCGCACGGCGGCCCCCGGTTCTTCTCCGTGGTCAATGCCACCCGCCGGTATCTCCAGCAGCTCCTTCTCTGCCGGTTTACGGAACTGCCTGACCAGCAGGACGTTTCCTTCAGCATCAATAGCCACAATAGCCACGCAATCGGCATGTTCGACGATTTCCCGGGTGGTCTTCCGCCCACCGGGCATTTGCACGGTGTCCACGCGCAGTTTTACCGCCCGTCCATCATAAACTATCTGGCTGGATAAAGTTTTTTCCAAAGGAGTTAGACCTCCAGGTGGCAGATAAGGGCTACCTCATCGCAATCGGGGAACTTGGGGCAGCGGTAGCACTCGGTCCAGACCTTGCGCGGCAGTTCCATCTTGTCCACCTGAGAAAGGCCGAACCTTTCAAAAAAGGTTGGTCTATAGGTCAGGCAAAAGACGACGGGGATGCCCAGTTCCCTGGCCTCATTGAGGCAGGCTTCGACCAGCCGGGCACCGATGCCCTGGTGCTGCTCTTCCTCGGCCACGGCTACCGACTTTATCTCGGCCAGGTCTGCCCAGGCTACATGCAGCGCCGCACAGGCGATGACCCGTTTTCCCTCCCTGACGACGAAATAATCCCTGATGTTTTCGTATATCTCGCTCAGCGAACGGCCCAGCATTTCGCCCTTCCCGGCGAAGAGGTTAATCAGCCGGTGTATCTGGGGGACGTCCTTAATTCTGGCCTTTTCGATTATTTTCAACCCGTTGTTTTCCTTTCAGCTTTTTCTCCAGGGAACTGTAAAAAGAGTCCCGGGGGTGGATTCTCAGGAAACGAATTTTACGGGGACTGTGCTGCACCTCAATCATGGCGCCGTTTGGGAGAGGCAGGTTGATATGGCCGTCGATGCTCAGCGTTGCCTCATGAAAGGTGGAAACACGTAGCTGGACGGCAGATGTTGAGGCTAATAGCAGCGGATAAGCCGGGCTGAGGTGGGGCATTACCGGTACCAGCAGGAAATCATCGGACTGGGGATAGAGGATGGGCCCGCCGGCTGCCAGTGAGTAGCCGGTGCTGCCGGTGGCAGTAGCTATAACCACTCCGTCGGCTCTATAGGTGGTTAGAAGTTGCCCGTCAACGCTGACGGCTATGCTGATCAGCCGGGAAACTGACCCGCGCGCTACCACGACGTCATTCAGGGCGTGAAACGTCTGAGGGGACTCACCGTCTTCAGTCGCTAGCTCTGCTTTCAGCATGGCCCGCTCATCAATCCACCCGGCACCGGACAGCAGGTCTGGTAATTTATCCTCCGCCTCATCGGTGCTGAGCTCGGTCATGAAGCCCAGCCGCCCCAGGTTTATCCCGGTAATGGGCGTCATTCCGGAGGCGGCCACATGGGCTGCCCGCAGGATGGTGCCATCACCACCGACGCTGATGATTAGCTCGGTGCCATCTAAGCGGGCTTTAGCTTTTTCCCCTTCCCACGCGGAACAGAGCCAGACAGAAACCCCCCTCTTTTCCAGGAAGTCCTGTAACTGCCCGGCCTTGCTGCGGGCAGCTGCAACAAGCGGATGGTAAAGGATGCCGATTTTGTTCACTGCTGCAACCTGCTTTGTCTGTCCGGCGGGAGTCATAATTCTCGGAGGACAAAGAAAGTGTAGCAATTACCGGCCCGGGGTGTCAAGCTGGCGAAACTGATATCTCCGGGCTGACATGCTATAATATTAAATCTGGATTTGGGAGCAACCTATGACCGGAGCACGGCGGAAAGCAAGAGCCATTGCCCTCCAGGCGTTATATGAGATTGACTCGGCGGGACATGAAGCGGCGGCAGTGGTGGACCGCCTCACTTCCGGGGCGGAATTGCCCGGGGAAAACGAAACCTTTGTCCGCGAGCTGGTAAACCAGGTAATCCAGAATAAGGATAGGATTGACAGTAATATTCGAAGGTTCGCCACTGCCTGGCCGATAGAGCAGCTATCGGTAATCAACAGGAATATCCTCAGGCTTGCAATCTTTGAGATTTTATTTGATAATAAGGTGTCAGTTAAAGTAGCTATAAATGAGGCAGTGGAACTGGCGAAGAAGTTCGGTAGCGACAGTTCGCCAAAGTTTGTCAATGGAGTTTTAGGCTCAGTTAGCGCTATTGCTGAAAGATGAAAGACCTTGAAAGGGGGTAGAAAGTGGCGAGCATCTTTGAGCGAATAAAGCCAATAATTGTTGAGCAGTTAGGGGTGGAGGAGGCGGAGGTGGTCCCTACGGCCAGTTTCGGTGAGGACCTGGGGGCTGATTCTCTGGATTTGGTAGAACTCATCATGTCATTGGAAGAGGAATTTAGCAGTCCTTCTCGAAAAATCGAGATACCGGATGAGGACGCTGAGAAGATAATAACCATCCAGGATGCGGTTGATTACATCAAAGACCTGGGTGTTGAAGACGCATAATTAGCCGTAATCTCGGGCAACCTTTCGGTTAGCGGAGTATTGAACCGCAAATCAGGGGCAGGAAACGGGGAAGAAGCTGCTCCCCGGACAAAACCTCCTGCCCGGCAAATAAGGGCAGGAAAACTAGGCGTTCTTCAGCAGCTTCTCCGCCCGCCTCAGCAGCTCATCGGGGCTTACCGGCTTATCAACGTAGTCTTCCGCTTCCAGGGCGAATCCCGCGCTTCGGGGGATGTTGGTCCCCTTTCCCTTCTGGGCAAAGCTGGTCATAATTAGTACCGGAATTCCAGCCAGTTCCGGGTCCCCTTTCAGCTGTTCGCAAACGGTGAAACCGTCCTTCGTGGGCATAATTATGTCCAGTATTATCAGGTCAGGCTTTTCGTCTTTGACCTTCTGAAGACCCTCATCACCATCAGCCGCGCTGATAACCTGGTAATTCTTGCTTTCCAGGACGGCGCTGGTTGCCTTGACCAATACGGGGTCATCGTCGATTATCAGTATCTTGGCTTGTGTCGCCACTGCTTTACCTCCTTCAATATGTCATCTCTTCACCGCAGGATTTGCCTTGCTCTGCAAAAGTTTTTCCACACACTGTAACAGGGCCGGAGGAGAAACCGGCTTTTCCAGATAGCCGTGTATCGGGAGCGGTTTGCCGGTTTCCAGCTCGTAACGCCGGCGGCTGCTCTCCTCTTTGACCGCGCTCAAAACCATGATTAACGTCTCTTTGCCGTCCCGGGGAGCGGGCTGCTTGCTGATTTGCTTGAGAACGTCAAAGCCATCCACCACCGGCATCAGGATATCCAGGATTAGCAGGTCGGGCTTTTTCTCCTTCACCATGGCGAGCGCTTCCTGACCATCTCTGGCGGTGGATACCTGATAGCCGGCTGATTCCAGGACCAGAGTGGTGACTTTCCGCATCTGGGGGTCATCATCGGCGACAAGTATTCTGGCCGTTTCGGCCGCCGCGGCTTCCTCTTTTACCTTCGCCCTGTCAGGTAACACCTTGGGCAAATTAAAAGCGATTCTGGTGCCCTTTCCCGTTTTCGGGTCCGGGCTTTCTGCCCAAATCAAACCGCCGTGTGCTTCGATAATTTTCTTGCTTATGGAGAGTCCGATGCCTGCCCCTTCTACCTCTTCCATTTTCATGCCGCGGTAAAAATCATCGAAAATCCGGGGAAGCTCTTCAGGGGAAATGCCCACCCCGGTATCCTTGACGTCAATTTCAACCACGTTTTCCGTCTCCCGGGAACCGATGGTCACCACGCCGCCGGCGGGGGTGAATTTAATTGCGTTGCTCAGCAAATTGGTGAGCACCTGCCGCAGGCGATTTGATGAGCCGACAACCTGGGGCAGACCGGCGGGCACCTCATTCCGCAGTTCTATCCCCTTTTGCTGTGCCATTCCCTGAACATCGCCCAGCGAGCTTAATATTACCTCGCGCAGAGAAATCTTCCTGAAGTCCAGCTGGCTGATTTCAACGTGGGAAATATCGAGAATGTTATCAATCATGTGCAAAAGGTCGGTGATGCGTTGCGAGCACCCCTGGAGCAGGTCCTCCTGTCTGTCATTGACCTTCCCGACAAAGCCACCGGTTATCGCTTCCAGGGAACTTTTTACCGTAGCCAGAGGCGCCTTCAGGTCATGGGAGGTTACGGACAGGACGTGGGCCAGCGTTTCCGTGGCATGGGCAAGCCTGCCCGAGACCAGAATGACCAGTTCCCGCATCACCTTGAAGCCCAGGTCAGCATCATTTCTGCTCAGCTTCTGGAAAGCATCGCCGTCCAAGGCAATCAGTTCGGTATCCTCGGTGGTGGTGGCGGACATGGTGTAGGCCGGCTTCTCCGGGAAAAGTGCCGGCCAGCCAAGCACCTGAGCTTTGGTGATGGTGTCAATGGTTACCTGCCTTTTGGTCCGCGAGCCAATCCGGATCATCAGTTCAAGTGAGACACGGCCCTTCTGGACTATGTAGAGATGGCGTGCTTTATCGCCGGCAGTGAAAATACGCGTTCCTATGCCGCAGGTTTTTTTCTCGCAGACCGCGGCAACTTTATCCACCTGGTTATCGGAGAGTCTCCAGAATAGCTGTGACCTTTTGATGATATCTTTAATATCTTGCACTACCCGCCGGTACCTCTGACATGCTCCGCATATATGTTAGTTCTTCCAAATTCGTTCGTCAAGGTGGCCGCGGGGAGTCCTTGGCCGGGGCTTACATGTCCTTATCAGCGGGCCAGGATTGTGCTATACTGGGCAGGGGCAAAGCCCCGGGATAAAAAGACCGGAAGAAGTAATGGAGCGAGAGACAGGAAAGATGGAAGTAGAAAAAGTGCTTGTTATCAGCAGTGAACCAGGTCTGGTTGAACTGGTCAAGAAGGCGGTGAGCGGGAATATTGAAGTCACTCAGGCTACCACTCAGGAAGAAGGCCTGGAGAAGGCGCGGAAGGAATTTCCGGGAATGATTGTCCTGGGTTACATTGAGCCGCGCGGCACCGCTTTCGCGTTGCACCAGAAGCTTCGCGATGGGTGGATAACCAAAAATATTCCGCTGCTGCTGGTGGACTTTGACTCTGCCGGCCAGTCCCGCCGGGTCTTAACCATGGAGGAGGGGCTGCAGGTGGAGGCTGACCAGTATATCTCCCTGGTAGGCGCTGACGGCCAGGCAGTTTCCCGCCTGGCTGAGCCGATTGTGAGGTTGAGGGAACGGTTAAGCTCCAGGTTGAGAGAAAGGGTTAACTCTTTCAAAGAGGCTATCCTGGACCCGGGCACTTTCTGCGTTACCTGGGAACAGGTTGCCGGACGTGGCGCCTTTGAAATGCAGCAGGAAGAAATCATTGACAATGCCCGGAAGGCTGCCAGGAGAGGCAAAATCCACGCCGTGAGCGTCACGGACAATCCCGGCGGTAACCCGGCCATATCCACGGAAATACTGTGCACCGAGATCAGGAAACTGGGCATAGAGCCGCTGGTGCACCTTGCTTTCCGGGACAAGAGCCGCAATGAGTTCGAGAGTCTGCTCTACGGCCTCGCTGCTCTGGGAGTGAGAAATTTGCTCGTGCTTACCGGAGACTACCCCTCCAGCGGCGGCTTTCAGGGGCAATCACGTCCGGTCTTTGATCTGGATTCGGTTCAAGGTTTGCAGCTGGTGGGGATGATGAACCGGGGGATGGAGCACGAGGTAAGGGGGCGCAAGAAAACGCTGGCGGCAACCAGCTTCTTTGCCGGGGCGGCGGTTTCACCGTTCAAACAGACGGAGGCGGAGGTGATGGGCCAGTACTACAAGCTGAAGAAGAAGATAGAGTCCGGGGCCGAGTTCGTTATCTCTCAGCTCGGTTATGATGCCAGGAAGTTCCACGAACTTCTGCTGTGGCTCAAGGCACATGGCTATCGTGTGCCGGTACTGGCTAACATCTACGTTCTGCCCCATGGCTCCGCCAGGGTGATGAATGCCAACCAGATACCCGGGGCGGTGGTCACCGATGAGCTTCTGGCAAAGGTGGCTGAGGAAGCCAGGGCGGAGGACAAGGGCCGCGCGAACCGCCTGCTGCGGGCAGCGAAGCTGTATGCCGTTGCCAAAGGCATGGGTTTTGCCGGGGCTCACATCGGCGGGCATGGTTTGACTTACGAGATGCTGGAGCACATCATCAGCACCGGGGAAGAACTGGCACCAAACTGGCGGGACCTGGTTCCTGAATTTGATTTTCCCCAGAAAAACGGTTTTTATTTCTTCCAGAAGGACGAAAAAACCGGTCTGAATTTGCCAGAACCGGCACCCCGCCGGGAAAAGCCGTCAAGACCGCTTATTTACTACCTTGCCAGGCTGGCGCACACCACGCTTTTTGAGCCGAAAAGTCCCTGGTTTAAAATGCTCAGACCTTTCGCCAGATTTGTCCATTCCCGCCGGGCACTGAACCTCGCCTTCACCGATATAGAGCACATAATCAAGGTGATCCTTTTCAGCTGCATGAACTGCGGCGATTGCGCCCTGTTTGACGTCGCCTATCTATGCCCGGTTTCCCAGTGCCCCAAAAACCAGCGGAACGGGCCCTGCGGGGGCAGTTATGAGGGGTGGTGTGAAATCTACCCCAACGAGAGAAAATGTATCTGGGTCAGAGCCTACAAGCGATTGAAAGCAGCCGGCAGAGAGGCGGAAATAGGCGATAACTTCGTGCCACCGTGCAACTGGGAGTTATGGGACACTTCTTCCTGGCTTAACTTTTACCTCGGTTTGGACCATTCGTCCAGACGGGCGGGAATAAAACCACCACCGGAAGAGAAAAAATAACCTCGGGGGGCAGAAAGTGCGTATTACCGATTTGATTAAGGGCGGCAAATTCGTGATTACCTGTGAAGTTGATTCTCCCAAGGGGACCAACGTGGAAAGTTTTCTGGACAGGGTGGATTCGGTCAAGGATTACGTTGACATCATCAGCGTCGGTGATAACCGCCGGGCTGTGATGCGGGCGGGTCCGCTGGCCATCTGTCACCTGCTGAAGACGAGCCATATTGAACCTATGATGGAACTGTGCGCCCGGGACAAGAACTGCCTGGCCGTCCAGTCCGACCTGCTGGCGGCGGCCATCCTGGGAATTGAAAATATAGTGCTCACCTGCGGGGATGAAATTTTCCTGGGAGACCATGCCGAGGCGGCATCGGTTAATGAGCTTGATTCTGTCTCACTGGTGCAGTGTGCGGCGGCTCTCACTGAGGGGAGGGATGTGGCCGGGCACGCGCTGGACGGCGTGCCCGAGTTCTGCTTCGGGATGGTGGCTGCACCGGGCCTGGCCTCCGAAGAGGCACAGCTTGAAAGAATGGAAGAGGCAATTGCTCAGGGGGCGCAGTTTATCCTCACCGAGACCGTTTATGACCCGGAAGTGCTGGAGAGGTTTGCCACCCTGGTGAGCAGGTTTAAAGTACCGATTATCGTCGGGCACACCATACTGAAATCAGCCAGTATGGCCAGTTATTTGAACAGCAATTTCCCCGGGGTTACCGTGCCGCCCAAAATAATCAGCCAGCTGGAAGGGTTATCCAGAGAACAGCTGGTTGAGGCAAGCCGCCGAATCTCGGTAGAAGTTTTGCGGCAGATGAAACCCATGTGCCAGGGTATCCACCTGGTGCCTGCCGGGTGGGAGAGCAGCATTCCTGAAATCGTGGAAGGAGTGACTGGCTAGGGAGCTGCCGGCGGGCCTGTGCTGGAGCAGGCCTTGCTTATTTCTTCTCCAGCCCCTTTTCCCTGGCCATTGCCTTCGTGCGCTTGCTTATCTCATCGGCTTTAGCAAGCAGCCAGAGCATGGCGCCCGGGCAGAGAAGAAAAATGCCGATGCCAATTGGTCCCGACCAGAACAGGATTAGAAATGGAGTAGCCGCCATTTCTCCCTCCTTTACTGTGGTGAAGGACCGGGTGTCCTCTTTTGCCTGCCTTTGCGGGGTTCCGGCAGCGGTAGCTCGACGATAAAGGTGGCTCCTTTGCCCGGCACGCTTTCAGCGTACATCCTGCCGCCGTGTTCACTCACTATCCCGTAGGAGATGCTCAGGCCGAGCCCCGTTCCTTTACCCACCTCTTTGGTGGTGAAGAACGGGTCGAACAGGTGGCTCAGGCTCTCTCTCGAAATTCCCGGTCCGTCATCAGCGAAAGCAGCCCGTACGCCATTGTCCATCTTTTCGGTGGTAATGGCAAGGCTCCCTCTCCCGTGTGCCTGGAGCATGAAATATTCGGCGTTGATGATGATGTTGAGAAAGACCTGCTGCAGTTGAAAATCGCTGGCCATGATTTCGGGCATATCGGGCGCCAGCCGGGTATTGACCTCGATGTTGTTTACCTTTTGCTCGTAAGCGCGCAGTTCCAGCACTCCCTGAATGATATTGTTTATATTGACCGGCTTCTTTTCTTCGGAATGTTTGCGGGCAAAGGCGAGCAGGTTTCTGGCTACCTGGGCGGCGCGTTTGGCTTCGCTGTTGATGATTCTCAGGTCTTCCTTGACGTTATCGGAAAGTTCTTTCTCCAGGAGCAGGTCAGAGAAGCCGATGACGCCGGTCAGCGGGTTGTTGAGTTCATGGGCGACGCCTGAAGCCAGTTCGCCAACTGAAGCCAGCCGGTCGGTGACCACAAGCTGCTCCTCCATTTTCTTGCGCTCCGTGATGTCACGGGCGATGTGGACTGTGGACGTAACCTCTCCGTCATCATTAAATACCGGCGAACAGAGCACCTCCATATGAATCCCGAGGTGTGGATTATAAAATTCCCTCCGGGATGGTTGCTTGTTTTCCAGAGCTTCTCTATGGGCGCAGTACTGACTGGCTTCTTTCTCCCCGTGTATAAACTCGTAACAGTACCTGCCGATAATTTCCTGCGGTTTCATCCTGAAAGCGTCGGCAAAAGCCTTGTTTGCCCGGACAATCTTGAAATCTTTATCGTGGATTGAGACCCAGTCCGAAATGGAATCAAAGGTGGTTCGCCACTCGCTGGCCGCCTGCTCCAGCTTCGCCTCAGTGCGTTTGCGCCCGGTGATGTCCAGAAGCGACGCCACGCTCTGACCCGTGCCCGGGATGACATCCACGGCAAGAAAGACATGCCTGGTATTGCCACCCCTGCTCAGAAAGGTGAACTCGTATTCTGTCGGTGCGGCATCGGCGCTGGTTCTTCGCAGGCGGTGGTACTCTTTCATTTTTTCCAGGTCTTCCGGCGCCACGAATTCCGTCCACCTCTTTTTGCCTTCTATCTCGCTCTTGGGGTAACCGGAGAGCTGCGCAAATTTGCTGTTCGCCAGCGAGATTGTCGCGTCTTCCTCAATAATGACTGTCGCCGTACCCGTGGTCTCGAATATCGTCCGGTACCTGTTCTCCGAGGACCTGAGCTTTTCTTGCTGGCGGATTTTCTGGATGCCCAGGGAAATGTCCCCGGCTAATTCAACCAGCATTTTAATCTCGGTCTGGTCAAAAGCCCCGGCATTGCCGGAATAGACATTCAGGGCACCGATTGTCCTGCCTTCGGGCTTGAGGGGTATGGCTATTGATGAGAGATAGCCCCGCTTCAGCGCCTGCTCGCGCCAGGGCTTATACCGCTCATCCCCGGCGACGTCACGCATGACCGATGGCTGTCCGGTTTTTATGGCTGTCCCGGTGGGGCCTCCGCCATGTTCTGAGTCGTCCCGGGTTATCCTGACCGATGACAGGTAGCCGTCCTCGAGGCCGGACTGGGCCACCGGAACCACGTCATAGGAATCCTCCGAAACGAAGCCTATCCAGGCTATTTTGTAGTTGCGGCCATCAACAAGAATGTCACAGGCTTTCTGCAGTAAAAGTGACTCATCATCCGCCTCCACAATGAGCTGGTTCACCCTGCGGATTGTTGACAGAATCTCGTGCAGGCGGACAATCTGTTCCTGCGCCTGCTTTCGCGCGGTGATGTCCAGTGAGAGTATGAAGATGCCCTCCGGCACCGGCTCAATGCTGAGCTCGAACCAGCCCTGAGAGCCGTCCGGGAAGGTAAACAGGTTTTCCATCCGGTGCGGAGTGCGTTTTTCCATGCAGCGCTGGAGGTGGGCGAACATTTCCGTGTCTTCAATTCCGGGGTACACCTCCATCATGGTGTGGCCCAGGAGTTCTTCTTTCGCCCGCTGTCCGTACCTGGCTGCCGCATCATTGACGTACAGGTGGCGCCAGGCAAAGCCGATAATCTGACAGCCCTCAAGCATGTTGTCCAGAGTGCTGCGGCATTTTTCCGAAGAAGCTCTCAATCCTTCTCACTCTGCCTTTGGCTTCTGCCTTGTGCCACCTGCCCCGGTGATAGGTTTTTTCGTCTGGTTTGCCCGTGCATCTTCAATATTCCCGGAGGGTAAGATTAGTCCGGGTTGTCATATTTATTTACATAATTAACCAGTATTTTATATCTTGAAAAGAGGCCTTTTGTCAATAATGGCCCATGTATTAGTCGTGGAGAGAGGAAAGCAGCGGGACTCCCCGCCGACCTGCTCCTGTTTCTGGCTGCCGCCGGACAGCTACGGGGCTGCGGGTCAGGCCATGACAAGAAGGAGGTTAAGACTTTATCATGACGAGCATCATCTTGAATTTCTCTATCGCTCTCAGCGCGTGAGGTTCATCGGCGGGCATGATTATCATTTCGCCTTCTTTCAGTCGATTAGCCTTGCCGGAGATGATGACTTCGGCTTCACCATCAAGGAGGCATACCAGGGCATCAAAAGGCGCCGTATGTTCGCTCAATCCCTGCCCTTCGCCGAAAGCAAATAGCGTTATCGTTCCGGTAGCCCGGTCAATTATCGTCCTGCTCACAATGGAGCCCTGTTGATAGCTTACCAGGTCGGTTAATCTCAGGGCTTGCCCTGAGAGCGTACCCGGGTCTTTTTGCTTTTTATCCTGTTTCATGATTAAACTCCATTACGATGATAGGTATACATCCTTCAAATGGTGGAGAACTTTGTGCAGCTCCTGGTGCTTCCCGACCCCGATTTTATCTTGCTCCACTTTTTCAAATCCCTCCAGCAGTTCACGCTGCTTATCTCCGGAAAGGTGCTCGTCCGCCATCGGGTAGAGAATGTTGTCCTCTTTGTATATATGCTGGGCTAGAAGTTCAGCGTAGTTCCTGGCATTTTCAGCAATTTGCGGTGCAGCCCCGGGTTCCCCTTTCTTGTAGCTGAGAATGGCGTCGCTCATTCCCCTGACGTAACTGCGCCCCCGGTCATGTTCGGTCAGCATAACGCCGATTGGCCCGCCTTCCTTCGGGATGCCAGCCTCTGCCATGGCCGAAAAAAGCAGCTCCTCCTCTTTCCCGTGGTGGCACTTGTCCGCGAAGGTCCGGATGAAATCAATTATCGAGTCAAGGTGCCCGGAGTCTACTTCTTCCCCGGCTTCCAGTTTCTGAGACACTTTCTCTATAATCCGCAGCATCAACTTTATAGCATTGTGTTCCTCTATCAGTTGTTCTGTTGGTCTCATGGATACTCCCCTCTTTGCTTTAAGTGCTAGCCATAGTTAAATCTTTTTGTCTAAGACAATTCTATCTGCGGAGGAAGGTTCATGACTATGATTTTAATCATACTGGACGAGGGTCTATTTACGTTTGGCAAAGAAAGGAGTAGACTAATCCCAGTAAATTCATGGCAAGGAGTAATTATGCGTTACAACTACACACAATTTAACAGTCCCCAGTTTCGACTTCTGTCCGATAGCCAGCTTGAAGAACTGCATATGGGAGTTCTCCAAATCCTGGAAAGAACGGGCGTAGCCTTCGAGTGCCCGGAAGCAATTGAACTACTGGACGGTGCTGGCGCTGACGTTTCTGACCCTGATAGAGTCAAAATCCCCTCTTATCTGGTGGAGAAAGCGCTTAGAACTGCACCTCAGATGATTACGCTGTACAGTCGTGATGGGGAACCATCCATAATCCTGAACGGCATGACCGGTCCTCACTTTGGTACAGCTCCCGACCCGCGTGAGATACGGGACCCGTACACTGGCAAGGGAAGAACGTGTTATGTGGAAGACATTGCTGAATTTTCGAGATTGATTGACGCCCTGCCTAATATAGAATGGACCTATACGGCATCGGCCAATACCACCCTGCCGGTATTCGCTGACCTTGATATCAGTGACCGGGTAACCCTTCTTCAGTTCGTACTCAATAGCTCAAAGCCGATAATCTCCGAAGTCACCAATCTCGAAGCTTTAAGAGAGGTAATAGATTTCTGCTCCATAATTGCCGGCAGCGAAAAGGATTTAAAGAGGAAACCGTTCTGGGGCGGTTCCTGTGAGCCGGTTACGCCTCTGGTTCAGGGTAAAGATGCCATGGAGAAAAGTCTCCTCTGTGCTGAAAAGGGACTTCCGGTCGTCGTCTATGGTATGCCGATGGCCGGTGCCACCACCCCGGCTACCTGGCCGGCAGTGCTGGCGATTTCAGCGGCTGAGGTAATGGCGCAGCTGGTTGTCCTGCAGCTGAAGAATCCAGGGGCACCGGTAATCTTCGGTTCCATATCCAATATCATGGAAATGAGAACCACCATTTTCCCCTTTGGTGCTCCCGAAATGAGCTTTCTGGTGGCAGCGTTAACCGAGTTGGTTCATTACTATAAGCTACCTATGTGGGGTACTGCCGGTTGTACGGATGCCCATAACATCGGTGCTCAGATGGGCGCTGAGGTGACCTATCAAGTTATGATGTCATATCTCTCCGGCGCCGATCTGGTTCATGATGTCGGCATATTGAGTGAGGCACCGGTGACAACGATGTCACCAGAGGTTAATGTCTTTGTCGATGAGATTATTGACATGGTCAAGGTTTCAATGGGCGGCATAGAAATCAATGAGGAGACCCTGCCTCTTGACCTCATCGAGAGGAAAGGGCCCAGAGCT
This sequence comes from uncultured Dehalococcoidaceae bacterium, assembly GCA_964598405.1. Taxonomy (GTDB): domain Bacteria; phylum Chloroflexota; class Dehalococcoidia; order Dehalococcoidales; family RBG-16-60-22; genus CAZRBS01. The sequence continues at coordinate 13,627 of CAZRBS010000019.1, forward strand.
AACTACATCTCGGACAAGCACACCCTGAAGCACTTCCGCAAGTTCTGGGCACCAACCATATTTGACCGCAGTGTGTCTAAAGCTGCAAATGCCAAGAACTGCGAAGAAAGGCTGCGCGAAAAAACAATCAGACTCATGGAAACACACCAGCCCAAGCCATTACCCGAGGACGTGGTTAGAGAGTTAAGGAAAATGGAAGCCGGCTGGTTGAAGCGGATAGGGCTTAAAGAATACCCTAAAAGGCCAAAAGCTTAACAAGCGCTCCTTTATTGATTTAAGAAACCAGAACACCCTCCTTTATCTCGCCCTGTAAAGCTTTTATCCGGGTGATGTGGCGAGTGGTTTCAGCCTGTTGTGAGAAACTGTTGGCAGCCGGAATCCTGATATTGTCTTATTTCTGGTGAGCAGCCCCGGCAGCAATGCCACTGGTTGCTATTGCATGTAATAGGAATCTCTTTCTTCCTTGGTTAGATTGCTATTTCCTCTGGGAGCAGCTTCAGTCGCTCTAACGATATGTGCCTGCTCTCCCAAAGGGAACTATCGGAAGCTAGTTTTTTATCCTGGGTCAGCTTAATTCGGCATTCGGGGAATGAGCATCTTTCAGCTGCCCTTCCAGAGTAATTTTATGTCCTGTTCTGATATGGGCATTATTTTATCCCATAGCTTATCCTAGCCAACTCCCACCAGCTCAGCGTTTTGAATCGTGACGGTAGGATTGGGATTTTGCCTGGGAACTGGAAGCCCGCGCTCTTTAAGTAGAGAGACGTGTTCTTCCATCCCCCACTTTGCCTTATACAGGCAGTCTTCTACGGAGTTGCCTGCTCCGGTAAAGCCTTTCAGGTCTGGCGAATAGAAGGTAAAGAATGCGGGGTCTTCAGTTGCTTCTATGATGAGAGAATATTTTAAGTCTATCATTCTATTTTCCGCCTTTCCCTTTCAAGCCGGCTGCCTTCAAAATCGCTTCACAAGTGCCTCTGGGGATTTCCCTGGAAGCATGATAACCCACGCGAATCAATCTATTTCAAGTCCTCTTTACCGTAGTACCGGACGGAGCCCTTTTCTTTGATAAGCTCGAACCCGTTTCGCTCAAGGAGCCTGACCAGTTCGCCAAATTTCACGGTAATTGATTATAACACACACTGAGGTAAGTTCCAGTTCCGTTATTGGAATAGCTCAACACACCAAGAGACCCAGCGGTAATTAACAAAAAGGGGAGCATTATCACTCCCCCTCGATTTCAAACCTGGGATATTCACTACCACTGGACAAACATGGGCATGTCTGTCCAGCCATGAGTACTCGTGGGCGATACCGTTCGCATTTTCTATTTTAGTAATTGGTGATTAAGGGGTTTATCAACTGATATTGCATATTTTTTTAACAATGACCGAAATAGCTTGGTATATTTGATTTCTTTTAATGGTATAAAAAATATTTCTTTAGGATAATCGGATTCATATCCTACACCAATAGTAATATATACAGGCGTTTTATTATCTATCTCTTTATACCTTTTTAATTGAAATGGCTTACACCACTCGACCGAATCATCGTAATAATTAGAACGATATTTCGCCTCAACAAAAAATTCTTGACCTGTCTTTATGCATCTAAATTTAAAATCCGGCTCTTTAGTGTTTTCGACAAAATCTTTTTTATTGGTCGTGTAGTCATGAGTCCGTTGAATCATAATATACTTATCTTTAACAAAAAGGTAATCTCGTATATATGCTTCAAAATTATCACCTTTAATAAAGGTTTCTGGTTTATTAATTTCACCTATAGCGACTTTTGCGACTCTTATCGCTTTTGAAATAAAGTCCATTTCCCCTCTCCTTTGCCAGAATAACGTATACAACATATTCTTTTCAGTAGTTATTGTCAAGTAAATAAATGATAAAATACATCAAGAATGAGCAAAAAGCAAAATCCATCAAGTCGTTATTACCCGCCTGAATTAACTCAATTCATGTGGTGTACTGCATGCCTGGGTGTAGGTTTAGAGCAATCGGAAGAAGCAAGCAATATATTCGAAGATATAATTAATTGCTTGGACTTATCAGGTATCAAGGAAACATTTGATAGAGTAGAAAATGAACTGCCGGACTCCAAGTATCTCCTTAAACAAATAGTTAAGGAAGCCGGATATGATGTTAATAAACCACCGTCCGTTGAAAGTCTAGGTATAACCCACATGAGAGGGCTTTTTCGTGGTGGCATTAGATTTATACCAAGATACGGTAAAAAATATGTTTCCTGGACTTTGAAAGTACGGAGAAGAAAAAGAGACTTTCAACTGCTGGTAAACAAGTTTGAAGAGCTTATACGAGTAGCCTTTAAGAATAAAATAAATCCGAATAACTCTGATACACTTGTGCAAGCACTATTCACTCTTGTTTTATCAATACGCCATGAAATGCTCTTGGAGCAATGACCAGGCAAGGCTTGCCTCTCTGATTCAGACCAAAGAGAACATCGCCAAGATGGGCGATTACGAAGCCAAGCTAAAAGAGCTATGCGCTAGGATAGCTCCTGACCTGGACAACTGCACCAATCAGGATAAAAAAGATGCCTACACCTACCTGGACTTGAAAATAACGGCTACGCCGGAAGGTGTAGACATCAAAGGCTACCTTAAGCCAGACGTGATTAAGGCTGATTCGTGCCTAATCACCACTGGACGAACATTGGCATGATAACGTGGAGGTAGTTGTCTGTTCCCACCGGGCGGATAACGCCGGGGCTTGAGGGGTTGGTGGTTTCCAGGGCTACCTGAGCCTCCTGGAGCACGCTGAGGACATCGGTCAGGTACTTGCCATTGAAGGCAATCTTCGCCTCTTCTCCTTCAACGGTGGCATCAATCTCGCCGACATCATCCCCTATCTCCTCGGACCGGGCGGAAACGGTCAGCTTGCCTGCCGCCAGTTCCCCGCCACCCGGCGTTATCACCAGGCGGACAATCCCGCTGCCGTCCCGGGCAAAAATTGAGGCTGTTTTGGTTGCCCTCAAAAAATCGGCGACGCTGACTATCATGCGGGTATTGTAGCTCTGGGGGATGAGCTGAGCATAGTTGGGGAAGGTCCCCTGGACAAGCTGGGATACCAGCTCGATGTTTTTGAGGCGGAAGATTGCCTGGCTCTTGTTGGGGTTTACCGTCATCGTGACGGCTTCTTCCTGGTCAACCATCAGCCGGCCTAACTCGGACAGGGTGCGCCCGGGAATGATGACCTCCGTCTGTTCATTTGCCGGGGCGGCAAGAGGCAGCTTGTGCACGGCTAATCTGAAGCCGTCAGCTGCCGCCAGTGTCAGTGAGTCACCTTCGAACCGGGCATTAACCCCGGTGAGTACCGGGCGGGACTCTTCTGTGGCGGCGGCAAACACCACCTGGTTGGTTCCCTGCCTGAGTGCGTCCGCTTCAACTTTGGTGGTGATACCCTCCTCAACCGTGGGTATGGGCGGGAAATCCTTGGCATCCACCCCGCTGATACGTGCTTCAAATCGGGCGCATTTTAGCTCCAGCGTTTTGGTTTGTGGTGAGAGAGCGATATTGATTTTATCACTGGGCAGGGAGCTGATAAATTCGGTAAGGAGTCTGGCGGGGACAGTGATGGCCCCTTCTTCCTCCACCTTGGCTCCGATCCAGCAGCTGATTGCCATTTCCAGATTGGTGGCAACAAGTTTGAGGCGGGACTGGTCAGTGGACAGTAGAATGTTATTGGTGATGGGCAGAGTTGTTCTGGTTGCCACGGCTCTTCCCACCACGTTTAATCCTCTGTTTAAGTTTTCCTGCAGACATGACAGTTTCATGATTATAACCCTCCATTACGTTAGTGGTGGACTAGTATATAACAATAATTAATTCTCTTCAAGGGTGACGGTGCCGCTTTTACCCCCGCTTTTGCTGATTAAGCGGATATTTTCTATCCTCATGCCCCGGTCTACGGCTTTAGCCATATCATAAATGGTCAGCGCAGCGACGGCGGCAGCGGTGAGCGCCTCCATCTCAACACCCGTTTTGCCGGTACTCTCCACCGTTGCCGTAATCTCCACGGTGCTGTTTTTAGCGTCAAGGCTGAACTCAACTGCGGTATCACTGATGAGAAGCGGGTGGCACAGCGGTATTAGCCCCGGTGTTTGCTTGGCTGCCATAATGCCGGCTAACCGGGCTACTGACAGAACGTCTCCTTTGGCCGTTTTGCCTTTCTTTATCAATTCGAAGGTAGCCGGCTGCATACTGACGGTGCCTTTGGCTACCGCCTTCCGGCGGGTATCAGGCTTCCCGCTGACGTTTACCATCCTGGGGCGGCCCGACTCATCCGTGTGGGTTAGCTTGCCCATTAGTTAACCCCCTATCTGGGAAAAAGAACGACCCTGAGGTATACAGCCCTCGCTCAGGCGATGGCGCAGTGGTTTGCTGGCAACCGCCTTTTTAATCAGTTTCTTTAATTCCGCTGAAGATATGCCGCTGCGCAGGGACTGCCTGAGGTCTATTTCATCTTTATTCAGGAGGCAGAGGCGTAGCTTGCCGTCAGCTGTCAGGCGCAACCGGTTGCACTGGAAGCAGAAATGCTCGCTGACCGGCGTGATAAAGCCAATGGTGCCTTCAGCCTGAGGCAGGCGGAAGTATCTGGCCGGTCCGTTGCCTGTCTTAACCGAGCAGGGTTCCAGCTCCCCCAGTGCGGCCAGGCGCTGTCTTATTTCGCTGATGGAAATAAACGGCGGGCTTTCGCTGTTCTCCCCGAAGGGCATCTGCTCGATAAAGCGCACATGCCATCCCTCGGTGATGGTTCTGGTGGCAAAATCGAGCAGCTCATCATCATTGATTCCGGACATAACCACCATGTTAATCTTGATTGGCTTGAGTTCAACGTTGCGGGCAACTTCAATCCCTTGCAGTACATTATCAAGGTTCCCGCCCCGGGTGATATGCTTGAATTTATCTGGATTCAGCGTATCCAGGCTTACATTCACTCTTCGCAGGCCGGCTGATTTCAGTTCGGCGGCATGAGCAGCCAGCAGAGTTCCGTTTGTCGTCAGCGAAATATCATCTATGGTGCCTGTTTTCGCCAGCATCCGGACGAGCCTGGCCAATCCTGCTCTCACCAGAGGTTCACCGCCGGTAACTCTCAACTTGTTGATGCCTAGCTCGGCGGCGGCTTCGGCAACCGTGTGAATTTCCTCATAGCTGAGAATATCTTCATGTGACAGAAGCTGGATGCCTTCGGCGGGCATGCAGTAGCGGCACCGCAGATTGCAGCGGTCGGTTACTGATATCCGCAGATAATTTATCGGGCGCTGGAAAGAATCAGAAAGTCCGGTCATGAATGGTGTCCAGCCTCTCTTTTCGGTATTCTGTTCACGGGCATGTTTGCCGCTCCTTTAATCTGCTCAGCACCTGCTCAGCCTGCCTGGCTGCCTTTCCCCGGTGGCTGACCCGGTTTTTCAGCCTTAGAGGTAACTCCGCCATGGTTTTATCCATCCCGGGAAGGTAGAAGACCGGGTCATAGCCGAAACCGTGCTTGCCCCTCGGGGCGAAGGTTATCAGGCCCGGGCATTCACCGTGGCAGAGCTCCACTTCACCCTCGGGTGTCGCCACCGCAATAACGCACCGGAAACGAGCCGAGCGTTTCTCCCAGGGGACTCCGTCGAGCCGCTTCAGCAGAAACTTGATTCTATCGGCATCGGAGGCGTTTTCGCCGGCGTAGCGCGCCGACAGCCTGCCCGGTTCGCCCCCCAGAGCATCAACCTCCAGGCCTGAATCATCCGCCAGGGCCAGCAGGCGGCTCCCGGCAGCCATGGCGGTTGCCTTCAGCCTGGCGTTTTCCTCCAGGCTTTCCCCCACCTCGTTAACTGCTGTGGTTATACCCTGCTCTGCCAGCGTAACCAGCTCGTAGGGAACGCCTGAAAGCAGGCTCTTAAATTCTCTTACTTTGGCCTGGTTATTTGTTGCCAGGAGAAGCTTGAAATGCAATACAACCCCGGGGTAACTTCTGGCCGTCACCCGATGAAATCGTCAACAGGCATTGCCGCCATGGTCATAGCCTGGAGGGTGCCTCTGGAGCCAAGCTCCAGAGATACTTTGGCTATAGCCTTGTTGTCGGGGGCCTCCAGGATGTTTATGAAGTCATACGGGCCCAGGAGGGCATACTGGGCCGTTATCTTGACTCCCATGGCTTCGACTTCCTTGTTGACCTCTTTAAGCCTTTTAGGGTTTGCCTTAACCGTTTTTCTTCCTTCGTCAGTTAATGTCGTAAGCATAACATAGGTTGCCATTTGACTCACCTCCTTGATTAAATTCAAGGCGGGTATAGCTCTCCAGATGTTAGAACTCGCCGCCGGCTCAGTCAGCCTGGGTAAACCGTCCCTCAAGCTTCTTCGCCACCTGAGGCATGGTGGTATATTCCATCTCTTCCAGGGGCAGGCGGTGTGGCTCAAAGGGACCGTGGCGGCGCATGTACTCGGCTATCTCGTTTGCCTTCTGCCGGGCGGTGTCAAAGGACTTATCGGCAAACATATCGCGAGGCCCTTTCAGCTTGCCGTCGGCCAGCTGGAAGCCGGCTGCGGTCACTCTCGGCGGCCCGTCAAAACGGGATGGCGTGGCATCTTCAACTGCTACCGGCATCAGTGGACCGTGATGTGAGCCCCGCATCCAGCCTTCTACCAGATGAGGCAGGGCGAAGGGTTCCAGCACCTCGCCCACCGCCGGGAATTGTGACTGTGCGCGCACAATACATACCGGGTCATCCTTCCCCACATACCGGCCGGCGATTAAGGACAGGCGCTGGGTGGAGGATACGGCAGCTATCTCCTCCGTTTCCCGGGAGTAGACCGATTTTACCGCGTAGCGGGAAGGGGCGCCAATAAATATCAGGAGATCGTAAATTTCCTCCGGCGCGTTCAGCGTTATCCTCGTATGTTCCTTGACATCATGCACCTCAAAGGCAAAACCGGTGTGCATGTTGGCGGCAATAACCAGCCCGATGGTATTAAACGGGTCAGCAAACATTTTGTAGAGGGGCATATTCCAGGCCCCGGCCGATGTTTTGTCTGCCATGAAGACAATTACGGGTTCAGACTTCCGTTCCTCAATCTCCATCTCGGCAACGCCGGGCCCCATTCCCTTGACATTGCCGGAAAAAGCATCAGAAAGCAAATCCTGCCCGGCGCCGTAAAGTTTCAGCTTTTTGGCTACTTCTGTGCCCGCGACAAAGGTGTCCCAGGCAAGCTTGTGGATTTTTTCATTTTCTTCACCCTGCTGATGGGTCATGATGAGTTGCAGGTCATCGCCGCACGCAGTTACATGGTAGTCAATCAGCAAGCCGTTTTTCCTGGCCTTGGCCAGGCTTTCATCGGCTTTGGCTAAAATATCAGGATGGGATGCGGAATGGCCCACATATCCACCGATGTCTGCCTTTATCACGCTTAAAGTAAGTTTCATAATGTCCTCCTTTTGTTTAATACTCGACTCCCTTGCGTGCCTTTACTCCTTTATCATAGGGATGTTTTAATTTTACCATTTCCGTCACCAGGTCTGCCAGTTCAATTATTCTGGGGTCAGCATAGCGCCCGGTAATGATGAGGTCAACACCGGGTGGTTTATCAGTAACCAGCCTGACCACCTCATCCGCCTCGATGAGCTTGAAGTGCGCGGCAACATTCACTTCATCAAGCACCACCAGGTCATACTTGCCGCTGTGCATGGCCTCACGGCCAGCCGCCAGGGCCAGTTTTGCCTGCTCTATTTCCTCCGGGTTGATATTTTCCCGGTCGATGAGGCACCTCAGCCCGAAACTGGCCACATCCACGCTGGGTAGCTTGGACAGGGTGCCGAATTCACCATAGGGATATTTGCCTTTCATGAAGAAGACAATGCAGGCTCTCCGGCCGTGCCCGATGGCCCGCAGTACCGCTCCCAGCGCGGCTGACGTCTTTCCCTTCCCGTTGCCGGTGTAAACCTGTATTATGCCCCTGGTCTCTTTCTCTGCCATCAAAACCTCTTATAAATTCTACTTTAGATACCGTTCCAAAGCAATATACTGACTTCGTCCCGGTTAAGCTTTAAACCCGGTGGTGTGCGCCACCTGCCTTCTTGTCCGCAGAAAATGGATGAGGCCCAGCAGTCCCGGGAGGGCTATACTGTAGGCAACCAGTGTCCCGGATAATCCGAGCAACCAGCACAGCACGGATAGCGGAACAAACAGCAGGGCACAGGCAAAAGTGACGTTTTTCCTGATTAGCAGTCCCACCACCGCGGGGACGGCCGCTATCAGCACCGGCTGGGTTAGCAGCACCAGGAGTACACCAATGCTGGTGCTTACCCCCCGCCCGCCCCTGAAGCCGATAAATACCGGCCAGGTATGCCCGATTACCGCGGTAAACCCGCTGGCGAGAACGGCTAACTGGGGAATGTTTGCTGCCTGAGCAATGAGGATAACCAGGACACCCTTGCCGGCGTCAATTAGCCCGACGGCGACTCCGGTCTTCGGGCCCAGCTGGCGAAAGGCATTGGCGGCACCCATGTTGTTATCCCCGACCTGCCGGATGTCAACACCCTTCAGGACGTGTCCGGCTATGTAGGCGGTGGGAATGGAGCCGAGCAAGTATCCCAGTATTATAATTACCCAGGGCATATCACTCCTGCTTCAGGGTGTGCGTGCTGGGACAGATTAGCACCCTGCCGGATAGATTTCAATCCCTGCTCCGGTACCCCACGCTGTGTAGATAATATTCGGCGGAATATTCTCCCAGGTGCTCAAATTTTTTCACCAGGGTCTTTGTTGCTTCTTTGCCCTCCAGTGACTTCAGGTAATTGGCGAAGGACTGATGCGCCCTTTTTATTTTTTGAAATTCCTGCGCATTGTTGATAATAGCTTTCACTTTCCTGCGGTTCTTTATTACGCCGGGCTTGTTCAGGATTTCGCTCGCTGCTTTGTTTGCCAGCACGGGGTGGCTGAAATCACAGAACCCCCGTTTGTATTTCTGCCAGTTCCTTCTAACCGTTCCCCAGCCGAGTCCCGCCTGTAGAATACATAAGGCAAGGACTTCGAAGTACTCCTGGTCGGTTCCGGGCGGTATCCCTGGCTGGCACTTTTCCCCTTTCTCCTTGGCGAAAGTACATTCCCAGGGTGCTCTGTGGGACATATTCTTGTCCTCAATTATTTGTCATACTGGAACGAGGGGCTGTCTTTTAAGCTTCTCGCAAGGCCAATTTTTACACTGACTGCAATGATTTATTCCGTTCTTTTTAGCACAGCTTATCAGCTCCATCACCCACCGTACTTGCTTGTTTAAGAATTGTTTAATTCCCATCTCTCTTATTTGTTCTAAATTATGTACAACCTCGTCATGCCATTCTTGAGTATCGAAAAACGTATCTATTTTCTCGCATGGGAAACCTTTACATTCAGTGCAAAACCGGTGTTTTCTTTCGGTGACACAACATTCATAGATATTACAAATTTTACTATATTTTAAGCATAGCCCTTTTCTTGATATACATCCACCACATCTTCCGTTCTGAAAACCAAGACATTCGCCACAATACAAGCCACATGGTGCGATCAGGTTCTCATTCGATAGGTTCTGTTCCATTTCGTCCTTCCAGCGTCTTGAGAAGCTTGAAGCGGGTGTTTTGGAACATGGTGCCGGGGGCGGGACTCGAACCCACAAGGATTGCTCCGGCGGA
>CAZRBS010000020.1:0-23151 GCA_964598405.1 uncultured Dehalococcoidaceae bacterium
GAGTGCTTGCTTCCCAAGCAAGACGTCGTGGGTTCGAATCCCATCACCCGCTCCACACTTGTTTGAGTTGTTTGAGGTCATAGCGTCCTGAAGCAGCATATTCTCGGCAGCAGCTCACCGACCGGCATTTCCACGACGATGCGGGATGCCCCCGGGCCGGTCTTCATAATCACCTGCCGCGGATGTTCCGCCACCACCTCTCCGATGATGACCACGCTGGCTCATCGCTGGCAATGCTGGGACTGAGCCGGACCTTAACTCCCCGGGTAGCCAGAGCCGTGGAAGAGTCTCCGGGCAAGCCGGTGGATTTCGGCAAGATTACCGAGGCAGTCGAGCGCTCGTGGTATGATTACCCGTCCGGCGTCACCCATCTCCACCCAAGCGTCGGCGTGGCCGAGCTTAATGCCAGAAAAGATAACGCCTACTCGTTTGTGAAGGCACCCCGCTACAACGGCCAGCCGATGGAAGTCGGTCCTTTAGCCCGCGGACTGGTCAACCGGTATCCGGAGTTGATGGAGCCGGGCATGGAGTTATCACCGCGCCTCCGGACCGCTGCCGGCCGAGCGGCCAGGCTGATAAAAAACTCTGTGTAATTGATTTCGCTGACCTGGAAAGGAGCAAGGACCTATGCATGCTGTGACTTTCGTTGTCGCTCTTATCTTCTTCTTAATCGCGGCTATCATAACCGGGTTTGCACTGGTACAGATATCCAGAAACGGGGCTAGAGCCAGAGATACCTCACGACTGGCTTTGGCTTCTGGCTTTTCGGCATTGTTCTGGCGGCAATACTGTTCGGCTTCTTCTCCCTTTAGCCTTCGGTTCTGACCGGAGTGCAGCACGGCATAACCTGTTGTTGAAGCCGGAACTTTTGGGGAGCTTGTCCATAAGGAAACACCGGAGAAGTCGCGCCACCGGTATCGGGCTAGGGCTTTACTTCGAACCCCGCCTCTTGCAGCTGCCTGACGACTTCTTTCAGGTCTTTTTTCTGTTTCTCGCAACCCTGAGGGATGGTGGTTATTCTGCCCAGGGTTTTCCTGGTCACCGGATTTGCCACGCCGAAGAACCCCATCCCCTTTAAAATTTCAATAAGCTCGGGGTAGGCTTCGGTAAGCTCGTAAACGCTTTTCCTGAGGTCAATCTCTTTCATCTATCAACCTCTTCTCCCCTTCCAGTTTCTGGATATCGGTTACATCTTCCGTAACCTCCAGGGCCCCGAGGTACTTTCCGTCCCTGTCTCTCAGGGCAATGTATCTGATGTAAACCTGTCTCCCCTGAAAGTTGAGCCAGAAAGTAAAAGAGTCCTTCTTCTTTTCCCTGAACGAGGTCAGTATCTTTTCCACCACATCCACGCTCTGCGGCGGGTGGCAATTTTGCACCTTTCGGCCGATGACGGACTTTGTCCGGTGGAAAATCCGGCCCCGGGTCTCCGAAAAATATCTGACTGTATCCTCTTTATCCACGAAGGTCAAATCGACCGGCAGGGTGTTCAGCAGGTACATCAGTTCGTTGAGCCGGAATGTTCCGGTGGGCATGGAGATGACGCCGTCCTGAAAGACGGGCTCTTCCAGGAGGGCTGTCTGCAAGTTCCGCATCAGCGTTTCCGTTTCGGCAGGTCTTTCAATGAAGATGTAGCCGATGTCATCGCTTTCCCTTAATATTTCCACCCAGTCATCAGGGCTTAATTTCTCGATAGAGGTAGGGAAAAGTATGTTTTCCTCCTTGAAAATCATCCCCTCCACTTCCTCTATCAGCGGGTGCAGGGCCTTCTCGGCATAGGCGTCGAATGCTTCCAGCTTTTTAACGCTGTCGATACCGGACAGGGCCGTTTTCAGCAGGCCCCTGACTTCGTTGTCTTTGCCCCACATTACCTTGGAAGGCCCCATAAATCCCTGTTTTTCCAGATAGGGGAAGAGCAGCTGCTCTTTTCTCTCGTAATGGGTTTCAACCTCTTTCAGTTTGAGCAGCAGGCCCTTTATTGCTTCTTTCAATTGGAGGAGTTCGTATTCTTTGCTTTTCTCCATGATATTCTTAAGGGAGTTAACGAGTTTTTCGACCTCCCGGTTTTCCAGTTTGAACAGGTATACCGGATGGGAGGGAAATGTTTCTTCAGAAGCTGATTTTTTCAGAGCCGATTGAAAAATGAGGGCGTGAACGTTGCAGAACTTTTTTATCTCTTCGGGAGAAAGCCCTTCATTAATCAGCGTTTGCTCGATATCGGCGATTTCCGTCGAGCTGATGTTGCCAATCTCTTTTTCAAATCTCTCTTTTGCCTCATCAGCGGATAGCCCGGCGTGCAGTTTCCGAATGATATCCTTCATAACCTCTTTTCTGGCGCGCTTGTTTACGTCTTTATCCATGTTACCGACTCCTTCTCGTTCCGCTTGATTTTCCGGTATGACTAGCTTTCCTCTTTCCGGATTACGAGTAAAACGTTTTCGTCGAACCACTGGATTTCCCGGGTATCGGTAAATTCTTTGTTTATCTTCTGCACAAATCCGGCAAGCGCCTCTTCCAGTTCCTCCGCTGAATACAGGCAGAAAGTGGAGTAATGGCAGGCTTTTGCGCGCTCTATAAGCTGAGCCAGAGATGCTATTCGCCTGTATTTGAAGAATTCGATGGACTTAATCCATAGATTCGGTACTGCCCCTATCGTTTTGGTCAGCGTTTTCAGGGTGTACAGCCGGGTTTCTTTCTGGTTGTATTTGGGGAAATACCGCCCCCAGATGTTGTTCCTGTTTTGCTCGCTGAGCCGGGTATAGATGAAGAGATAACCGCCGCTTTTCAAGATTCTGGCACTTTCCTGTAAAAACCCGGGCAGATTGAAATGGTGGATTGCATTGAAGGTGAACGCGCAATCGAAAGCGTTATCCGGTGCCGGTAAGGCTTCTGCCTGGGAGCGCATGGTAAGGAAATTTCTGACCCCGTGTTTTTTCAGGTATTTTTCAAGTGCCTTTAACATGTTGGCGTTGTTGTCACAGCACGTCAGAAACAATCTTTCGCCAAGGTATCTTGACAGTAGCAAATCGTATCTGCCCGTGCCGCAGCCGATATCGATGGCTTCAATGCGGGCCAGTTTTTCCATTTCCTCGGCGATGAAGGTTACCGGCTCGATGTCGGTTATTCGGAGGTGGCGGTACCTTCTGGCAATTCTGGAGAAATGCTGATGGATAACTGCCGGTGTTCCATCGCCTGTTTCCAGTCTATTCTGGTTCTGTAAATACATGTATAAATTCTCCTGTCATCTGTAAACTTGATAATGGATTAATCCTCCGGAGGAGAATCCGGTACGTCAGGTTCTCTTTTTTTTCAGGACGAACAAACCAAGCCAGTTTTATCTGGCCAAAAACTTGATCCCCCTGTATACTGAGCATAATATAATGGAAAACAAAACAAAATGGCAAGGTCTTTTCAAAGTATATTTTACCTTAATCCGGCACCGGTCTGCATTCGTTTTAACGGCAGTTGAATATGGCTGCTCCACACCGGGAAATATTTGTGAAGCCTCAAATGAAGCACCGGCAACAGGCTGCGCTCATTGCGGTAACTCTCAGGGGATACCACCGTTATGCGCCGGGGCTGCCAGGGGCATGTGAAAATCACGGGCTACCTCAGGTTAACCTGCGCACCGTTCCCGGAAAGTATTAAAAAGGGCTGGAAAGGATGAAGGCGGCTGCCGTCAGGGTGGCGGTTCAGCCTGACCCTGGCCGGCGCGCTTTTCAAATTACCTTCTTATCCTCCGGGCGGGGGAATCAGCGGCTTATCCTGAGGTCTCCCCCGCCGGCGATTAGCTTTTCCACTTCTTCCAGGGTGAACCAGGCGAAATCGGTGGGGTTGGAGTGCTTCAGCGCTGCGGCTGCGTTTCCGTACTTTAAAGCCGTTCCCACGTCTCCCCTGGTGAGGTACCCGTAGAGAAAACCGCCGGCAAAGGCGTCCCCGCTTCCCACCCGGTCCACGACCTCAATCTCATATTTTCGGTCTTCATAAACCCGCCCGTCTTTCAGGGCGATGGCCGTCCAGTTATTCCTCCATACGGTGACATTTTCTCGCAGGGTTATGGCCACTACCTTGAACCCGAAGGCGTCAACCAGTTTTCTGGCTACCTCCACCCAGTCCTGGCCCTCAATCTGGAAAACGCGCGCCGTGTCCTCTTCGGTGGTAATCAGGATATCGACATACTGCATCAGTGGCGACAGGGCCTTCTTTGCCTGTTCCCGGGTCCAGAGCTTAGCCCGGTAGTTAAGGTCGAAGCTGACCTGCAACTTTTTCTCTCTGGCTTTTTTGAGGGCCTCGGTGGTGACTTCCAGAGCGCTGCTGCTCAGCGCCGGCGTGATTCCGGTCACGTGAAATGCTTTTGCCTGCGAAAAAAGATTGTCCCAGTCAATCATGCCGGGCTGTATCCTGGATATAGCCGAGCCTTTGCGGTCGTAGATAATGGCGCTGGTTCGCGGCAGTGCCCCGAATTCGAGAAAGTAGATTCCCTGTCTGTCCTCGTCCGACCAGATAACGTGTGAGGTGTCAACCCCCATCTCGCGGGCCCTGGCTTCAATTATCCTTCCGGCGGGATTGCGGGCCAGCCGGGTGATGTAGGATGTCTTGAGTCCCAGCCTGGAGAGGGTCACGGCGACGTTGAGTTCGGCTCCGCCGATGCTGACATCAAAGTTCCGGGCTTGTTCAATTCTCTCAAAGTGGGATGGGGCAAGCCTGAGCATGGCTTCTCCGAATGAGACCAGGTCAAACATTAGTTTCCTCCTCCGAGCTTACTTCTAACCTCTTTTATACGGGCAACGAATTCCGCCGCCTTTTTCTCCATTAAACGGTAATCATTTCTGGCCAGGGCTTCTTTGGTCAGGCTTCCGCCGACGGCTACCGCGGCGGCTCCGGCTTCAAACCAGCTGGCTACGTTGTCAAGGTCCACGCCCCCGGTCGGTATCAGTCTGGCCTGGGGCAGGGGTTCTCTTATCGCTTTTATTATCGGCGGGCCGAAAAGGCTGGCCGGGAAAATCTTTATGGCGTCGGCGCCGCTTTCCAGCACCTCCACCACTTCTTTGACGCTCATTGCTCCGGGCATGCAGGCTTTGCGATAACGGTGGCACGTCCGGACCACCTCCGGATTGAAGTGGGGGCTGATTACATACTCGGCTCCAGACAGGATAACCATGCGCGCCGTCTGCGGGTCAAGGACGGTCCCGGCGCCGATTATTACCTCGTTTTTGGGGTACCTCGCTGCCAGTTCCCGGATGATGTCCAGCGCTCCGGGGACAGTCATGGCGATTTCTATGGCAATGATGCCGCCTCTGCGGGCTGCCTCCGCCAGCTTGTAGCCCCGTTCGACATCGGGCGCGCGGATAACGGCAATTATGCCGCAGTCCCAGATGCGGCTCAGAATCTCGGTTTTGTCTGTCATGCTCGGTGCTCATTATAGGTCTTAACGGTGAAAATTGTCAATATTGGGATTTCCGGTCCTGTCCGCTTATGGTTGGGTTATCTGCCGCTGGCCGGGGGCGAAAGCCTGGAAATTCCGGGCTTATCTGGGTTATAATGGTTATCTGACAGTGAGATTTGTCCCCGGACTGGAGGGTGTTTTTTTGGATACGGAACAGTTGAAGTCTTCGGTCGTAAAAGCGGTAGATTCCCAGCGCGACCAGCTTGTAGAGCTGAGCATGCGGATACACGATAATCCCGAGCCGGGTTTCCACGAAGTTAAGGCGTCAGCCTGGTTGACCGAGTATCTGGCCCAGAATAATTTTTCCGTGGAAAAGGGCATTTGTGAGCTGCCCACCGCCTTCCGGGCAAGTTATGGTCGGGGTAAACCCGCGGTCGCCGTTCTGGCTGAGTATGATGCTTTACCCAAGCTTGGCCATGCCTGCGGGCATAACCTGATAGCTGCCAGCGCGGCCGGTGCCGGGGTAGCCTCAAGGCTGGTTGTGGAGCGGTGTGGGGGTAGTGTGCTGGTAATTGGCACCCCGGCCGAGGAGCTATATGGCGGTAAAGTGATAATGGCGAAGCGGGGAGCTTTTGAAGGCCTGGACGCGGTCTTGATGATACATACCGGCTCGCGTGATACGGCTACACCGCGGCTTATTGCCTGCCAGAATCTGGACGTGGAGTTCTTTGGCAAACCGGCGCACGCTTCTGCCCGCCCGGATTCCGCCATCAACGCCCTGGAAGCCATGATGCAGTCCTTTGCTGGCATTAACTCTCTACGACAACATATCAAAGACGGCTCCCGCATACATGGCATTATCACCGATGGTGGTGAGGCGGCTAACATCGTTCCGGCACATAGTGCCGGTGCTTTTATTGTTCGTGCTGAGGATGATGATTATCTGGATGAGCTAAAGGGGAAAGTACTGAACTGTTTTGTTGGCGCTGCCACGGCTACCGGGGCGCGGCTGGAATATAAGTGGGCGGACTTTTATTACGCTTCTCTGCGCAGCAATCAGACCATGGCACGGCTGTTTATGAAGAATATGCAGTCTCTCGGGCGCGAGATGCTTTTCGCGCACCCCAACAGCGGCCTGGGCAGCAGCGATATCGGCAATGTTAGCCGGATTGTGCCGGCCATTCACCCTTCCGTGGCTATCGCTCCGGTTGATGTCGTGCTCCATTCCGTGGAATTCGCTGAAGCGGCGGTCTCGGAAGCGGGTATAAAGGGGTTTATGGATGCGGCCAAGGCAACGGCAATGACGATTGTTGACCTTCTGGCCGTGGCGGGGACAATGGCCGGGGTAAAAGAAGAATTTGGACAGGGGAAATAGTGGCTTGAAGAAGCAGATGAGAATCGCGGTTGACGCCTCCGGCGGAGATTATGCGCCCCACGAAATAGTTAAAGGGGCTATGAAAGCTGCCCAGGAATACGGGGTGGAAGTTGCCCTGGTGGGCAGGAAGAAAGTACTTCACGTGCTGGCAGGCCGTCATTTGCGTAAATCCAGCCTTACCGTTATCGATGCGAATCAGACCATCGGGGCCCATGAGTCACCGGTAAAAGCGATACGCAGTAAACCGCATTCGTCAATAGTGGTGGGCATCAATCTGGTAAAAGAGGGTAAAGCCGCCTCTTTCGTTTCCGCAGGCAATACCGGCGCGGTGCTGGGAGCAGCCCTGTTCGGCCTGGGAAAGGTGCCGGGCATTGAACGTCCGGCCATAGCCTGCATTATGGATATTACCCCTTCCACCCCGGTGCTCCTGATTGACGCCGGCGCCAATGTCGATTGCCGCCCGAACCATCTGGTCCAGTTTGCCCAGATGGGCGCCATCTACAGCAAGCACGTCCTCGGCATCAAGGCGCCGCGGGTCGCCTTGCTCAGCAATGGTGCGGAAGAAACCAAGGGGAACCAGCTGACCCAGGAAAGTTACCAGCTTTTGAAAAAGGCAAAACATATAAACTTCACGGGAAGCATAGAGCCACACGATATTCTGAAAGTAGCCGCCGATGTCGTCATTGCCGATGGTTTTACCGGCAACATCGTTCTGAAGACCATCGAGGGTATGAGCGAGTCTTTCCTGGGTTCCATGCGGCAGCTGGGGAACGTTCTTTCCAGTGCCTTTCACTTCCGCGGGCGTGACTTTCTTCGTGATATAGGTCTGGGTGCCTGGGTTAACCGGATAGATTACCGCGAGTACGGGGGGGCGTGTCTGCTGGGGGTGAACGGCAATATTGTCATTGCTCACGGGCGGAGCCAGGCGAAGACGATTAAGAATGCTATCACCATCGCCAAGCATATGGCAGAGCAAAATATAGCCGAGGTAATTAAGGAGGAAATTCATGGGCAAGCCGGTCGAAGTAAATGACGCTGAATTCGAAAAGGTTGTACTGCAGGCAGAGACTCCGGTGCTGGTTGACTTCTGGGCACCCTGGTGTTCACCCTGTCGCATGGTGGCGCCGATAGTGGAGGAGCTGGCAACAGAATACGAAGGCAGGGTAAACGTAGCTAAAGTAAATGTTGACCAGAACCCGAAGATAGCGAGTAAATACGGGATAATGAGCATTCCAAGCCTGCTCATCTTTAAGAACGGAAGCCCCGTTACCAACGTGGTCGGCTTCAAGCCCAAGGCCGAACTGAAACGCAGCCTGGATGCAGCCCTCGAATAAACAGGTCAAATATATCAGAGGTGAGGTTGATGGTAAAACGGGAATATGACGTGATTATCGCTGGCGGTGGTCCGGCGGGACTGACGGCGGGGATTTATGCCGCCAGAGCCAGGCTGAACAGCCTGCTTGTTGAAAAGGCAGGGACCGGCGGCTGGATAGTGAATGCCGGAAAGGTGGAGAACTACCCCGGCTTTCCCCAGGGGGTCAACGGAATGCAGCTGGCTGATGCCATGGCCGAGCAGGCGAAAAAATACGGCCTGGAAATCCTTATGGCCGAGGTCAACGGTCTGGAGCTTGAGGGGAAAAAGAAGACGGTGAGGACGGCCGAAGGAGATTTTACCGCCGGCGCTGTTATCATCGCTGGAGGCTCTGACCGGATAAAGATGGGTGTCCCCGGGGAACAGGAATTTACCGGCAGGGGGGTTGCCTACTGCGCCCTCTGTGATGCCGCTTTTTTCAGGGATGTGCCGGTAGCGGTGGTTGGCGGTGGCAATACCGCCATCAATGAAGCCCTGCATCTCACTAAATTTGCTTCTAAAGTTTTCCTGATACACCGCCGCCGGGAGCTGCGGGCTACCCGCATTTTGCAGGAGAGAGCCTTTGCTGAGCCCAAAATCGAGTTTCTGTGGAATACGGTGGTGGAGGCTGTTGAAGGCGATGACATGGTGAAGAAGCTCAGGCTCCGGAACGTGGCGGATGAGAAGAAGTCCGCTCTGGACGTATCCGGCGTATTTGTCGCCATCGGCACCAGACCGAACACCGATTATTTGAAAGGGATATTGCCCCTGGATGACAGGGGTTATATCACCACCAACGAGAAGATGGAAACCGGGGTCGCCGGCGTGTTTGCCGCCGGTGATATCCGCGCCAGCTCTATTCGCCAGCTGGTTGCGGCGGCTGGAGATGGCGCTACGGCAGCGGTCTACGCCGAAAAGTTCATCGCTGAAGAGAGTCACAGCGGGTAGGAAATTTCGAAATGCTCCGCCTCTCCAGAACTTTAACCGGTCTTTTGCTTCGTTACCGGGTGGAGTATAATTACAGATAAGGGAGTTGTTATGAAGGTTGTTTTTCTGGAAGACGTGCTCAACGTGGCTGAAGCTGGCGACGTCAAAGAGGTTGCCGATGGTTATGGCAGAAACTACCTCATACCCAGAAAGCTGGCAGTTCTGGTTGATGCGCAGACAGCCAACATAGTGGAGGCGCAGAAGAAGAAGAGGGCCCGCCTTCAGGCTCAGATTGAGGCCGAGATGAACGAACTGGCTCAGAAACTGGAGGGCCGTGAAGTCACGCTGAAAGCCCCGGCCGGGACTGAAGGCCGGCTTTATGGTTCGGTTACCACTGCCGATATCGCCGAGGGGCTGAGCCAGAGCGCCGGACTTGATGTGGATAAAAGAAAAATAGAGCTGCCGGAACCCATACGTGAGGTCGGCAGCTATGAGGTCGCTATCAGGCTGACCGGGGACATTATCCCCAGGATAAAACTTGTGGTGGTGGAAGAGGAGAAAAAGGAGGTTAAAAGAAAGAAGGAACCGAAGGCGGAGAAAACGGAAGAAGAGAAGGCGGAGAAAAAGAAGAGAGGGAAAGAAGAAAAGGAGACCGGGGGGACGAGCTAGAGTGGCTGGAGAAAAATTACCGCCGCACGACCTTGATGCTGAAGCTGCCGTAATTGGTTCGCTGCTGATAGACGGGACGGCGATTTACCGGATTGCCCCCTTCCTGCAGGCGGCGGACTTCTATCAGGAGCAGAACCGGTGGCTCTACGGGGCGTGCCTTGCCCTTTACGAGCGCAATGAGGCAATAAACCAGATAACGGTGGCGCAGGAGCTGGAGCGGCAGGGTAAACTGGAGCCGTGCGGGGGGGCGGCTTATTTGAGCCACCTGATTTCCATATGCCCCACCTCTCTCGATATCGAGCACTACGCCCATATCGTTTACCGCCTGGCGGTAATGCGCGGACTGATTACCGCTGCCGACCGGATTTCGGCACTTGGTTATGAGGCCGGGCCGGATGTCGAAGCCAGCCTCGGTCAGGCAGAAAATATTTTGTTCCGGCTGCGCCACGGTCAGGGTCCCCGGGATTTCACCCACATCCGTCAGGTGCTGGATACCTATTTTGAGACTCTCCCGCCCCCTGAAGCAGAAGGCTATCCCACCGAGCCGATGCCCTACGTGCTTTCAAATTATGCCGGCCTGGATGAGTTCCTCGGCGGTTTTCAACGCTCCGACCTGGTTGTAGTTGCGGGCAGACCCAGTATGGGCAAGACAAGCCTGGCCCTGGGAGTTGCCCGGAATGTTGCCGTAGAGCAAAAGGCCTGTGTGGCTATTTTCAGCCTGGAGATGGCGCGGGACTCGCTGGTTCTGCGCTTGCTGTCCAGTGAGTCCGGGGTCAATTCCAGGCGCGTGCGCTTCGGGCTTCATACGGAGGATGAGGAAAGGCGGATTATGGAGGCTACCGGTGTCCTTTCCGAGTCACAAATCTACATCGATGATTCTCCGCAGCTGCGGGCGGCAGAACTGCGCAGTAAGGCCCGCCGCCTGCACTTTGAGCGGGGCATTGACCTTATCCTTATTGACTATTTGCAGCTTATGCAGGGAGAGGCGAGAGGAGAAAACAGGGTTCAGGAAATCAGCTACATCTCCCGCTCCCTGAAAGGTCTGGCCCGCGAGCTCAATGTGCCGGTAATAGCCGTATCACAGCTCAGCCGTGCCGTGGAATGGCGGGCGTCACATAAACCGCAGCTTTCTGACCTGCGTGAAAGCGGCAGTATTGAGCAGGATGCTGATGTGGTCATCTTTATTTATCGCGACGAGTACTATTATGAGAGCCAGAAGGACTGGGAGGAGGCTCATCCCGGGGAAGCTTATCCCCCGCCGGCGGATGTAATGATTGCCAAAAATCGTAACGGGCCTGTCGGCCAGGTAAAGCTGCGTTTCCGCCATGACCTGGCCAAATTCTACAATATCAGCCGTGAAGAGCCGAGTTTATTATGAAACGGTTTGCCGGCTTCCCGGCCAAAATGGAATTTACCCCCGTGCCAAACTTCTTCTTCAGCGCCGTCATGCCTCAAATCAGCGATATTGGTGAGCTGAAGTTGAGCCTGCACATACTGGCGATGCTGTATCGCAAGCGGGGTTATCCCCGTTTTGTCACTTACCCGGAGCTGGTGGATAATGCCAGCCTGATGCATGGCTTTAAGGGTATGGGGAAGCCGCCTGATGAATTACTGCGTGACGCTCTGGAGATGGCTGTCCGGCGGGGAACCATCGTCCGTCTGATGATGGACAGGGAGGGCGTGTCCGAGGATATCTATTTTCTCAATACGGAGTCCAACCGGCAGATTGCAGACAGGATTCGGAACGGTGAGTTGAAACTGTCTGGGCTGAAAGCGGGCAAGCAGGCTTATGTGGAGACGGAGGAGCTGCCGGACATTTTTAGCCTCTACGAGCAGAACATCGGAATGCTGACGCCAATAATTGCCGAGGAACTGCGTGAAGCGGAGAAATTATATCCTGAAGCATGGCTCAGGGATGCGATGAAGGAAGCGGTTTCCCTCAACAAGCGGAACATAAGGTATATTGTCCGGATTCTGGAGCGATGGGCAACAGAAGGCAGAAGCGATGGAGCATATCGGCGATATTCTAAGACAGACCCGGATAAATACATCAAAGGCAAATATGGACACATCGTCCGGCGCTGAAGAAGAGGTCTCACCGACTTCAGACTGTCCCTTTTGTAAAGGAGCGGGGTTCATCCACCCTCTTTTGCCCTCGGGAAAGCCGGATTTCAGCCAGGTGGTCAGCTGCCGCTGCATTCAGAGGGGAGCGGTTAAGGAGTGGAAAGACCGCCTGCAGAGATACAGTAACCTCGGCATGCTGGCACGGCTTACCTTTGACAATCTGCTTCCTCAGGGCAGAAGCGGGGACCCTGCCAATCAGGAGCGGTTCAAACTCGTTTATGAGGCAGCCAGGGCGTTTGCTGCCGGGCCGGAAGGCTGGTTTGTCCTGAGCGGGCCCAGCGGATGTGGCAAGACCCACCTGGCGGCGGCGATTGCCAACGAGCGTCTCAGCCAGGGCTCCCCGGTGTTCTATATCACCACTCCCGACCTTCTTGACCACCTGCGGCGTACTTACAGCTCGCCGGGGAACGAAATGCCTTTCGATGATTTTTTCAATCAGGTACGCAACGTCCCGCTGCTTGTTCTGGATGACCTGGGAGTCCAGACCGGCACGCCGTGGGCTAAAGAAAAGCTCGACCAGCTGTTGACTCATCGCTTTAACAGCGAGCTGCCCACGGTGATTGTCACCATCGTTCCCGTTGAACGGCTTGACGAAAGGCTGTATACCCGCCTGACCGACCCCAGGCTGTGCCAGGTTTATGTGGTCGAGGAGAAACAGACCGGCTCCACCGACCATACCGGCGGCATGGGACTGGAATTGCTGAAGCGGATGAAGTTTGAAAACTTTGATTACAAGCGGGCAAATCTGCCCGTGGAACAGCGTGAAAATCTGGAGCAGGTTTTCCGGGAGGCCATGAGCTTTGCCCAGTCACCCGAAGGCTGGCTGGTTCTGGTGGGAGTTACCGGCTGCGGCAAGACCCACCTGGCGGCGGCGATTGCCAACCGCTGTTTGCAGGCGGGTGAACCAGCCCTGTTTATCGTCGTGCCGGAGTTTCTAGACCATCTGCGTTCCACCTTCAGCCCTGAAAGCAGGGTGTCCTACGATAAACTGTTTGAAAGCGTCAAGAAAGCCCCGTTGCTTATCCTGGACGACTTTGGCGAGCAGTCTACCACGCCCTGGGCTCAGGAAAAGCTTTACCAGGTGATAAATTACCGCTATAACGCCCGCCTGCCCACTGTGGTGACGACGACTTCCTCGCTGGATGAAATAGAGAGTCCCATCAGTTCTCGCCTGGCTGATCCCCGCCTCAGCCTGGTGCTCAACATTATGGCACCCGACTATCGAACTGACCTGCGCTCCACGCGGGGAAGAGTATCCCGGGGTGGCAGGAGGGGTCGCTGAGCCGCGTTCCCTTTTAGCCTTTGTTCCCTTTTAGCCGGGGGCGTCCCGCGGCGGTGGTGATTATCTCGGTCCCGAGGTAGATACTGTCGTTGCCTAGCTGTACGATGTGGTCATTCTGCTGCGTGTGCAGCTGTATCCTGCTGGCACCGGCCTGACGGGCACGTTCTCTGGCCAGCCTGCCGGCGGTTCTTCTGGCGTAGGCGGTTGCTTCTGCCAGCTCCGGGAAGTCGCGCACGCCGAATGGCAAATATGCCCGGTAGGCATGCTCTCTGCCCCACGGCTGCTGGATTGAGATGCGCACATTCTGCACCACTCCTCCGGCTACCGCGCCAATGGCGTTGGCTACTTCGGCGTATTCCGGGACGCGCAGGCGGGCATTCAATTTTTCGGCCAGGGGGGTCAGATAGGTAGCGGCCGGTGCCCCGATGCCAACAAGGGGACGCTGCAAAGAGAAGGTCACCCGGAAACTGCCATCATTACCGGCACCCAGTGCCCGGCTGATGACCAGGCGTCCCACACTGTCCTCATCTTTGAGGGACAGGCCGCCTTCTTCAGCCAGGGCGCTTTCCATCACCGCATGCCCTGCCTGTATGATAACCTGCCTGACCACCAGTTCGCAGAAATCTTTCCTGCTCAGGCCCAGACGCCGTGCCCATATGTCTGCACCCAGATTTGCCGCTTCCACGGAACCACCGCAGTAGTTTCCCAGCACGTGCACGGCGTCGGTAGGGGTGAAGGAACTGGTGGCGACGAGACCGCGTTCCATCAGACCGTCCAGCGAGTAGCCGGAGTGTATCGGTGCTCTGGTGCTGTCCATCAGCCGGGCGACCGGTACCGGTCCGTCGCCAAGGAGTTCCCAGAGTTCTTTCTGGACGGAAGTGATGCTGTTCTCTTCGATTCCCAGTGCCCTCTCACGGAGGATAAAACGCCCCGCGTTCCGGCCCGGGTCCTCCTCCAGCTGATGGCGCAGTATATCTGTGACCGCCGGATAATCGATGGCGAGGAGGCTGAGGGGAATTACCCGGCGCGGGCCGGCTCTCAAGCTGCCGGCTTCGTCAAGGTGGATTTCACTGTCACCGCCCAGGCCGGTGGTATGAATATCCGCGGCTTCAACCATGGTCTGCCAGCCGCCCACCCTGGCTCCCTTGTGGTTCAGGGCCGGGTACCCATCGTTCACGGCGGCAATATCGGTGGTGGTGCCTCCCATATCGATAACGAAGGCATTTTCCGTCTGGCACATGTGCAGGGCTCCGATTACGCTGGCAGCGGGGCCTGACATGATGGTCTCCACCGGGCGTTCCAGTGCCATGCTGGCGTCCATGAGCGAACCGTCTCCCTTGACCACCATGAGCGGGGCGCGAATGCCCTGGGTGGTGAGCAGGTTATCGACGGCATGAATGAGCTGGTGCAGCAGGGGTATGAGCCGCGCGTTCAGGGCGACGGTCAGCGCTCGTATCGGGGCGTCCAGATTGGTGGTCAGTTCATGCCCGCAGGTTACCGGAAGCCCGGTCAGCCGGCGCACCAGTTGTTTTACTTTCAGTTCGTGGGTCGGGTTAA
Organism: uncultured Dehalococcoidaceae bacterium; assembly: GCA_964598405.1. Classification (GTDB taxonomy): domain Bacteria; phylum Chloroflexota; class Dehalococcoidia; order Dehalococcoidales; family RBG-16-60-22; genus CAZRBS01. The sequence goes on from CAZRBS010000020.1 coordinate 14,669, forward strand.
GCACCCCGAAATAGCCGGAGATGGCGAAAGCGGCTACCTGTGGGGCATAGGTCTGGATGGCTTTTCTTGCCGCTTCCTCGTCAAGCGGGTACTGTTCTTCGCCTTTGACCGAGTGACCGCCCTGGACGAAGACGATGTGCTTGCTGGAGAGCCTTTCGAACCCGACACCGGCTATTATCTGGGGGTCATAGCCGAGGAGGATGAGGCAGATAGGGCTACCCTTCCCTTCGACGATGGCATTGGTGGCCAGCGTGGAGGACAGGGAGACCAGCTGGATGTCGGGCGGCGGGTGGGGCAGCGCCTTTTGCACCGCATTCTGGATTCCCACGGTGAGGTCATGCTTGGTGGTCAGGGCTTTGGCGGTGCTGATGACGCCCCGCTTGTCGTCCAGCAGTACGGCATCGGTATAGGTGCCGCCGGTATCAATACCCAGGAGAATGGACATAACGCCTCCGGCTTTATTCGGTAATTGAGGATTGCTCTGGACGGGTAATGCACATGAAATAAACGTGTTCGGTTCCTGATATTATAGCATAGACGGCTGGAAGTTAAAACGTTCGGCCGGCCGGTGGCTGTACCCTTGACACATTCTCGAGCAGCGCCTACAATCAGACCTGATGAGCAGAGGTAATCCCGTTTTGCCCTGGCGGTGTTAAATTGACATAATATTTTGGCGCATGGAGTATTTATCATATCATGAATACGCTGGATGAAGGAGGAGCTGTGCAGAAAAACCTTGGCGGTAAGATTCAAACGGTGCTGGGACTTGTTGACGGTGATGAACTGGGGTTTACCCTGCCCCATGAGCATCTCCTCGTTGACCTGACGGTTAGATTTCAGCTGGCCGATGAGAGTATAACCACCAGGTCAATGGCATATAAACCGGTTTCCCTGGAGACCCTGGGGTGGCTCCGTTATCACAATTTCGGCAATGTGGACAATCTGATACTGGATGACGAGGAGATGGCAATCAGGGAGGCTTCTCTCTACCGGCGTGCCGGCGGTGACGCCATCGTTGATGTGACCAACTGGGGCATCGGGCGTGACCCCCAGGCGCTGGCCCGGATTTCCCGCGCTACCGGGCTCAAGATAATCATGGGCTGCGGATATTACACGGTGGACTCCGGCTGCGGGGCCAGGCTCAAGGCGCGGACCGAGGAAGAAATCGTTGAGGAGATAGTCAGGGACGTGACGGCAGGCACGGATGGTATCCGCGCCGGCATAATCGGCGAAATCGGGGCGGACTCCTGGCCCCTGGACGATAACGAAATAAAATCGCTGCGTGCTTCGGTCCGGGCGCAGCGGGCTACCGGGGCGGCGTTGAACATACATCCCGGGCGCCTTGATGAATCGCCTTTGCAGATTATTCGGATACTGGATAAAGCGGGGGCTGACCTCGGCCGGGTGGTTATGGACCATATTGACCGTACTGCTTATTCTTTTGAGACCATGCTGGAAATAGCCAGGGTGGGCTGCTACCTTGAGTTCGATTGTTTTGGCCTGGAGGGTTATTATCCCCGCCGCTACGGCGTCTTTGACATGCCCAATGATGCCGGGCGGGTCAACCATATCATCCGGCTGATTGATAAAGGGTATCTGGAGCAGATACTCATCTCCACCGATATATGCTTCAAGGTGAAGTTGACCTCCTACGGTGGAGCCGGCTACGCCCACATTCTGGACAACGTTATCCCCTGGATGCGGGCCAAGGGATTGTCGGAAGAAATTATAGACACCATTACCGTGGAGAACCCGAGGCGGATGTTAACTTTTGCCCCTGCTTGAACTGAAAAGGGCAGTGATAAGGCGGAAGGGCATCCTGAGCCCGAAGCGGAGGAGGGTTTTCTTCCGCACCTTTCTGGCTATCTCATAGGCTTCAGAGCGGTACCTTTCAAAATCGCTGCGCGATATGCTTTTTGAGAAATAGTTGTCAAAGGATTTATAGGACACCTTTCGCCAGTCGATATTCTGTTTATCTTCCGCACTCATGGAATCATAAAAAGGGGTGCCGGGTAGCGGGATATAGCAATTCACGTCAAAAATATCGGTCTTGATTTTTTTCATCAGGTTCAGCGTCTCTTCGATATCCTCCCTGCCTTCATCCGGCAGGCCCAGCAATATTGATGTTGCCGAGGGGATTCCACAGTCATAGGCGATTTTGCTCACCTCGATGATTTTGGCGGCGCTTATGTTTTTGTTAATGACTTTTAATACGCGGTCGCTCCCTGACTCAAGACCGAAGTACAGCCCGGAGCAGTTTGCCTTTTTCATCAATTGAAGCAGGTCTTCGTTGAGGTTGTCGTACCGGGCGGTGCATCTCCATTTTATCTTCAGCTGGCGGTCAATCAATGCTTCGCAGAATGCCCGCAGGTACTGCCGGTCGAAGGTAAAAGTCCCGTCAACGAAGTCAACAAAACTGATTTTAAAGGTGTCTTTTAAAAGTTCCAGTTCTTCGATGACATTGCCCACGCTGCGGCGGCGCACCTTTCCTCCCCAGAGCTTCCTGTCGGCGCAGAAGGCGCAGTTATAGGGGCAGCCACGGGCGGTTGATATGCTGTGGAGCCGGTAGGAATCGTAATCGCAATTCAGCACCAGGTCTCTCGCCGGGAAGGGCAGTTCATCAAGGTTATCGAGCAGGCTTGCGCCGGGGGTATTCCGCACCTGCCCATCTTTGTCCCGGTAGTAGATTCCGGGGACGGTTTCCCATTTCGGGCTGTCCTTTTTCAGTTCTTTCATCAGGCGCAGGAGCGGGACCTCACCTTCGCCCCTGATAACGAAGTCTATATCCGGGTTCTGCATTACCTCTTCCGGGCAGGATGTGGGGTGGAAGGAGCCGACCACTATCTTTATCTCCCGGTCGATGTCTTTAATCAGGCCGGCGATTCTTTCCACCACATACTTCAACGGCGTTAGATACGGAATTCCCACCGCCGCCGGTTTTGCCTGACTCACCATGGCGGTCAATTTCTTCCAGACGGGATGAGCCTTGTCGCTTACAACCGTCTCGTAGCCCTGCTGCCCGGTGGCGTATTCCCTGGCGTCAGGGCTCATCCCGGGCAGTAAGGTCCGCCCCAGGCTCCGCCGCAAGTCCGGCAAAAGGTCTCCCATGAGCACGGCGGTTTCAATACCTTCGTTGCGGAGATAGGCTGCCAGGCTCGTCAGGCCCGCGTTATATCCGCGGTCCGTTGAGACGCCTTTCAGGCTGATATACGGCGGGTCAATGAGCAGTATGTCCATTATTTTCCCCTCTTTTCAAGAGAGCGGCGTTTCCATATATTACCATTATTGAGAGGGGTGGCAGCAAGGGGGCTCTGGAAGAACTTTAACTGGTGTTTGAGGGGAAGGAGCTGATTCTAGCGGTGCGGGAAATGTTCGGTATCCCTTTATTGTCAAGATGACAATGGTTAGCTTTTCACATGATATAATGATTATATGGAAGCAACCAAAGTGCTCTTAGATAACGATACTGCCAATAGAATTGCTGAGTTGGAAGAGGAAATTGCTAATAAGGCAGACAAATCTAATACAACTGACCAAATCTACATCGAGGACAGGCATTACCTTAGAAAGATAGTTGCGCTTGAGGAGAAACGCGTTATTCGGCTTTATTATAACCTATGGGGACAATGGGAGGGTAACAAAACTGCAGATAATAAGAAAAGACAAGCCATACTTCGAAAATACCAGAAAAGGCGGTTCACAAAATACAACTCAACCACTTTCCCCATTTTGTGGTTCAGTAATATGTCAGCCGAATTTGTAAGCACTGAAAAGAAAAAAATACTGAACGAAATCTTCGAGGAACTACCTAAGAAATATGCACATGACAGAAAAGCTCTCACTGAAGCTTTGTTGAATCCCATCAAATTCGAATATCTTTTAACCTGTAATAGAAGACATTTAGCAGCAGACAAGTTACAGAGTAAAATTAAAGAAAAAGGATTGCAGTTGAAGATATGTACTCCTAAAGTAACAGTTTAGCTTTTCCAAAATGTAGCTTTTAGCTTATACTATATCACCACCCCCGCACTGTCAAGCGATTTTTCGGGAATTTCGTCGAATTTGGCTAAAAAAGTCGGCAAATCTGTGGTTTGCCTCTGGACTCAGCGCCATTTTTGTGATAGTATCGAATTATGGATGAGACAACAACAGTCCAGGGGCGGGGAATCACACAGGATGACATCGAATTAGTCCGTCGGCTGATTGAAGCCGACCCATCCCGAAATCGCAGCCGGATTTCCCAGGAGCTGTGCCTTTTGTGGAATTGGCGCACCGCCAGTGGCCGGATTAAAGACATGGCCTGTCGCACCTTCCTTCTGAAATTAGAGCAGCGTGGCTATGTCACCTTGCCGAGGCGGCGTTGTCCCGGTCGGGGCTCTCGCAATGTCTGTATCCCCTATGTCCCACATAATACTGACCCTATTGCCTGCCCTCTGAGTAACCTTGGACCGGTAAGCATCCAACTGGTTGAAGACACCGAGCATCTGCACCTCTTCCAATGTCTGCTCTCCCGGTACCATTACCTCGGGTTTAGAAGTACCGTGGGCGAAAATATGAAATACCTCGTTTTTGACCGGGAGCAAAATCCCCTTGCCTGCCTTCTCTTTGGCTCAGCGGCCTGGAAGTGCGCTCCCCGGGATGACTTTATCGGCTGGAATGTGGAGACAAGAAAAGCCAATCTCAAATTCGTGACCAATAATATGAGGTTTTTAGTGTTGCCTTGGGTGAGAGTCCCGCACTTGGCCAGCCACATCCTGGGAAGAGTCGCCCGGCGTATTAGTTCGGACTGGATGGTAAGATACGGCCATCCCATTTATCTCCTGGAAACCTTTGTGGAAGGGGATTGCTTCCAGGGCATCTGTTATCAGGCGGCCAACTGGACCTGTGTTGGTCAAACCAAGGGGCGCAGTCGCAACGGACATCCCGGCCTTAAAGTGCCCATCAAGAACATTTACCTCTACCCGCTGGCAAAAAGATTTCGTGACAGCCTCAGCCAGCGGGTAGACGAACAGGAAGGAGACAGGGGGAGGGTGGTTAATGGAGTGCCGGCAGGGTAATGATTGCCCCTACGTGAATGGCGGCGATATCCGACGCCTGATTGCTGAGCGGGATTATTTAAGCCAGCGGGTCGATGAAATGGAGGGGCTGTTGGCGGCGGCCGAGGCGGAAATCGAAAAGGTGCGGCAAGAAAACCATCAGCTTAAGGAGGAAAACAAGAGCCTGGGCCATCAGTTAAAGCAAGTGCTGGGCAAGATTTTCAAGCCTCGAGTAAAGCCACATCACGATGGCGACCAGCCAAAACGGGGTGCTCCGGCTGGCCATCGCGGCAACAGCCGCCGACGGCCGGAAGTCATTTCAGAATTTATCGATATCTATCCTGAAAAGTGCGATCGCTGTGGCGGTGAGGTCAAGGGCTATCCCGACCACTTTGACGAGCATCTGATAGAGGATATTGAGATAAGGAAGAGGGTCACCTGTCATCGATTTCATTATGGCTATTGTCAGCGCTGTAAAGAGGTCGTTTATGCCAAGAAAGATGAGATTCCGGCAAACGATCGGATTGGGGTTCAGGCCCGTGCAGTGGGTGGCTACCTGCGCTATCTCGGTCTTACCTACAGGAAAGCAGCAAGGTTCTTTAAGGATGTCTTTGAGATAGACCTCACCCACCCATCGTTTTTGAGTTTCAACACCGAGCAGGCCCAAAACGGGGCTCCCCTATACGAAGGGATAAAGCAGTCAATCCGACATTCGCCTTCTGTCAACGCCGATGAAACGGGATGGCGAGTGAACGGCGACAATCACTGGCTGTGGATTTTTACCAACAAAGACGCTACGCTCTTTCACATCGATGAAAGCCGTGGGGGCAAGGTTGTCACCAATATCCTGGGCGAAAAATATCGGGGAGTTTTGGGGTGTGACTTCCTTTCAGCCTATAACGAGCTTGATGCGGAGGCAAAGCAGCGCTGCCTGGCACATTTCTTGAGCGAGATCAAGAAGGTCCAGGAAAAGAGTGAGTTTCCCCCAGACAATGTTGATGGCACCTTCTGCTCCCAATTAAAGGCGGTATTCAAGCAGGCGATTGCCGTTTGGAACAGATATCGTGAGAAAACAGTAGGTCCTGACGACCTGGCTCAGACGAAAGACTGGGCAATTCTGAAGATGATTGAGTTGCTATTATTACCGCTTGAGCACGAAGATACACAGCGTCTCCGTGACCGAATAATAAGACACAATCAGGAGCTATTCATTTTCCTGGATAACCCGTCGGTCGAGCCGACAAATAACCGGGCTGAGCGGCAGTTGAGGCCCATGGTCATTAAGAGAAAGCTAACGTTCGGCAACCGTTCGGATTTAGGTGCTTCAAACGAGGCAGTGGTAATGAGTGTTGTCGCGACTGGCGTCTTGAACGGCGTGGAACCGCTGAATGTCTTCCGAGCTTTATCAGAAAAGCCCTTGACCTCGTTTGTCCAGCTACCTACAGCAAGACCGCCATAAATGAGAGAGCCGGGGTCACAACCCCCGGCTCCCCTACGAACCCATAATCCGAGCTGACAAGCTGGAAACCTCTTCAGGTTTTTTGGAAATACTTACCTGTTACCTCCTAAAGAGCTTTATGAAGAGCTTAATACCAGGCTATCTTCTAGGTAATAACATTTCCAAAATTGGTAGCGGGGGGTGGATTCGAACCACCGACCTTTGGGTTATGAGCCCAACGAGCTACCACTGCTCCACCCCGCGCTGAAACGACACTCCCAGTATAATTCCTGGCTGTGCAGGGTGTCAAGCCTGCGTCTCTGGCATCAAAGGGTTGCCTGGAAGCATTGACCAAATAAGGTAAATGAGTTACACTGAGGGCATGTTGTACCTCGGCACTTCCGGATTCAGTTATGACGATTGGACGGGGAATTTTTACCCGGCAGGTATGCCCAAGCGGGAAAGGCTTGCCTACTATGCACGTGAGTTTAACACCTGCGAGATAAATTCGACCTATTATGCGTTGCCCAGCCCGTCTGCCCTGAAAGCCATGGCTGATAAGACCGGGGAGGGCTTCCTGTTCTCGATCAAAGCCAATCAGGAGATGACCCACAAACAGGAAGATAATGCTCCGGTTTTCAGAGCTTTCGGCGAGATACTGGAAGCTGTGATTGCTACTGGCAAGCTGGGCTGTGTCCTTGCCCAGTTCCCTTACAGCTTCGGGTTTAATCGGTATAACTGGGATTACCTCGGGTTGCTCAGGGAAAGGTTAGATGACCTGCCGGTGGTGATTGAGTTCCGCAATGCTCAGTGGCTGAGGAAAGAGGTGTTTGACTGGCTGCGCCGTCATGATTTAGGCTTCTGTTGTGTTGATGAGCCCAGATTACCCAACCTTTTGCCGCCGCTGGCCGAGGTTACGAGCAAGGTTGGTTACGTGCGTTTTCACGGGCGCAACAGTGCCAAATGGTGGCAACATGAACAGCCTTATGAGAGGTATGATTACAGCTATACCCCGCAGGAACTCGGCGAGTGGTTGCCAAAGATACGCAAACTTGATAATATAGCCGAGAAGACCTTTATTTTTGCCAATAACCACTGGCGCGGACAATCAGTTGGTACTATCCGCCAGTTACGGGTGATGCTGGACTAAACACGCTTCTGCCTGCCATTGCTTTCTTAGCGGACATCAGTATAATAGTATATGGTGGCATATAGGTGAACCAACTCGGAAAACTAAAGGCAACCTATCTCAAACGTGAGAGTAGGGGGAGGGGAAAATGACTGCTGATTTTGGTACACTTCGTTCACATCTGGAAGCTGAGCGAAAGCGCTTGGTTGAGGAATTAGAGCAGATGGGGGCCAGTGCCAATTCCAGGGATGAGAGGCGGGAGGGTAGCCCATTCGGCAAGAGAGAGGAAGAGGCAAGCGAAGCCCTCGAGCTGGAGAAGCGCCTGGTCCTGGAGAAGCGCGTAAGAGATGAGCTGGCCAGCGTGGAGCACGCTTTGCATAAATTTGATGATAAGACCTACGGCTTATGTGATAAATGCGGTCAACCTATAGACCCGGCACGACTGGAAGCACTTCCCCAGGCAAGCTTGTGTATGAATTGCAAGGCGCAGCAGGCTAAGAATGCGAAGAGCAAACCGCCTCCAGGATAAGTGGCAGAATGTTTTGTTTGCTGTTATCGGGTCTATAATAATAATTGCTGACCAGGGCAGCAAAGCATGGATAAGGGCCAGCCTGGCTGAAGGGCAATCGTTATTTGAGGCCGGTTTTTTCCGCATAGTTAACGTGCAAAATACCGGAGCTGCTTTCGGCCTGTTCCCTGATCACTCCTTTTTCCTCACCATCGTCGGGCTGGTTAGCGTTGTCATCATCCTGGCTTACGTCTTTGCCATTCATCATTATGCCCCCTGGTTTGAGAACCTGCCGGGCAGGGTGGCGCTCGGCCTGATTTTGGGCGGCACGGCGGGAAACCTGGTTGACCGGGTCCAGCTGGGCTATATTAC
>CAZRBS010000021.1:0-14491 GCA_964598405.1 uncultured Dehalococcoidaceae bacterium
ATGGCGGCGGTGCGGGTACCGCCATCGGCCTGGATTACATCACAGTCAAGCCCGATTGTTCGTTCGCCCAGTCCGGAAAGCTCCGTAACTGCCCGGAGAGACCTGCCGACCAGCCGTTGTATTTCCTGGTTCCTGCCGCCAACCCTGCCCAGCGAAGAGTCACGCGGGCTGCGGGTAACGGTAGCCCGGGGCAACATGGCGTATTCCGCCGTAATCCAGCCGGTACCGCTTCCTTTGAGGAAGCTCGGCACCCTTTCCTCAACGCTGACCGAGCATGATACCCGTGTTTTCCCCAGCTCTATCAAAGCTGAACCTTCAGCAAATTCCTGAAAGCGGGGTATGATGCGCGTCGGGCGCATCTCATCGTAAGCACGACCGTCGGCTCTCTTCATGTAAAATTCCCCCGGCAAGCAACTGATAGGTCGAGTATAACACTGGCGGGGGAAACTTGGCAATTAAAACGGTTTTGTTTGTCAGCTTCGTCCTTCTTTCAGAGTTAACAGGTATTCTTTTAGCCAGCCCAGAGCGACTCCGGCGGCGTCCCTTTTGTTTTGTTCCCGTTTTCCCGGACAGTTATGTTTTCGGCTGGAGGTGCCGGACTGGTGTGCCAGGCCGAGGTAGAACAGCCCCACCGGCTTCCCGGGCGACCCCCCGCCGGGACCGGCAATGCCCGTGTCAGCCAGGCAGATGTCCGCCTCCAGTACCCTTCTGCCTCCCGCTGCCATCTCTTCGGCAACCCGGGCACTTACCGCGCCATACCTGTTGAGAGTCTCCTCATCCACCCCGACTACTTTAACCTTTGCCTCGTTGCTGTAGGCTGTAATTGCCCCTTTATAGTAAGCCGAACTGCCCGGAACGTTGGTTATGAGGTGAGATAACAGTCCCCCCGTGGCAGATTCAACTATCCCCAGGGTCAGCCCTTTTCGGCGGAGTAAATTTCCAATCTCTTGTTCCAGGCTCATTCTGCCATACTTCTGGATTATTGCCCTCAGGGGCATTGGCTTAACTTTTTATCCCTTTCATTATATAATGACGGGGAATGTAGAATAAAGCGGGTAGAAAGGAGGTTCCGTTATGGGTATATCGGCTGCAATTATTGGCGCCATTGGTGGACTGAGTGCGGTGATGGGCATCATTACCGCGGTGGAGGTAATTCCGCTGGTAATGCCTCAACTTACCTGGATGTTCTGGTTCGTGCTCTCGGCAATCTTGCTCCTGGCATCAATCGCACTTGGTCTCGGGCGCAGCGAATACGAGTAGTCGGGAGATAGTTGCCAGCTTAAATCCTCACCCGAAAAAACCGGATGGAGAAGTTGTAAGTATGGGCATGATGCGTGGTGACGAGTACCGGAGAAGTTTGAGCAAACTCAAGCCTGAAATCTACTATCTGGGAGAGAAGATTGAGAGCGTGGTTGTCCACCCGGCTTTCATCCCTCATGTGAATGCCGCAGCGCTCACTTATGATATGGCTCATGCCCCCGAGTTTGAAGAGCTGCTCACCACCAGGTCGCACTTGACCGGGGAGAAGATTAATTTCTTTACCCATATTCACCACAGCCGCCATGACCTGATAAGAAAGGTGAAGGCACTGCGTGCTCTGGGGCAGCACACCGGAAGCTGCTTCGCCCGGTGCGTTGGGCATGATGCTCTGAACGGCGTCTTCTCGGTGACCTACGATATAGACCGGAAGCATGGCACCGAGTACCACCAGAGGCTGATACGCTTGCTTGAAGAAGTGCAGGCGAAGGATTTATTTCTTTCCGGCGCCATGACTGACCCCAAAGGCGACCGGAGCTTGTCTCCCGGCCAGCAAGCCGACCCCGACCAGTACGTTCACCTTGTTGAGAAAAAGCAGGACGGCATTGTCATCAGGGGAGCCAAGGCTCATATTACCGGCGCGGTGAATGCCCACGGGCACCTGGTGATGCCCACCGCCAGCATGAAGGAAGCTGACGCCAGTTTTGCCGTTTGCTGCTACGTGCCGGTAGATTCACCCGGCGTAATTCATATTTTTGGCCGCCAGACCAACGATGACCGCAAGTGCAGCGGCTGCGTTATCGACCAGGGTAACCCGGAATACGGGGTTGTCGGCGGGGAGGCGCTGGTGGTCTTTGAAGACGTGTTTGTTCCCTGGGAGCACGTTTTTATGTGCGGGGAGTATGACTTTGCCTTTGACCTGGTGGAGCGTTTCGCCACGGCGCACCGGCAGAACTACGGCGGTTGCAAGACCGGTCTGGCTGATGTCCTGACTGGTGCCGCTTATGCCCTGGCTGAAATCCAGGGGACCGGCAGCGCCTCACATATCAGGGACAAGCTGGCGGAGATGGTTCACCTGGCGGAGACTCTATACTGCTGTTCCATTGCCTGTTCCTGTCAGGGCTATGCCCTGCCTGCGGGCAATTTCATGGCTGACCCGCTTCTGGCCAATGTGACCAAGCTGAATGTCACCCGGTATGCCTACGAGATTGCCAGGCTGGTTCAGGATATTGCCGGCGGCATGCTGGCTACCATGCCCTCGGAGAAGGACTGGAAAGATAGCAGGGTTGGCAGGTACGTGGAGAAATATTTGAAGGGGGCGGCGGATTTCCCCGCCGAGACCAGGATGCGCCTTTTGAGGCTGATTGAGGGTATGACCTGCGGTACGGCTCTGGCCGAATCAATGCACGGGGCGGGCTCGCCGCAGGCACAGAAGATAATGATTATGCGCCGCTCGAACTGGGAGCATAAAAAAAGGCTGGCCCGGAGACTGGCCGGGATAGAGGGGCAGCCGCATTAATGTGCTGGACTACAAGCTGAAGGTAGCTTTGAAATACTGCGGTTCCTGCAACCCTCAGATTGACCTCTCCGGAGTGGGTCATTTACTGAAAGAAACCGTTGAAAAGGAAGAAGCCCTGTTGCCTGTCTCGCTCGAAGGCAGTAAGCCGGACGTTGTGATTGTCCTCTGTGGCTGTGCCAGGGCCTGCGGCAACACGGAGGAAATTAGAGCCAGGGCACCCCGGAGTATAGTTGTCGCCGGGAAAACTGTCGACCTGGCACCCGTTGCTGAGGATGACATCGGCACCACGGTAATGAAGAAGCTGCTGACGGAGTGCGGGGGAAAGGCCAGCTCAGGTCGGGAAAACGGGCGGAGGGCCGACGCTTTCCCCGCCATCGACAATGATGGTCTCTCCGGTAACGTAACCTGAAGCGTCTGATGCCAGGTAGAGCGCCGCTCCGGTGATGTCTTCCGGCGAACCAAGATAGCCCAGAGCTTTGCTTCTGGCGGCAGCCTCACCTTTTGCCGGTTCCTTCCACAGCGCCTCGCTGAACCGGGTTCTGATAAGTCCCGGGGCGATGGCGTTAACCCTGATGCCGTACTGCCCCCATTCCTTTGCCATGACCCTGGTCAGCATTATCAGGCCAGCCTTGGTTACGCTGTAAATATTCAGGTCGGCAGGGCTTATGCCTTCCGTGGAGGCGATATTGATGATGCTGCCGCCCCTCTGTTCCCGCATCGCCCTGGCAACCAGCTGGCTCAATAAAAACGGACCTTTGAGGTTAACGTTCATGGTGACATCCCACGCCCGCTCCTCCGCCTCCAGCAGGGGACCATAGTAAGGGTTGGTGCCGGCGTTGTTCACCAGAATATTAACCCCGCCCCATTCGTTCTTTATCCGTTCCACTAGGTTTTTTATATCGTCCGGCCTGCCGACATGACAAATTAATGCCAGGCTCTTCCCGCCCTTCTTCCGGATTTCCGCCGCTACCTGCTCCAGTTCCGGAAGCTTGCGGCTGCTTACGGCTACGTCGGCTCCCGCTTCGGCGAAGGCCAGGGCAATGGCACGACCGATGCCCCGACTGCCTCCGGTTATGAGTGCTACCTTGCCCTTCAAGGAAAACCTGTTAACGCTCATTATTGTCTGGCCTGGGCCTTCTTCTTCCTCCGCCTGCGCCAGTAAATAACGCCGGCGATGCTCCCCCAGACCGGGATGAAAATCGCCAGCCAGATGACTATCGTCCCCAGCCACTGCCCGAAGATAACTATGCCGCGGACAGCCGATTTGAGGATTTCCAGAGCGTTCCAGCCGGCACGGACCACTCCGCCGGGAGCGGCCACCGGCTCCATTCGCACGGAGATAAGGGAGAGCGATGTGGTGCGCTCCAGGTACTGCATCTGCCCCTTGATTTGTTCGATTTCGTAGCGCACCCGGGACAGGCTGTCGTAAATGCGGAGGATGTCCTCCACTTCCCGGGCTTTCTCCAGCAGGTTCAGGTACTGGCTCTCGGTTGCCTCGGCATTCTTCAGCCGCGCCTGCAGGTCAACGTACTCTTCGGTTACGTCCTGGCTGCTGGTGCTCTCCGACTTTACCCTGACGGCCAGGTTTCTGAGTTCGGCCAGTGCCTGCTCGAATTTGTCATCCGCCACCCGGATGGAAATATTGCCCCGCATCTCCGCTTCTTCCCCGGAAATCCATGATGAGACCACATAGCCGTCAAGCGTAACGGCAAGCCGGGCAATTTCATCCCGTGCCTCGATTACGTCTTCCACCACCAGTGACATTTCTCCGGTGCGGACTATCATCCGCTCTTCGCCGATTTCAGGCAGACCCCCGACCTTCTCCGCAGGTGCAGGGGACGGTGTTGGCATCGGTGCCGGTGCTGGTACTGGCCCGCCCGAGGACTCCGACTGCGGCGGAGCGGCACAGGCAACGGATGTTATCAAGAGCGCAATCAGCAAAAGTCCCGTGATTAACCTTTTCATGATGGTCTCCTTATTTATTATACCCCGATTTATAACGATGAAAAGGGGAAAAAGTTAGCACCATACTGTGGTCGCGGCGTGCTGAGCCTGCTTTTTCCCCATACTGCCCAACCGGATACTTTAATGCCCGGCCGGAAAACCCGGTCAAATCTTATCACGGCTGGCGGCTCCTGTATACGGGGGCATTCCTTCATAAGCCTGGCTATTTCATCACCTGAACCAGTTCCTTCAGGAGGTTACGCATGTTGCCGATGTAGTCCCTGGCCAGGGGGTCGATGAAGACGACCCTGCCTTCTATGGCTTCGGCGATGACCTCGGCGCTCTGGGGATTGAACTGGGGCTCGGCGAAGATGACCTTTACCCCGGATTCCCTGGCCTGCTCTATCAGGCGGACCAGGTCTGCTGCTGTCGGCTCTTTTCCTTCTTCCTCGATGGTTAACATCTTCAGGTCATAGTCCCGGGCAAAGTAGCCTAAAGCGGGATGATAGACCATAAAAGCCCTCCGGGTCACCCCGGACAAGCTGTTTCTGATGTCCCGGTCAAGTTCGGTCAGTTCCTGGAGGTAGGCATCCCGGTTCCGGGCATAATGGGCGGTATTCTCCGGGTCGGCCTGCGCCAGACCTTCGTAGATGTTCCGCACCATGATTTTGGCGTTGCGCGGGGACATCCAGATATGGGAGTCCGGAGCGCTATGTTCATGCTCTCCCGATATTTCGATGAGGTCGATGCCTCTGGAACAATCAACTACAAGCATCTCTTTATTAACGGCGGTGAGTTTATCCATCCACATCAGTTCAAACTCCACTCCAGAGCCAGCTTTGGCATAGACCTCTGCCCTGGTGAGGGTCGCCATTTGCGCGGGTGTGGGCTCATAGATGTGAACGTTTGCTCCCGGCGGCACCATGACGGTGATGTCCACCTTTTCTCCACCGATATTTCCCACGAAGTCAGCCAGCGGCAATATGGTTACCATCACGCCCATCTTTTCGCCAGTCCCTTTTTCCTGGCTGCAGGATGGAATCAGGAGAATCAGGGGCGTGATGAGCACCAGCAGTGAGACTGAGATTAGCCGGGCAAACTGGTTTCTCCCTATCATGCCCCCTCTTGTGCCGGGCACGGCGGTTCACCGCTCTTCCCCGGCAGTGAACGTTGCCCGGCATCAGCTTTGATAACTTTATAGCAAGAATATCCTTTGCTGTCAACAATGTCCTGCGGTCAGACAGTGTGGCATACCGGCTGGGACTTTGATTCTAATCTGTGGTATAATTACGGCTAAGTTCTTGTTTCGAAGGGGGGATGGTGGGGGCGCAGGAAAAGGCGAAGTCAAGCTTTATCCAGAATAGGAAGATTGAACGGGACCGGACTCAGATAACCGAATACGAGCTCAATCACTATCTGCCGATTCTATAGCTCGAAGGCAGGCGGTCTATTACACCCGGAGAGAAGAGTGAGTTTTTACAGCGACCTGGACAAGATATGGGGAAAAGAGAGCGAGGGCCCGCCAAGGACTTCAAGAAGCGGGGAGGGGCATAGCCCGGTCCGCAGATGGCTTGCTATCGCCGGCATAGTGGTCTTCCTCTTTATTATTGCTGGCATTGCCAGAGGTATTTACGCTGAGTGGCTCTGGTTCGATAGTCTGGGATTCGGCCGTGTTTACACCACCATCCTGACCACGAGGTTATGGCTTTTTGGCACCGGTGCCTCCGTCTTTCTGGTTCTACTGCTGATTAACCTCTTCCTCGCCCGGAAACTGTCCCCGGCAAGCGAGGATAATATCTTCATCGGGCAGGGGATACTGCTGGTTCGCCGTGTCTTTGATATCGGTATTCTGGTGGCAGCCCTTTTCTTCAGCCTTATCTTTGGTTTGATAGCCTCCGGTCAGTGGGAAGAAGTTCTGCGTTTCACCAACGCGACCAACTTCGGGGTATCCGACCCCCTGCTCGGGAGAGATGTCGCCTTTTATTTTTTTAACCTTCCCCTGTACCATTTTACGCAGGGATGGCTGATATGGGCGGCGGTGGTTATATTGATTTTCACCGCCACCATTTATGGGCTGAACCTCGGGTTTCGCCGTGCTGCTATGACCACAGCTATCAAATTACACCTTTCAGTGCTCGGCACCGCCATCTTCTTCCTCATTGCCTGGAGCTACCGCCTCAAGATTTTTGACCTTCTTTATTCTGACCGCAGCGTGATATTTGGCGCCGGCTATACCGATGTCCACGCTCAGTGGCTGGCGTGGCGGTTGCTCATCGTTGTTGCGGTGGTAGCAGGACTGCTGCTGTCGGTTGGCGTCTTCCGCCGCTGGAGATACTCGTTAATCATCCCGGTTGGGTTGTGGCTTGTCCTGGCTGTTATCTTAGGCAGTATTTACCCGGCAATAGTCCAGCGTTTTCAGGTGGAACCCAGTGAGCTGGCCAGGGAAACGCCCTATATCGAGCACAATATCCGGTTCACCCGGTTTGCCTTCGGGCTTGACCGGATAAAGGAAAAAAACGTTCCCATTGAAGAGGCTCCCGGAGAGCAGGATATCGCTCAGAACAGCGCCACGGTAAACAACATCAGGTTGTGGGACTACCGCCCCATCAAGGCTACCTATAACCAGAAGCAATCGATAAGGCAGTATTATGAATTCAATGACATTGATGTTGACCGCTACCATGTTGCCGGTGACTACCGTCAGGTGTTGCTCGGCGCGCGGGAACTCTCAGCGGAAAAGCTGTCCTCTGAGGCTCAGACCTGGATTAATCAGCGTCTCGTGTATACCCACGGCTATGGGGTCGCTCTGAGCCCGACCAATGAGGCTGAGCAGGGTCTGCCCATTCTGTGGGTCAAGGATTTGCCGCCTGACGGGGTGATTGAAGTAACCCGCCCCGAGATTTATTTTGGCGAGAAAACGAACAACTATGTCATCGTCAACACTGAGGTTGAGGAGTTTGACTATCCTAAGGGGGATACCAATGTATACACCAAGTATGCCAGCGAGAGCGGTATAAAGTTGAATTCCTTCATGCGCAGACTGGTTTTCGCCTGGGAACTCGGTGACATGAATATCCTTATCAGCGAACATCTAACCCGCGAAAGCCAGCTTCTTTATCGCCGTAATATTCAGCAGCGGGTGAAAAGCATTGCTCCCTTTCTCAGGCTGGACAGCGACCCCTATATCGTTATTGACGGCGGAGAGCTGTTCTGGGTCCAGGACGCCTACACCGTTTCTGACCGTTACCCCTATTCCCAGCCAGCTGCGGGAGGAATTAATTACATCCGCAACAGCGTCAAGGTGGTTATTAATGCCTATGACGGTTCGGTCACCTTCTACCTCATTGACCCTGAAGATGCCCTGGCCAGCACTTATGCGGCTATCTTCCCTTCTCTGTTTACCCCTATCGGGGAAATGCCTGAATCGCTGCGGGCGCACCTGCGCTATCCGGCGGGCCTTTTTCAAACGCAGGTGTCCGTGTATCAGACCTACCACATGCAGGACCCCAGAGTTTTTTACAACAAAGAAGACCTGTGGACAATCCCCAGAGAGACTTATGCCGACGACGAACGTCTTGTCGAGCCCTACTACGTGGTAATGAGGCTGCCTGATGAGGAGCAAGAGGAATTTGTGTTGATGCTTCCCTTTACTCCCGGCGGTAAGCCCAACATGATAAACTGGCTGGCAGCCCGCAGCGATGGCGATAAGTACGGCAGTCTGCTGGCTTATAATTTCCCCAAGGGCGAACAAATTGACGGGCCGAGCCAGGTTGAGGCGCGTATTGACCAGGACCCCGCCATCTCGAGCCAGCTTACCCTGTGGGGGCAGAAGGGTTCCCGGGTTATCCGCGGCAACTTGCTGGTGATACCCATTGAGCAATCGATTCTCTATGTCGAGCCGGTTTATCTTCAGGCGGAGAGGGGCCCCCTGCCCGAACTGAAGAGGGTCATTGTCGTCAGCGGAGACCGCATTGCCATGGAACCGACCCTTGCCGAGAGCCTGAATGCCATCTATGCCGGCTTGCCTGCGGAAACACCCCTGCCGGCTACACCATCGCCCGTTCCTGAACTGGCTTCCCAGCTGGCCGAGCTGGCGGAGCAGGCCCAGGAACACTATGACAAAGCGCAGGAGTACCTCCGGGAGGGTGACTGGGCTGGCTGGGGCGAAGAGCTGGAAAAGATGGAAGAAGTCCTGGAACAACTGGTGGAGATGGCCAGTCGCTAGAAGTAATCGGGATAGTATTATAGTTTCTGCTTTAGCCAGAATCACCTCACCGGCTGACAGCGGCTAAAATCTTATCTGACTCCTTTTGGTTTCCTCCAGGTCTGTTTGCAAAGCCTGTCAATTGCCACCATAATATACCTAGATTATCTATGTATCTTACCAACCGAGGTAAACTGCCCGGCCAAGGTAGCAGATTCGCAGAATTCAAAGGAGGTAAGCTCATTGAAATTAGTAAGTCTGGCCATATGTTCTCTGGGTGTTTGGGTGGTTCTTAACTCTTTTCTTGGCGCCGCTTCCATTTGGGAGGACATTGTATTCGGGGCAATAGCTGCCGTCCTGGCATTCATCGGCATGTTCCGGATTAAAGACTGAACTTAACCGCTGGCATCATGGCGTCGCTAAGGGCGTAACGCAAGCCAAAGGAAAAACCGGAAAAGGCTGCTACCTTGGCCCGATTTATCTCGAAAGTGAACCTTCAGAAGGGTTGCAAGTTGGTTTAAATATCCTTAGAATATTACATACCAAATATATCGCTACTCTATATACTATGGTAAACGAGGGTAAAATGGCACAAAGACGGGAGCTGGTCAAAGGCAGCTCTGATTCCCTGCTGCTCTGTTTGCTGGTGCAGCAGCCCATGTATGGTTATCAGATTATCAAGGAGCTTGAGAGAAGAAGTCAGGGTTATTTCAAATTCAAAGAAGGGACTCTGTATCCTGCTCTCCACCGTCTGGAGAAATCGGGCTTGATTCTGGGCAAGTGGCAGATGCTGTCCAACGGCCGGCCGAGACGGTACTATCATATTACGGCTAAAGGTCGCTCCAAGCTGGTGGCGGAGAGGACGCAGTGGCAGAACTTTTTGAATGCCATGAACCTGATTTTTAAACCGGCAGATTAGCGGGCTGGTGCCATGACAACTGCATTGAGTCATTATCTGGGAATCATCAGGGGCAATCTGAGGCTTGACCCCTCGGAAGGGAAGGAAGTCCTCAACGAGCTGGAGACCCACATTGAAGACCGGGTTCGGGAACTGAGAGAGTCCGGCCTTTCCGAGGAGGACGCGGGTAAGACCTGCCTCGGGATGCTGGGCTCAGCCGAGGCGATTGCCCGGCAGATATACGAGGCTCACAGTCAGGGCACCTGGAAGCAGTCCCTGCTAGCTTCAATGCCGCACTTCCTTTTTGGTATCTTGTTTGCCCTTAACTGGTGGCAGCATGTTGCCTGGTTATCTCTGGTACTGGTATTAATCCTGGGGACCGTAATTTATGGCTGGCGGCACGGCAAACCGGCCTGGGTCTTCTCGTGGCTGGGCTACTCTTTGCTGCCGGTAGCCGTGGTGGGTATCCTGTTGCCCTATCTTCCCAAGGGGCTGTCATGGGTGGCGGTGCCAATCTATATTCCGCTGGCTTTATGGTGGCTGTATTACCTGATAGACCAGACGGTGAGGAGAGACTGGATGTTTGGTACTCTGGCACTGCTGCCGATACCAATCATCGCCGGCTGGGTCCTGGCGATAGAGCCGCAGAACCAGTTTTCCGAATACAGCGTGCACCGCGTTTATGATTTTGCTCCCTGGATTGCGCTCAGCTTTCTCGCCCTGGCGCTGACCATGTTCGCTTTTCTCCGCTTGCGCCAGCGCTGGCTGCGGGTGGTCCTGCTCATCATATCCGGAATATTGACCCTGACCATGATTGCCTATTATACGGATGGCAGGCTCAGCTTACCGGCGTTTCTGGTCCTGGCCCTGGCCATGGTCAGCCTCTTTTTGATTCCGGCCTTCATGGAACGAAGGATAAGGAACAAGCGGCTGCGGTTCGAAAGAACCCTGCCTGACATCGATTATTAATCGCCGACCGAAGAGAGCGATTTAGGAGATTCCCCGTGCCGAAAGTAGCCATTGTGACCGATAGCATCGCCTGTCTGACCAGGGAAATTGTGGAGCAGTATGAGATAGGCATTATCCCGATCAACTTTTTCGCCGGGGGCAGGCTTTACAAGGACTGGGTGGATATAACTCCGTCTGAGGCATACGAATTATTCTTAAAAGACCCCGAATCCTTCAAGACTTCGGCGGCTTCACCCGAGGACTGCCTGAATGCCTACCGCAAGGCCAGCGAGCGGGCCAATGATATCCTTTGTATCACCGTCTCCCTCAAACTCAGCAGCGTTTACAATGCGGCGCTGCGGGCTCGAGAGATTGCCAGAACTGAGCTGCCCCGGGTTAACGTAGAGGTGCTGGACTCGCACAGCGCTACCCCTGCCGAGGGGTTTGTTGCTCTGGCCGCGGCGCGGGCGGCGGCGGAGGGGAAAGAACTGGCTGAGGTAGTTAAAGTTGCCCAGGATGTGAAAGAACGGGTCAGTGGTGTCGTCCTCCTGGATACCATCCGGCATGTTTACCGCTCCGGACGTGTCCCCAGGATAGCATGTCAGGTGGGCTCAATACTTAACATCAAGCCAATCCTGGTCGTTTCTGACGCAATTCATTTTGCCAGCGCCGTGAGGAACCGGCTGCACGGTGTAAAGCGTATCCTGCAGATGATGCGGGATAAAGTCGGGCAGAGACCGGTGCATGTAGCCGTGATGCACGCTTACGCCCTGGATGAAGCCGGGAAATTAAAGGAACAGGTGGCGGCTGAATTCAACTGTGTCGAGCTATGGGTTGCCGAATTCAGCCCGGTAATGGGCTATGCCTGTGGCACCGGGACTCTGGGACTTGCCTTTTACACCGATGATGCATGAGAAAGTGGATTAACCTCCCGCAGCGAGCAGGGTGGAGAATCAGCAAATGGTACTGAATGCGGTGATAGCCGTAGTTATCGGTTATCTGCTGGGTGCCATCCCTTTCGCCTATCTCGCCGGCCGTCTGGTAAAAGGGGTCGATATCCGGCAGACGGGCGGTGGCAATGTTGGTGCTCTGAACACCATCCGGGAAGTGGGGAAGATACCCGGCCTGGTCGTCCTGGTTGCTGACATAGGTAAAGGTTCATTGGCCGTGCTTGTAGCTGGCTGGCTGGGCCTGCCTTTGCCGTGGATATTTGCCGCTGGCCTGGCTGCCGTAATCGGTCATAACTGGCCCGTTTTTCTGAATTTCAGGGGGGGCAAGGGAGCGGCTACCACCATCGGGGTATTTCTGGCCCTGATGCCCCTTGAGTCCGCCATCAGCCTGGCTGTAATCGCGGTAATAATCGTCATCACCAGCAATTTCAGGCTGGCCATTGTCGTCGGGCTGGCTTTGCTGCCGTTTATTATCTGGCAATTCAACGGCTCGGGTATGCTCATTGCCTACTCTCTGGTGCTTTACCTGTTGCTGTGTCTCAGGTCAATGCCCAGCACCGTGGCAATTCTGACAAGTGCCGGTGGTAAAAAGGGCTTCGTTTTCGACCGGGAATACCACTTCTGGCAAACGAAAAAAAGTAGATGAAGGAAGTAGCGGTTGTTACTGATACCACTGCCTGCATTCCGCGCGAGCAGGTGGAGCGGTATGGCATTATAGTGGTGCCGGTGCAGCTCGTTTTTGGAGACAGGACCTATCGGGATGGCATAGATATAAGCCCGGCTGAGTTTTATACCCTTATGCGGCAGGCAAAAACTCCTCCTACCACCTCAAGTTCCTCTCCCGCTCCTTACCTCGAGGCTTACCGTGAGGCTGCCCAGAAGGCGAGCAGCATTCTCTGCATCACCGAGCCATCCAACTTCAGCGCCATGTTTAATTCCGCACTCCTCGCCAGGGAGATGGCGGAGACAGTTATTCCTCAGGTAAAGATTGAAGTGCTCGAGTGCGCCACTGCCGCTGCCGGGCAGGGGCTGGTAGCTCTGGTGGCAGCCAGGGAAGCTGCTTCAGGCAGAGACCTGAACCGGGTGACCGGGAAAGCCAGGGACATAATGCAGCGGGTGAATTTATTTGCCATGCTGGATACCCTGCACTATCTGGTCAAAGGCGGGCGGGTACCCCAGGCGGCGGCTCTGGTCAATTCACTGCTCAGGATAAAGCCCGTTTTCGCCCTCAACCACGGTGATGCTCATACCGTTGCCCTTCCCCGGACCATTCCCAGCGCCATGAAACGCATGCTGAAGCTGATGGAACAGAAGACAAGGAAGGGGCAGCCGCTTCATGTAGCCGTGATGCACGCCAATGCTCTGGATAAGGCAGAGACATTCAGAAACTGGATTGCTTCACAGTTTAACTGTGCTGAGCTGTTCATCACCGAATTTACACCGGTGATGGGCGTCCACACCGGCCCGGGACTGATTGGCGTGGCTTTCTACGGCGAAGACTAGCCGGTGTTGCTGCACCATTTGCTTTATGATGTGGTGGTAGGGGATTTCAGGTGAAGTTGTGGCTGAAGCTGGGGCTGGCCCTTGCCCTCGTGGTGACCATTGCCGTTCTGGGCATAGCCGGTTTTCTGGGACGTTCCATGACCAGGGCGGAACGGGTGCCGGTCGAGGAAAATCCGGCTCGCTTCGGGCTGGAGTACCAAAACGTCTCTTTCCCGAGCCGGGTCGACGGGCTGAGACTGCACGGCTGGTATCTTCCGGTGAATGATGGTGAGCGGGTTGTTATCATGGTGCACGGTGCTGATCAGCACAGGGCTGACCCCGGTATCGGAATGCTGGACATCGCTTCAGGGCTGGCAGAGCAGGGCTATGCTGTTCTGATTTTTCTGGCCAACTGGCAGAATGGCGGAAAACATTTTATAATCAAGGTGTGGCAGAAATTCAGGTCGTTTCCGATGCGAAACGTTTATTTGAGGGTTTGGGACAGCTTCCGGAACCGGTGGCGCAGCCGGCCCTTATTGTAGTTAGCGGGCTGCCGGGAACCGGTAAGTCATATTTCTGCGCCAGACTTGCGGAGAGGTTGCCGTTTGTCATCCTGGAAAGCGACGCCCTGCGGAAGATACTCTGTCCGGCACCGACTTACAGCCTGGCGGAGAGCTCGCGCCTTTTCCAGGCAATCCACTATCTCATCGAAGTACTGTTGAGAAAGGGAATACCTCTTATCCTGGATGCGACCAACCTTTCCGAGCGGTACCGTGAGTGCCTGTACCGTATTGCGGACAACCTGGGTGCCAGACTGGTTCTGGTACGCGTTGAGGCACCGCCCGGCGTAGTCTACGAGAGGCTCAGGGCCAGGGCGGAAGGGGCGAGCCCTGAAACCAGCTCGGACGCGGACTGGGCGGTCTTTCAGAAAATGAAACCCGCCGTGCAGCAGATCCGCCGCAACCATTTTGCGGCGGATACCTCCAGGGATATCAATCCCGTGCTGGATAAAATTGTAAGAGCAGTGAACAGGTGAAAGGAGAATGAGATGGAAATTAAAGTCGTGGTAGATGCTGTCACCGGGATTAAGACCGACGCCGTCATGGTCGGCTTTTTTGAGGGGGCGGAAGGTCTGAGCGGTGATATCGCCGCTATCGATGGAGCTCTGGATGGGGTTATTTCTCAGCTGATTGCCCAGGGTGAGATTAAGGGCAAACTCAATGAGCTTACCCTGGTGCACAGTCTGGGCAAAATACCGGCGAGCCGCGTGGCGGTTGTCGGGCTGGGTA
>CAZRBS010000021.1:14501-22903 GCA_964598405.1 uncultured Dehalococcoidaceae bacterium
CGGAGCTATCCCTGAATAAAGTGAGGGGGGCCATAGCTGAGGCCTGCCGCTGGCTGCGGCAGAGAGGGGTAGCCAGCGTGGCTACGGTAGCACAGGGCGCCGGGCTAAATGACATAACTCCGGAAGGC
The DNA here is from genome assembly GCA_964598405.1 of uncultured Dehalococcoidaceae bacterium. Classification (GTDB taxonomy): domain Bacteria; phylum Chloroflexota; class Dehalococcoidia; order Dehalococcoidales; family RBG-16-60-22; genus CAZRBS01. The sequence continues at coordinate 14,630 of CAZRBS010000021.1, forward strand.
TCGGCTCAGGCGGTAGCCGAAGGGGCACTCCTCGGCCTCTACACCTTTCGCCGGCATAAGACAAAGGAGAATAATAAAGCGGGAGAGGTCAGCCAGTTGCTCATCGCTGGCGATGATAAAACGAAGTCCCGCCTTGAAGAGGGCAGCAAAAAGGGCAGGATACTGGCGGAGGCTGCCAACCTCGCCCGCGATATGGTCAATGAACCTGCCAACTATATGACACCCGCCCGGATGGCGGAGACGGCGGGAAGTCTGGCGAAGAATTACGGGCTTGAGGCAAGTATTCTGGAGCAGGAAGAGATGACGGAGCTGGGCATGGGAGCGCTGCTCGGAGTAGCCCGGGGGAGCCGGCAGCCGCCGAAGTTCATCGTTCTGGACTACAAAGGAAAGGAATCTGCGGGGACCGATGTGGCGTTGCTCGGCAAGGGCGTCACCTTTGATTCCGGGGGTATTTCTATAAAGCCCTCGGAAAAGATGGAAGAAATGAAGGGGGACATGGGGGGCGGGGCTGCGGTCATCGCGTCTATGGCAGCCATTGCCCGGCTCAAGCCGGCGGTTAACGTTACCGCTGTTGTTCCGGCTACGGAGAACCTGCCGGATGGCAACGCTTTGAAGCCGGGCGATATCCTGACCGCCATGAACGGCAAGACCATTGAGATTATCTCCACGGACGCCGAGGGGCGTCTGATACTGGCCGATGCCCTGAGCTATGCCGGGAAAAAGCTTGGTGCCCGGCTTATGGTTGATGTGGCCACGCTCACCGGAGCCTGCCGGGTGGCTCTGGGGGATATCTGCACCGGTGCCTTCGGCAACAACCAGGAGCTCATGGACGGGGTAATCGCCGCCAGCGCTGAAGCCGGAGAGTATATCTGGCAGATGCCGATGTATGCCGAGTATGAAGAACAGAACAAGAGTGATGTGGCCGATGTCAAGAACGTCGGCGGGAGGGCGGCGGGGCCGATAACGGCCGCCAAGTTTCTGGCCGAGTTTGTTGAGGATACCCCCTGGGTTCACCTGGATATTGCCGGTACCAACCTGGCGGAAAAAGAACGGGGCTATCAGGTTAAGGGGGCTACCGGGGTACCGGTGCGCACTCTGGTGAACTTCGTCCTTTCCCTGGCGGAACGGTAACGGAGCAAAATCAAGGGAGGATTTGAAATGCGGATTAAATGGCTGGGACACGCCGCCTTTCTGATTACCTCGGATACGGGAGTAAGGATAATTACTGACCCTTATACTCCCACGAAGGAACTGGGCTATGACAGGATAAATGAGACGGCAGACATCGTTACGGTAAGTCATGACCACTTTGACCATAACAATGTAGCTGCAGTCAGCGGTGACCCTGAAGTGGTTACGGAGACGGCGGAAGTTAAAGGGATAAAGTTCCGCGGTGTCTTCACCCACCATGACGAGTTCCAGGGGGCGAAGAGGGGCAGAAATACCGTATTTTGCTTCGAGTTGGACGGGATTAAGGTCTGTCACCTTGGCGACCTGGGGCACCTGCTTGATGAGAGGCAGGCCGCGGAGATAGGCAAGGTAGACGTGCTGCTGGTTCCGGTGGGAGGGTTTTTTACCATTGATGCCCCGGCAGCCGGCAGGGTAAGCAACCAGCTCAAGCCGAAGGTAATGATACCGATGCATTTTAAAACCGGGAAGTGCGGTGATTTACCGATAAGCGGTGTGGATGCTTTCCTTCAGGGAGAGAGCAGCATCGTCCGGATGGACGCCAGTGAAGTGGAATTAAAGCCGGGTGAACTCCGTCCCAGCAGCCAGATTATTGTGCTTAAGCCGGCACGGTAGCAAGCACGGTGAGTCTACTTCACTAACCTCAGCCGGGACTATTGACGGGCATGATAAAATTAAATAGAGGGGGTGAGGTTAGAGGAACTCAGAAAATACTTTGGAAACGAGCTGTGTTATTCTCGCCGGTGGCAAGAGTTCACGTCTGGGCAATGATAAGGTTTTAGAAACAGTTGGCAGTAAGAGCTTGCTGCAACGGGTGATATCCGGTGTCAGTTTGCTCAGTAACGACATCATTATAGTTACCGCTAGCGAGCAGGCTTTTCCTGAACTTGTTGATTATCCCGAATTAAGAATAGTAAGTGATATTTTCCCCGGTAAAGGCCCCTTAGGTGGTATCTATACCGGTCTGGTAACTTCAACCTCTTTCTATAACCTTGTCGTTGCTATAGACATGCCTTTTTTGAACCGTGACTTCTTGCGCTATATGATACGCCTTGCAGCCCGGTTTGACCTGGTAGTACCGAGGGTGGGCAACCTGGTTGAGCCGCTGCATGCTGTTTATACCAGGAAATGCCTGGCCCCGATAGAGGGTATGATTGCGCAGGGCAGGCTGAGAGTCAATTTGCTTTTGAGCCTGGTCAATACCAGGTATGTGGAAGCCGAGGAGTTCGAAAGGTACGACCCGGAACATCTGAGTTTTTTTAACGTTAACACCGAGGATGATTTGAAAAAAGCCAGGGAATTGACCGGAGGATTTGAGCAGTGATAAGCGTAGAACAGGCCCTGGAGAAAATTCTGGGCTATGTGGGGGTACTGGAGCCAGCGGAAGTTCCCATACTGGAAGCTCTGGGGCAGGTCATTGCCGGGGACGTATATTCCGGTATTGATGTGCCGCCTCTGGACAACGCGGCTATGGATGGCTATGCCGTCAGGGCAGAAGACACCCGTGGTGCCAGTGGTGAGTCTCCGCGGTTTCTGCGCGTGATTGATACCGTTATCGCCGGTTCCGTTTCCGAACAGCAGGTCGGGGCGGGTACCGCCATCCGTATTATGACCGGTGCTCCGGTACCCGAAGGGGCTGACAGTGTGGTCAGGTTTGAAGATACCGATGAGGTTCAGAGAAGGCAGCCTTCCGCCGGGGCTGCTGCGGAAATCGGTATCCTGCGAGAAGCCAGAGCGGGTCTGAATATCCGGCGGGCTGGAGAGGATATAACCAGGGGTTCGCTGGTACTGAAGAAGGGGGCTGTCATCAGGCCAGCCGAAGTTGGCGTTCTGGCTTCACTGGGAAGGAGCAGGGTGCTGGTTGTCCGCCGCCCGGTGGTGGCGGTTCTCTCTACCGGAAACGAACTGGTGGACATCACCCGGCCGCTGCCCGCCGGCAAGATATACAACAGCAATACTTACAGCCTGGCGGCTCTGGTCCGGCGCTATGGTGGCATCCCCAGAATACTGGGCATAGCCCTGGATAGTGAGGACTCGCTGGTGGACAGACTCCGTCAGGGGCTGGATGCTGACATGCTGATAACCAGTGGCGGCGTCTCGGCCGGGGACTATGATATGGTGAAGGATATTCTGGCCAGGGAGGGCGAAATCAGCTTCTGGACGGTCCGCATGAAACCGGGCAAGCCCCTGGCTTTTGGCACCATCAGGGGGACTGGCAGGGCGGGTGAGCCCAGAAATATACCCCACCTCGGGTTGCCGGGCAACCCGGTCAGTTCCATGATTACCTTTGAGATATTTGCCCGCCCGGCTATCCTGAAGATGATGGGCAAAACTAAACTGACCAGACCGGCAATAGAGGCGGTGGTCGGGGATAATATCGTCAATACTGACGGGCGCCGCATCTACGCCCGGGCGGCAGTGGAAAAGCGCCAGGGGCGGTACTTTGCCCGGATAACCGGCCCGCAGGGCTCGGGGATTCTAACCTCCATGAGCCTGGCCAACGGACTGGTCATTGTCCCTGAAGATAAGGCAGAGGTAAAAGCGGGGGAGGTAGTCCGGACCATAATGCTGGACTGGGGTGAGGAATTAAATAGCTGATTGCGCAGGAAATTAGGCATGCAACCTGTAATCTCTATCGTCGGCAAATCTGACTCTGGCAAGACAACCCTGCTGGAAGGCTTGATTGGCGGGCTCAGGCAGCGGGGATACAGGGTGGCGGTGGTCAAACACGCGGGCGAGGACTTTGAACTGGACACGGTGCATAAGGATAGCTGGCGCTTCCGCCAGGCAGGCAGCCGGGTATCAATACTCAGCTCAGCCCACAGGCTGGCGGTCATCAGAGAGACGGAAGGTGACCTGGGCCCGCGGGAGCTGTCACAGTTTACTGGTGCGGACTGTGACCTCATCCTGACCGAGGGTTTTAAGAAGAGCGGTTTTCCCAAAATTGAGGTCCACCGCAGGGAGCAGGGCGGAGGACTGTTAAGTCCGCCCGGTCAATTGCTGGGGGTGGTTACCGATGAACCGCTTGACGTGGATGTGCCCCAGTTCAGCCGGGACGAGGTGGCGAAAATAGTTGATTTGATTGAAAAAACGGCACTGGGTCAAACCGGGGAATACGATGTCGACCTGTTTGTTGATGACGCCTACATTCCGTTAAGTAAGTCAACGAAGGATTTGCTTTTCCGGACTCTGCTCGCCATGGTGTCCGGGCTGAAGGAATTTAGAGCGAAAAAGGCTCTGCGCATTTCACTGAGGAGGAAGGCTTGATATTTGAGGCTTCGGAATTTGTCTTCAAGCCCCCGTCGGTAGTGTCACGGGCGCGCCGTATTTTGATTAAACCCTGTGCCCTTTACCCGGTGGCGTATCCGGTAACCACCAGCCAGAAGCTGCTGTCGGCGGTAATCGACGGCATCAGACAGGTCAGTGATGCTGATATCCTCCTGCTGGAAGGAACCCCGGGGGGTGGGCCGGTCTATCCCATATACCAGGCTCTGGGATATAACTTCCCGCGGGTATTGACACTGGACGTGAAGGACTGCATCTGGGTGGAGGTGGACAACCCTCTGCCCAAGCCTCTGGCGATGCCGACTTTCTGGGTGCCAAACGTTATCCTGTCCAGCGATTACCTGATAACGGTGTCCCCGCTTAAGGTTGTCAAAGGGAGGGGTAGCCTCAGCATAATGAATTTGCTTTCCCTGCTACCGAGCAGTAAATATCGTGGTGAGGCACCGGGCGGCTGGAGCGCTTTAGACAGTCTGGGAATAGATAAAGTAATGGCTGACCTCTACTTTACTTTGCCTTTCGATATGGGGATTGTGGAGGCGCGGCAGAAGCTGGTCGGTGAAGACGACCCCACGCGGGGTGAGGTTGAGGAGTATGGCAAGATATTCGTCGGGGAACCTTATCAAGTGGACCGTGAAGTCTCGGAGGCACTGGGACTCAGGACGGCGTATCTCGACCTGATAAAGTCGGCCAAGGTGGAACTTGAAGCTTAAAAATCATACTTCGGGGAGTTTCATGGATAAAGAGAATTCAAGCACGGAGCAACCGGGAACGCGCTGGTTTATAGACCTGGGCTGGTATCAGCAGCACAGGCGTTCGATTCACGCCCTGGTTCAGGGATACCTGTGCGGTAAGTGCCGCAAGCAGCTGGATGCCGGGGGAAGAGAGATTTCAACAGCTGACCTTCTGAGTGGCATTAAAGATTGTTGCAGCAAAGAGCCGGATTTTATTACCGCTCAGTTACCCGTTCTGGAAAGCGCCTTCCGCTTTTTTCTTGCCAGTGGAAACCAGTCCCTTGAACTGGAAGAGCTGGGAGAGCAGTTAAGCAAACGACTTGGCGGAGACACCTACCGCACTTCAGAGGAGGTTCTGTCCCGCCTTCTCAAAAGCGACCGCTACTACGGATTACGACCGGCGCCTGGCTAGTACCTTATCCTGAAGCCGGAATGACTTCCGCTGTATTCCGACCAGCTGGTTTCTACCTTCTTTACTCTGGCGCCGGGTGGTCCCACTTTCAGATGGCTGAGCAGTCTTTCCAGCTGCTCTCTTTCCCCTTCCGCCAGCACTTCCACCGCCCCTGAGGGCAAGTTGCGCACGTAGCCGGCCAGACCCAGGTCTCCAGCGTGCCCGGCAACAAAGGCGCGGAAGAAGACCCCCTGCACATACCCGTAAACCGTTGCCTTAACCGAAGCTAAATCAGCCATAACCTTTCGCCCTTGTATCTCAATGGCTACCCCCAGATGAGATTCGGCGGTAGCGATGTTTTTTGCTTGTCCATCCTGTGCAGCCCCTGCCGGCGGGCCAGGTCAACGGCTTCAGAAAACTCCTGTCTGCTTACCGGGCGGGCTATTTCCGGTACGTCAAAAGCTTTATGGCAGGGGTGATACTGGGCCATGACATTAAGATACGTATCGGGTGATATCTCTTGCGCCAGAAAACGCACCACTTCTTCAGTCCCGGCCAGGCGGTTGGGCAGGACCAGATGGCGCACCAGAAGGCCTCGCCGGGCGATTCCCTGTTCGTCTATTTGCAGGTCGCCCACCTGGCGGTGCATCTCCCTGACTGCCGCCCTGTTCACCCCCGGATAGTTTTTCACCCCGGATAAGCGCTCGGCGGTTCCGGCGCTGGAATACTTCATGTCGGGCATGTAGATATCCACTATGCCATCCAGCAGCTCAAGAGTCCTCACCGAATCATAACCGCCGCTGTTATAGACCAGAGGCAGGCCGAGCCCCTCACCCGCCGCCAGTTCCAGTGCATCAAGGATATGCGGTATGACATGAGTCGGGCTTACCAGGTTTATATTATGGCTGCCGCTTGCCTGGAGAGACAGCATTATCCCCGCCAGGCCTTTACTATCGGTTACAGTGCCTTCACCCAGCTGGCTTATGGTGTAGTTCTGGCAAAAGAGACAGCGCAGATTGCAATGAGTAAAAAAGATGGTCCCCGAGCCGTGCCTGCCGACGAGCGGAGCCTCTTCTCCGAAGTGAGACCCGTAGCTGGAAACCACCGCTCGGGATGTGGTATGGCACTCGCCGCTCTCGCCGGCCAGACGGTTGACCCCGCAGTTACGGGGACACAGACGGCACTTTTCCAGCAATGACCTTGCCTTTTCCGCCCGAACCTTTAACTCACCGGCAAGATGAAGCGACTGGTAAGCAGCTATTCTTCTTCCTCCGCTTCTTCCCGCTTCTTTTTCCCCTTGCCGATTACTTCAACCTGCGCCGGGGTTGACAGGACGGTGGCCGGGGATACCTTTTTGGTATCCTTTTTGGACTTCTTCGGTTCTCTGTGTCGGTAATCTCGTCTCCCCATGGTAACTCCTCTTTCGAGTCTAAGGTTTTATTGGCGCTGCTAATTGAAGTTTAGCAAACAGGTATTACTGTGTAAAGATGGCGGAGAGCCGTTTCAGGGCTGAACGGGCGGCTTCCGTTTCGGCCGTTTTTTTGCTCTTCCCCGAGCCCTGTCCCAGCACCATATCGCCAGCTACCGCCTCAACCGTAAATCTCCTGGCATGGGGCAAGCCGGCTTCTTCTTTCAGCCGGTAGGCGGGGGTCAACTGATATCTGAGCTGGACGAGTTCCTGTAACTGCGATTTGTAATCAATACCCGTCGCCCGGCTGGTAGCTTTTTCCATGTCTTCAGCAAGCAGCTTCAGGGTAAAGTCTCTGGCAGCGGGTAGACCCTTATCAAGAAAGATGGCGCCCAGGACCGCTTCCACGGCTGCTGCCAGATTGGTCATCTTATGCCGTCCTCCGCTGGCTTCCTCCCCCTTCCCGAAATAGAGGTAGCTCCCGAGTCCGATATTTGCAGCAATGTGGGCCAGAGTATCCCGGCGCACCAGGGCCGACCGCAGTCTGGTCATTTCACCTTCAGTCAGGCCGGGAAAATCCAGGAACAGCTTCTCGGCGGTGATGAAGCCCAGAACGGCGTCGCCCAGAAATTCGAGTCTCTCATTGGAGGCCGGGACAACGCCCGGGTTTTCGTTGAGAAAGGAGCTATGAATCAGGGCCTGCTCCAGCAGAGAAAGGTCTTTGAACGAGACGCCCAGTACTTCCTGTAAAGCGGCCAAATCAGCCAATGCAAAATCCCTCCTTCAGGCAATTTAAGCATAAGGGTCTGGTCAGGGTATGTCAAATCAGGTCATTGCCAGAGATATGGTTGCGTGCTATAATTTTCTACGTGCTGGGGAATCGTCTAGTGGTAGGACAGCGGACTCTGGATCCGTAAGGGAAGGTTCGAATCCTTCTTCCCCAGCCAGTCTGGAAGCATTCCGAACTCTTGTTCGAGAAGAAAGCCTTGATCCCGTCTTTAAGACAACTTCTGGTTTTCCCTCGCCCTAAGCAAGGGTCAAATAGCCAGTTAGAGTCCAACAACGTGGGCGGTACTGTACAATGCGCAGAACCAAGACGTTTGAGTTAACCTTCAGGATTCAACGTTTCTCCAGGCTTTAGTGATGACCACAGGTCATAAAGGATGGGTACTGGGAGCAGGTGGCAAAGGCCAAGATAGCGCAGCGTACAATCAAAGAAAAGTCGGTTTGATTGACAATTACTCCCCAATAGTCGACAATTGGGTATACAT
>CAZRBS010000022.1:0-2983 GCA_964598405.1 uncultured Dehalococcoidaceae bacterium
AAAATGGCTTTTGTAAAGGCTGGATTAGCTCCACTCCCCGGCCTCCGGCCATACCCGCGCCAGTTCCCCAGCCAGGAGGTGATGCTCGGGCATTTCCAGACCGGCATCAGCCTGAAAGAGCTTCACCGCCTCACTGCGGGCCAGTTCGAGCAGCGCCACGTCAGAAAGCTTCGCCATACGGAGGTCGGGCAGCCCGCTCTGCCGCGTGCCGAAGAACTCTCCCGGGCCGCGCAACCTTAAATCCTCCTCAGCCAGGACAAACCCGTCCCGCACCCTCTCTATTATGTCAAGCCTCTCCCTGCCCACTTCGGAAGGTTTTTCCGCCAGCAATACACAGTAGCTCTGTTCCCGTCCCCGCCCGACACGTCCGCGGAACTGATGTAACTGGGAAAGGCCGAAGCGGTCTGCGCTCTCAATCAACATTACGGTAGCATTGGGTATATCTATGCCCACTTCCACCACCGGAGTGGAGACCAGAATATCCAGTTCGCCAGCCCGGAAGCGCTGCATTACGCTGTCTTTCTCCTCGGAGGACAGGCGCCCGTGAAGCAATCCCAGCCTTAAAGCGGGAAAGATTTCCCGGGACAGGCGCTGGTATTCCGCCACTGCCGCCTGAGCGACAATGGCTTCCGATTCCTCTATAAGAGGACAGATGATGAAGGCCTGGCGACCCTCGGCTACCTGCCGGCGGATAAAATTATAGGCGCTGTCACGCTGCCACGGTTTCAGCCACTTCGTTTTCACCGTCTGTCTCCCCGGAGGGAGCTGGTCTATAACGGAGAGGTCAAGGTCACCATACAGGGTGAGCGCCAGGGTGCGGGGAATGGGCGTCGCCGTCATCACCAGCATATGAGGCTTAAACCCCTTTTGCCGCAGTATCGAGCGCTGCATAACTCCAAACCGGTGCTGCTCATCCACCACCACCATACCCAGCCGGTGGAAATCGACTCCCTTCTGAATAAGGGCATGAGTGCCGATAACGATGTCTATATCTCCGGCCAGGATTTGCTGCTGAAGTTCCTGTTTTCTGCCCTGCTTCACATCGCCAATAAGCAACGCCACCTTAAGTGGCCGGGATAACAAGCCGGAGTAGCCCCGGAGGTGGGCACCCTCTTCTTGCTGATGTCCCGTCCTGGACAGGAGCTCACAAATCGTGGCAAAATGCTGCTCCGCCAGGATTTCGGTAGGCGCCATAAATGCTCCCTGGTAACCGTTGGCCGCCGCCATCAATAAGACGGCGGTAGCCACCACCGTTTTGCCGCTGCCCACTTCCCCCTGCAGCAGCCGGGACATGGGGTGCGGTTTTTGCAAATCGGACAGTATCTCCCCGAGCACCTTCTGCTGAGCCGCGGTCAGTTCAAAAGGCAGGGAATTTAAAAAAACTTCCTGCACTGATTTGTCGATATTGAAAACGCTGTCCGGCTGGTTCTCCTGCCAGTCGTGCTTCTTGCTCATTACACCAAGTTGCAGAAGAAAAAGTTCATCAAAAGCGAGGCGGGTCCTGGCCCTATCCTTGGATATCTCGTCCTCGGGATAGTGTGCCTGACTTATCGCCCGGGGCAGCTCAAGAAGGTCGCACCGGCTTCTCAGTTCCGGAGGCAGAAAGTCCACCACCTGCCATGCCCACCCGTCCACCACTTCTTTCATCAGTTTCCTGACCTGACGGGAACGCAAACCCTGGGTCAGAGGATAGACCGGGACCAGGCGTCCGGTATGAATCAGGTCCCTGTCCTCTAAAATCTCCCACTCCGGGGACTCAAACACGTGGCGCCCCTTGAACAGCCCTACCCGCCCGCTGAGAATCACTCGGGTATTGGTCGGGAACCTTTTGGCCAGGTAAGGCTGGTTAAACCAGACCGCCCTGACGTTGCCGGTTTCATCACCGACGATGGCTTCAGTACCCTGCTTGAAACCAAGCCTGGCTACCTGAGCCTGCCACACATTGGCGACCACCGTCTGCTCAGCCCCCTCCTCAAGCTGCGAGATAACTTTCACCTGGCTGTAGTCAAGGTGACGGTGGGGAAAGAAATAGAGCAGGTCACGGACTGTCCTGACGCCCAGCCTGCCGAATTTCGCCGCCATGCTGGCGCTGATACCCCTGATGACCGTAACCGGCGAATCAATGCTGCCGTCACTGGCTTGAGGAGGCACACCGCTGACCGCCCTGGCTTTCTTCCGGGGCAGGGGTGCTGCCTTCTTTTCCGGCGGTTTAACCTCCGCATTTTTACCGTCTTTTAACCCGGCAAGCAAGTCGAATATGCTGTTTACCCGCTCTTCGCGCTGCTGCCTGGTCAAAGAGGCGTAGCTGGAGTTTATGAGAAGGTGATTGAAACGGCTCAGGACACGTGGATTTGATATTGACCCGGCTGCCTGATTGGCCCAGTTGCGAAGAAACCTGCCCAGACCGCCAATGACTGCTGTATCGGTATAACCCTTTTTTTGCTCAAGCTCAAGGACTTTCCGCAGGGACTCAACATTCATTGGCAAGACCTTGTTCCCATCCGCTCAGTGGATAACAAACAACTTCAATCCGTAGTATATTCAAGAAGCAGGACGTCTCTCCATCAGGCGTTTTCCGCCGCCAGGACAGATACCGAGAGAACATGAGGTCCCACATACGTTCCGATTACCGGGCTGACCGTGGAGCGGTAGATGCGTTCTTTGGGGAAAAGGGCACCAAGCCGTTCCACCAGTTTTTCCGCCTCGTCCGGGGTGGTGGCATGCTCCACCGCCAGCTCCTCGATTTTGGGAAAACCGGCGACGAAATTGTATAGATAGTCCACTCCCGCCGCTCTGGAGCGAACCCTGGTCAGCGGAGACGGTTCGCCGTCCCGTATCGTAAGTATCGGCTTCACGGCTAACATCGAACCCAGGAACCCCTGCGCCTTGCCAATACGCCCTCCCTGGCCAGATACTTAAGGGTATCAAAGGACATAACGGCATGTGAGCGCGGCATAGCCCCGTGCACCAGCTTGACCAGTTC
>CAZRBS010000022.1:2993-22415 GCA_964598405.1 uncultured Dehalococcoidaceae bacterium
GGCCCTGGCAGCTTTAACCGCGCTGATAACTATCAGCCCCAGACCCATCACCACCGTCCGGGAATCGATTACTTCAATCCGGCAGGCGCCTTCCATCATGTTCCTGGCTTGAAGCGCCGACTGATAGGTGCCGCTGAGCTTGCTGGAAAGGGTGATAACCAGAATTTCATCGGTTTCCCTGGCCAGCTTATTGTAGACGGTAAGAAAATCGCCCGGCGGCGGCTGTGTTGTGGTGGGGAAGATAGCATCGTGAACCAGCCTGTGGTAAAATTCCTCGGTAGTCATCTCTACTCTATCCCGGTAGACCTCCTCGCCAAAACGCACGTAGACCGGGACCACGGTAATCCCCAGTTTATCGACCAGGTCACCGGTAATATCGGACAGGCTATCGGTAACAATCTTAACCGCCATTTTTGAAACCCCTCCTACTCAATAGAAAGTATATAGTTATAGTGGGGCTGACCGCCCGGGACTATCTCAATCTGCAGCTGGGGATGCTTCTCCCGAATACTACTGCTGATCTGCTCCGCCTCGGTTGCATCGGTCTCAGCCCCGTAATAGACGGTGACTACCTCAGCCTTGTCCAGGTCTACCTTGGCCAGCGTCTGGTCGAGCACATCAATATTGCTGTTACCCACCGCCACCAGACACCCGTCCAGGAAGCCAATGGGCTGCTTTTTCTTAATCTTCAGGTCACCGAGCCTGGTGGCCCGTACCGCCCGGGTGATTTCCACGGACCTCACCGATGCTATGGCTTTCTTCATAATATCAACATTTGTATCCAGATTCGCCTCATAGTCAAAGGCCAGAAGCGCCGCCACCCCCTGGGGAATCGTCTCCGCAGGGACCACTTTAATCGTCTTATCGGTTAGAGACTGCACCTGGTTGGCCGTAGCCACTATATTCTTGTTGTTGGGCAGAACAATGACTTTATCCGCAGTTATCAGCTCGACAGCCTGAAGCAGTTCCTTGGTGCTCGGGTTCATCGTCTGCCCGCCGGGAACAATTGCGGCTGCTCCCAGACTGGTAAAAACATCGGAAAGTCCAGCCCCGGAGGATACGGCAATAATAGCCGTATCCATTGCGGGCATTCTATCCTTCTGCATCTCCAGAAAGTCCTGGTGCTGCTCGTCCATGTTCCGGATGGATACCTGATGCAGGGTGCCCAGGCCGCCGGCATAAGAGATAACCTCACCCGGCTCCAGGGTGTGAATATGAATCCTGGCTGCCGAATCGTCACCAACGACAATCAAAGACTCGCCTTTCTTTGCCAGTTTCTTCCTTATCTTGTCCACGTTAATGCTTTCGCCCTTGAGCAGGAATTCGGTACAATATCCATACGGGACTTCATCCGCAGCTATCATCTGGGGCAGCTTGGTGGCATGCAGGTTGCTGACGATTATCTGGGGCTTGCGGAAGCGCATCTGCTCTATTTCGCCGCTGAGATAACGGAGGGCACCTTCCAGAATGGTATACAGGCCCTGCCCGCCCGCATCCACCACACCAGCTTCCCTCAGCGTCTGAAGGAGGTTGGGGGTATTGGCCACTGATTCGCCGGCCGCATTGACCGCCGCCTTCATGAGCGCAACCAGATCATTGCCATCGCTGGCAGCCTTCTCCTGAACCGCCCTGGCAACCTCCTTGATGACGGTAAGCATGGTCCCTTCCACAGGATTGCTTATGCCTTTGTAAGCCATCTCGGCCGATTGCTGTAAAGCGACGGCAAAGTCAGCCACGTTAAAGGATTCCTTCCCTGCCAGACCCTGTGCCAGTCCGCGCAGAATCTGTGACAGAATTACCCCGCTGTTCCCGCGCGCCCCCATCAGTGACCCTTTAGCCATAGCCTGAGCCACCGCTGAAGCACTGTGGTCAACCGCCCGGTAAGCTTCTTCCACCGTCGAACGCATGGTAAGCAACATGTTAGTCCCGGTATCACCATCAGGCACCGGAAAAACGTTCAGGGCATCAATTTCGGGAGAACTTTTTTCCAGCCACCCGGTAGCCGCGACGAACATGTCCCTTAAATCCTGGCCACCGATAGAATTAATTTGCTTCATCTTTTACCGTCCTTGTCAAGCCCGGCTTGACTGTGCTAGTATTGGTTATAGCATCTTACAACAAGTCAAATTAACAGTCAAAGGGAGAGTACATAATCTTGAAGTGCGATTTATGTGGGAAATCACCCCAGTTCGGCCATAATGTCAGCCACTCCAAGCGACATACCAACCGCCGCTGGGTGCCAAACATTCACCCGGCCACGGTAAGCATAAACGGTGAACTCAAGCGACTTAACCTGTGCACCAGGTGCCTGCGCACCCAGTATAAAACGGCCAAAGTTGAGTAACCTCCTTTATTGCAGTTTATCCACTCCCGGAGTCCCCGATTACTCTGCGGGCACGAGCTAAAGCCTCCTCCACCCGCCCGGGAGCCGTGCCGCCGGTAACATCCCGGGACATCAGCGATGACTCCACCGTAATCGAGTAAACGTCATCATCAAACAGGGGGGAGAAATCCCTGTATTCAGCCAGACTGACCTCATGGAGTGATTTATTCTTTTTCGCTGCGTAACTGACCAGCCTGGCGACAATGTCATGAGCGGTGCGGAAGGCTGCCCCTTTCCTGACCAGATAATCAGCCAGGTCAGTGGCGAGAAGGTATCCCCGCTCCGCTGCCTGCCCGGTATTTTCCGCTTTAACCCGCAGGGTAGCCAGCATGCCGGCGAACACCTCCAGGGTTGAGAGCAGCGTATCCACCGTGTCAAAAAATTCTTCCTTATCCTCCTGCAAATCCCGGTTATAGGCAAGGGGCAGTGCTTTCATCGTCGTCAGCAAAGCCAGAAGGTGCCCGTAAACGCGCCCGGTCTTGCCTCTGGCCAGTTCAGCCACGTCAGGGTTTTTTTTCTGCGGCATAATGCTGCTGCCGGTGGCATAAGCCTCATCAAGCTCAACGAAATCGAACTCGGCTGAAGACCACAGAATAACTTCTTCCGCCAGCCGGGAGAGGTGCATCATGCAGATGCTGGCTGCCGCCTCGTACTCCAGAACAAAGTCCCTGTCCGAGACAGCATCAATGCTGTTCCGGCTTACCTGACCGAAGCCCAGCTCGCGGGCCAAGAACTCCCGGTCCACATCGTAGGGCACTCCCGCCAGGGCGCCGCTACCCAGAGGCATAACATCGGCGCGCTTCAGGCAATCGGCAAACCGGTCTATATCCCGCTGGAGCATTTCAAAATAGGCCAGAAGGTGGTGCGCCAGCAAAACCGGCTGGGCCGACTGCAAATGGGTGTACCCCGGCAGAACCACGTCTCTATTGGCTTCAGAAAGGTCGACAAGAGCCCGCTGAAATTCTCTCAGCCCATCGGCGGTCCTGGCGATAGCTTCCCTGGCGAAGAGGCGTAAATCCAGAGCCACCTGGTCATTCCGGGAGCGGGCGGTGTGGAGCTTGCCGCCCACCTCTCCCACTTTCTCGATAAGTCGGGCTTCAACCGCCATATGGATATCTTCCAGTTCGGGTTTGAACCGGAACCTGCCCTGCTCTATTTCTTCCCTGACTGATGCCAGTCCTTCCACAATGGTTCCGGCTTCTTCCTCCGAAATTATACCCTGTTTGGCCAGCATCCTGGCGTGGGCAATGCTCCCCTCAATATCAGATTGATATAACCGGCAGTCAAAGGGAAGGGAAGAGGTATAGTTTGACACCAGATCGTCTGCTGCTTTCCTGAAGCGACCCCGAATGTGGCTCATTTTTAGCTTTCCTCTAGGTCAACCGTACCCTGCACCCGCGCCTGAGTTTTAACCGGCAGTCCCCAGATATGGATAAAGCCGACGGAAGCACTCTGGTCAAAGACGTCTTCTTTATCATAGGTGGCCAGCCCATAACTGTACAGTGAAGAAGGCGCCTTCCGCCCGACAACAATGGAACTCCCTCTGTACAGCTTGAGCTTTACCGTTCCGGTAACAAAGCGCTGTGAAGATTTTACGAAGGCCGCAAGGTCCTGATGCAACGAGGTAAACCACAGGCCGTTATAGACAAGGTCGGAATATTCCACCGCCACTTTCTGTTTGAAACGCAGTTGCTCTCTGGATAACGTCATTGCCTGCAAAGCCTGGTGCGCCTGAAGAAGAACCGCGGCTGCCGGCGCCTCATATATTTCCCTCGACTTTATGCCCACCAGCCGGTTCTCGACGTGGTCAATCCTGCCCACCCCGTGGCTGCCGGCAAGCTCATTTAATTTCTGAATCAAAGAGACGCCGTCCAGTTTCTGACCGTCCAGAGCAACCGGGGTACCCTGCTCGAAGGCAATTTCAACGTAACCGGGCGAGGCGGGTGCCTCAGCCGGTGACTTTGTCCAGACAAAAGCGTCCTCGGGAGGCTCAACCCACGGGTCTTCCAGAACCCCGCACTCAATACTCCTCCCCCACAGGTTCTCATCAATGGAATACGGGCTGGAAACGGTAACCGGCACCGGTATGCCGTAGCGCTGAGCGTAATTAATCGTCTCCTCCCTGGTCATGCCCCATTCCCGGGCCGGAGCGATGATGGAAAGTTCCGGGGCCAGGGCGTTCATACTCACTTCAAACCTCACCTGGTCGTTACCTTTACCGGTACAGCCGTGGGCGGCCGCCGTGGCCCCTTCGGCCCGGGCCACGTCCACCAGAAGTTTGGCAATGAGCGGCCGCCCCAGTGCGGTCGCCAGCGGATACTGGCCTTCGTAAAGGGCATCCGCCTTCAGGGCGGGAAAGACAAAATGCCGGACGAACGACTCCTTGGCATCTATGACCAGCGCTTTCACGGCGCCGGCATTCAGAGCTTTCTGCTTGATAGCCGAAAAATCACGTTCATTGCCCACGTCAACCGTGACCGCAATGACATCCATACCATACTTCTCCCGCAGCCAGCGAATGGCAACCGAAGTGTCCAGTCCGCCGCTGTATGCCAGGACTAATTTCTCCGACATTTTCTTAAAGTCCCCCCAGAATTAATTCTTGACCCGTTCCTGATTGAGTCCGAAGTTTTTCTCCAAAAAGTCCGTGATTTGCAGATAAACGGCGGGATACTGCCACCAGTAGTCATGGCCCGGAGCCCTCACCACACCCAGTATCCGCCCCGCATCTTCCTCTCCCGGCGTAGCCAAACCAAGCAACGACCTCAGGCTGGCCCCCAGCATGGCAGGAATATCCCCCCGAGTAAAGGAATCGGGCCTTATCCCGTTATCATTCAGCACCAGCGTCCTGTCCAGCATGAGTTCCCGGTGCCAGAAAGGCTGACCAGTCTGAATGCTGTACACCCTGGGATTATCATGCAACATCTGCATGGTAATATCCGAAATAACGGTGCCATTACTCTCGCCGGTGACAATAACGTTGAGGTCCGGAACGTGGGAAGTGAGAAATTCCACCCGGTGCGCCAGTTCCTCAGCTTTCGACGGATAAAGGGTAATCAACTCCACAGCCTCATCGACCATTGCCCAGAAATTCCCTTCCGTGCGCCGGTAGTCGAGCAACAGCGAGCTATAACCCAGGTCATCCAGTTCCGAGTTAATGCCGCCAATGATACTGCACCAGCCCGGCGAGCTGTCCAGGAATTTCCACCCCCAGCCGCCCGGGTTGAATATGACCACGAAGTCCTTGTCCCTGGCCTCCACATATGTTGCCAGTAACTGGTTGACAAAGTCCTCGTAATGTTCCTGATAATCTCCGTATAAATTCCCCGCCAGTGCGGTGGCGTCTTCCACCACTGCTTCCGGCACCCCGGAAAAGTCGGCTACCGATAAATCAACTCCTTCAATCCCAACCTTGGCTGATATGCCGACGCTGGTATAGGAAAGAGCCACCAGTCCCGCCCCGAGAAGCAGCACGGCGACCAGGATTATTAATATTCCCAGTCTGCGAATGTTAAGCGTCATTTTTAACATTATCGCATAAATTGGCCGATTAATACAGCACCGCCTAAACGATGCCGGTCAGCGACTTATCGAGAATATCCAGCGCTTCATCAACCTCATCATCGGTAACAATAAGCGGCGGCATGAAGCGCAGGGTATCCGGTTTCACCCGGTTGACCAGCAGGCCCTTCTCCAGGCAGGCCGATACCAGCTCCCGGGCAATTTCGCGCTTGAACTCCACCGCCAGCAGCAGCCCGAGCCCCCGCACCCCGGCAATAATCTGGTATTTTTGCTTCAATGCTTTCAGGCCGTTCATGAAGTGCTGACCCGCCTTTCGAACGTTCCCGGCGACATCATTCTCAACGATGAATTTCATCACCGCATAAGCCACCGCGCAGGTCAGAGGATTCCCGCCAAAAGTAGAGCCATGCTCTCCGGGGACGAAGACGGATGCCTTCTCTTTGGCCAGGACTGCCCCGATTGGCACACCGCCGCCCAGTCCCTTGGCCAGAGTCATAACATCGGGTTCGATACCGTATTGTTCGTATCCATAAAGGGTGCCCAGTCTGCCCACACCGGTCTGAATTTCGTCCAGGACGAGCAGGATGCCTCTCCGGTCACACCATTCCCTGACCTTTCGCAGATAATTCCCGTCAGGCAGGTTGACTCCGCCCTCGCCCTGCACCGGCTCCAGCAGTACCGCACAGGTCTTATCGGTGGTAGCGGACTTTATCGCCTCAATGTCATTGTATGCCACATTGACAAAGCCGGAAGGCAGCGGCGAATAAGGTTTCTGGTGCTTGGCCTGACCGGTAGCCGCCACCATGGCCAGCGTGCGGCCGTGGAAAGAGCTGGCAGCGCTGATTACCTCGTAGGCGCCATGCAAATGGCGGTGTCCGTAGCGCCGTGCCAGCTTCACCGCTCCCTCGTTGGCTTCAACCCCGCTGTTGCACAGAAAGACCCTGTCCAGACAGCTGTGTTTAACCAGAAGCTCGGCAAGGCGGAGCTGCGGAACGGTATAGAACTGGTTCGATGTTTGAATGAGGGTGCGCGCCTGCTCCGCAGCCGCCTGAGCGATTACCGGGTGGCAGTGACCCAGGCTATTGGTCGCCCAGCCGGCAACAAAATCAAGGTACTGGCATCCTCCGTCGTCCCACACCCGGGCACCTTCTCCCCTGACCAGGGTCACCGGGATACGCTCAACGGTCTGCATAAAGTACTTCTTCTCAAGCTCCTGCCAGTTTTCCATTTCATCAACCTCGCTTGGCTGCGTATATTGTTGTTCCCCCGCCATATCCTTCCAGCTCCCGAAACAAAGCGTGTGACTCCCTGCCGTCTATAATGCGCGTGATTTGAGTGGTATTCAGGGCTGTGAGGCAGGCTTTAATCTTGGGAATCATCCCCCCCAGGGCTACCCCAGAAGACATCAGGGCTTCAGCCTCGGCAGACGACAGCCGGGCTAATAGCTCACCCGACTGGTCCCTGATGCCGTCCACGTCGGTCAGGAAGACGAGCCTTTCCGCACCGAGAGCGGCGGCAATTTCTCCCGCCACTATATCCCCGTTGATGTTGAGCAGCCGGGGAGCCTTCTCCAGCCTGTCAACGGAATTCAGCCCCTGCGGAGAAACGACCGGCACGTAACCGTCCCGCAGGAGACTTTCCAGGAGCGCAGTATCCACCGCCACCACCTCGCCCACATACCCCAGCTTTGCGTCCTTCACTTTGCCCCGGATAAGCGCTCCGTCAACACCGCTGATACCCAGCGCCCGTCCGCCCAGCGTGTTTATGGCAGCGACAATCTCCTTATTGACCAGCCCGGCAAGCACCGCCGTGGTTACTTCCAGCGTCGCCCTGTCGGTCACCCGCTCGCCGTGAACGAACCGGGCAGAAATTTCCTGCCTGGAGAGCCATTCGGTTATCAACTTGCCACCGCCATGAACCACCACCAAATTCCTGCCCTGCCGCTGAAGACCGACTATATCCTCAATGGTGGTATCATGATTTCCCAGCGTGGCTCCGCCAATTTTGACCACGATGACTTTGTCCAACTCAACCCTCTCCCCCAATATCCTCAGGTCGTGTACTGGCTGTTGATGGTGACGTATTCCTCGGACAGGTCACAGCCCCAGGCGGTGGCAGTGGCGCTGCCCAGGTTAAGGTCCAGGACGATAGACACCTCGCTTTCGTTTAACCGCCTGACCACATCGTCTCTGGCAAAGGACAGGACACGCCCCGCCCTCACCAGGTCGATACCACCGAGGGCAAGGTCGAGCTTCGTCTCCGTTATTTCCACCCCGCTCCGACCCGCCGCCGCCAGAATCCGTCCCCAGTTGGGGTCGCTGCCATGCACCGCCGACTTCACCAGGGGCGAACTTACCACGGTGCGGGCGACCAGCCTGGCTTCAGCCACGCCGGGTGCCCCATCGACGGTAACTTCGATAAACTTGGTAGCCCCTTCCCCATCACAAGCGATAGCTTTTGCCAGATGGATGCAAAGCCCGTTCAGGGCCTGCTGGAAGGCTTCCGCCTGCTGACCGCCCTGCCGGATTGGCTCATTACCCGCCATCCCGTTAGCCATGATTAATATCGTATCATTGGGGCTGGTATCGCCATCAATTGAAATCATGTTAAAAGAAACGTCCACCGCCTGACGCAATGCCGAGCGGAGAAACTCCAGCTCCACGCTGGCGTCAGTGGTCAAAAAAACGAGCAGCGTAGCCAGGTCAGGGTGAATCATTCCCGAACCTTTGGCCACCCCGCCGATGGTGAAGCCACCCCCGGCAACCCTAACCGCCGTTTCTTTGGGCACGGTGTCGGTGGTCATGATAGCCCTGGCCAGGGTATGACCGCCGTCCCTGGCAAGTTCAATCCGGCCTATCCCCTCCCTCAGGCGCTCCATCGGCAACGGGTCACCGATTACTCCGGTGCTCGCCACCAGAACATCCTCCGGAGATAAGCCGGTCACCCCGGCAGCCAGGCTCGCCATCTCGGCGGCATCAGTCAGTCCCCGCTCACCGGTACCGGCATTGGCACAGCCGCTATTTATCACCACGGCCGCCGCTTTGCCGCCCCGCAACCTCTGCTGACACAAAACCACCGGCGCCGCCTTGATGCGATTGGTGGTAAACATGGCCACAGCGGTACAGGGAAGCCTGGAAGAAAGTATGGCGAGGTCCAGAATTCCTTTTTCCTTGATTCCGGCACAGACAGCACCAGCGAAAAAACCTTCCGGGGAAGTTACGCTGCCCGAAGGAATAAAGTCCACCTTCATGCTACCAGAACTATACCACAATGGAACAGCCAGGGGCAACGACCGCTTTGCAAATGCGGGGTTGACATTTGCCGCCAGCAGGGTTAAACTTGCCTTTGACAATGAAAATCGTTCGCTATGCTGTCGGCACAAAGACGGAATACGGAATCCTGGACGGTGAGCAGGTTCAGGCCCTCGATTCAGGACCCTACCAGCAGATTAAGAAAAGCAACCAGTCCCGCAGGCTGAGCGAAATCAAGCTCCTGTCCCCGTGTGCCCCGTCCAAAGTTGTTGCCGTGGGCTTGAACTATTTCAGCCATGCTGAAGAGGTAAAGAAGCCCGTCCCCTCCGAACCCCTGCTTTTCCTCAAGCCATCGACGGCGATAATTGGCCCCGAGGATGACATCTTTTACCCCCCGTTCTCGCAGCGGGTTGACTACGAAGCAGAGCTGGGCGTGGTCATCAAAACCCGGGCCCGCCAGGTAACCAGAGAAGAGGCGATGAATTATGTGCTGGGTTATACCTGCTTCAATGATGTCACCGCCCGCGACCTCCAGGAGAAGGATAGCCAGTGGCTCAGAGCCAAGGGTTGTGATACCTTTGCCCCAATCGGCCCGTGCATCGAGACGGAGCTTGACCCGGGCAATGTCTGGGTGGAAGCTTATCTGAACGGCGAGCGCAGGCAGCGGGTCAACACCAGCGACCTTATTTTCCCCGTTCCAGGGCTTGTCAGTTATATCTCTCACATCCTGACGTTGCTGCCCGGCGATATCATCGCCACCGGTACACCCAGCGGCATCGGCCCGATGAACCGGGGTGATACCATAGAGATAAAGATAGAGCCGATAGGCACACTGAGAAACCGCGTGTCCTGAACCGGTGCCGAAAGGACAAAATGGAGCTAAAAACCGTCTACTTTGCAAAGCCCGGCAGGGAGAACACGGATGAAGTGCTCCGCATCACCAAACGGCGTGCCGCAGAGCTGGGTATCAAAACGGTGCTGGTAGCCTCTACCAGAGGTGATACCGCCGTCAAAGCGATAGATGCCCTCAAAGGGCTAAGGGTCATAGCGGTAACCCATCTTACCGGCTTTCGCGAACCAAACATCCAGGAGCTCACTGAAGAAAATAAGAAAATATTTGAGAGTAAGGGCGGCACCGTGCTCACCACCACCCATACCTTTTCCGGAATCAGCCGGGCGGTGCGGGAAAAGTTCAACACCTATGTTATCGGGGACATAGTCGCCAATACCCTGCGCATCTTCGGCGAGGGAATGAAAGTGGTCGTCGAGATAGCCATGATGGCGGCTGATGGCGGACTGGTACGCACCGATGAAGATGTCATTTCCGTAGGCGGCACCGGCCGAGGTGCCGATACCGCCGTGGTACTAACCCCGGTAATTTCGCACCATTTCTTCGACCTCAAAGTTAAAGAGATTCTCTGCAAGCCTCATTCTTAATCGAGGCTAAAGGCAGAGCTTAAAAGGAGGACCGGATAATGGCAGAAATCAGAGCGCTTCAGGCGTGTGGAAAATTCGGGAAAATAATATCGGTAAGACTGAAGACGCATACCGACCTGATGAATGGTCTGAAGAAAGTCTGTGAAGACAACGGCATCAACCAGGGGGTGGTGCTGACCGGCATCGGGAGTGTCCGCAAGCTGACTTACCAGGTACTGACCCCCAATGATAAGGTAAAGCTCGGAGCTGCTTACACTGACCCCACCTCGCTCCCCGGCCCCATAGAGATTCTCTCCGTTCAGGGCAGCATCTTCCATACCGGGGAGGGCGGTTTAATTCTCCATCTGCACGGCACCTTCTCGGATAAAGAGGGGAAAGTCTATGCCGGACACCTCGTGCCTGACGGGAACCCCGTTCTGGCTACGCTGGAAGCAGTCATCGCCGAGATTACCGGCGTCAACCTGGTACGTAAATACGACGAAGATACCGATATGAGTCTGATTACACCGGAGCAGGCCTAGCCGCCGAGCCTTTTAATCCGGCAACCTGAGACAAAGACCCCTCTTCTTGATAAGGAGAGGGGTTCCTTTCAGCTATAATCGCCTTCAACCCAGGAACCTGGTCAGCAGCTGCGAGAACTCGGCGAGCTTATCCCGGTAGACACTGTGCCCGCCGCCTTCAAAGACCTTTATCTGGCAATCGGGAATCAGCTTGCCCGCCGCATACGCCTGTTTTGCCGGCACAATCGGGTCTCTGGCTCCCCACACCACCAGCGTCGGCACCAGAACCTCGGAAAGCCGGTGCAGCAGTACCGTGGTCTGCTCCTTGACAGTGGTTATCTTTCGTCCTAAAGAAATGCTGAATGCGGAAAAAGGAATCACAAACTCAACGGTAGCGAACAGGGTGCCAATCAACCAGACGATTCCCTTCAGAATAGCCATCACGCCTCCGGTTATGGCACGGCAAAGCACACATCGGGACAGTATCCTGACCCACAGGGCAATCTCCTTCCCCAGGCACAGGCTGCTCACCAGTACCAGTTTCCTGATTTTCTGCGGGAATTCAAGCGCGTAGTGCAGGACAATGCCGCCGCCAAGCGAGTGACCCATCAGGTGGAAGTTTTCCAGTCCCAAAGCGTGCGAAAATTTATCCAGGAACTCCGTCAGCTCCGGAATATAGTAGTCACCGGTTATCGGCTGGCTGCGCCCAAACCCCGGCAGGTCCGGCGCATATACAGTATAGTTTTCCGAAAGCTTCTCGATATTCTTCAGCCACGCCCGGGCACCGCCGCTGCCGCCGTGGATGACAATCAGCGGGTCGCCCTGTCCACCGGTCAGGTAGTGAATATCAAGCCCGGCAACTTTTATCTTCCTGCTCTGTATATTATTGTTCACGGAGTTCCTTTATGCAAAGCAATCAGGGCACAAAAAAAATACCCCTGCCTTTAACAAGGCAACAAGGGTAAAAACAACAACTTCTCGCATCCACTAAAGTTTTATTTTATCACCAATGCCACCAGAGAAGCAAGTTTTTGGGTGACCTCATCCCTCCCCCGCCTTCTTCTTCAGCTCGTAGAGTTTGTTCAGGGCTTCCAGCGGCGTCAGAGAATCGATGTCCAGCTTCTTGAGTTCTTCGTCCACGGCTGACTTCTGCCCGAAGAAAGATAGCTGCGGGGAAGGCTTCTCTTTACGCTGTTTTCCGGGCAGATAACGGGTTGTCCGGCTATCCTTCTCCAGGTCGGTCAGGACTTCCCGGGCGCGCTGCACCACCGACCTGGGCAGCCCGGCCAGCTGCGCCACATGGATGCCGTAGCTCTTGTCCACCCCGCCGGGCACAATACGGTACAAAAAGGTGACTTCCCCACCCTCTTCACTCACCGCCACGTTAAAATTTTTCACCCGCGGCAGGTAGCCGGCTAACTCCACCATCTCGTGATAATGGGTGGCGAACAGGGTCTTGGCACCGAGCCGGGGGTAGTTATGAATATACTCGGCAACTGCTCTAGCGATAGAGAGCCCGTCATAGGTGCTGGTGCCGCGCCCGATTTCGTCAAGTATTATCAGCGAACGCGGCGTGGCATTATTCAGAATACCGGACGTTTCCACCATCTCCACCATAAACGTAGACTGACCGGCGGCAATATCCTCACCGGCGCCAATCCGGGTAAAAATACGGTCGACGATGCCTATCGTCGCAGCATCGGCAGGCACAAAACTGCCCATCTGGGACAGGAGCACAATCAGGGCTACCTGCCTCAGGTAGGTGGACTTGCCCGACATATTCGGTCCGGTAAGCACGATAAGCTGTGCCTCCTCATTGGAGAGAAAAGCATCGTTGGGCACAAAGCTGCTGTCAGCCAGAGTCCTCTCCACCACGGGATGGCGCCCCTGTTTGATATTGATTTCGCTCCCCGTGGTCAGTTCGGGGCGAACATAGCGGTAGCGCACCGCCATTTCCGCCAGGCTGGAGAAAACGTCCAGATTAGCCAGGGCAACGGCCAGGGTCAATATACGCTCCCTGTCAGCCGCCACCTGGCGGCAGACGCGCTGGAACAGAGATGTTTCCAGCTCCGTCATCCTGTCCCGGGCGTTCAGAATCAGTGATTCGTATTCTTTCAGCTCCGGAGTGAAGAAACGTTCCCCGCCGACCAGCGTCTGTTTGCGGACATAGTCCTGCGGCACCTGGCCAAGGTTAGCCCTGGATACTTCAATATAATAGCCGAAGATGTTGTTGAAACCGATTTTCAGCGATTTTATCCCCGTCCTCTCCCTTTCCCGGTTCTCCAGACCAGCCAGATATTGCTTGGCGTTTCGCGATGCTGCTCTGAGGCTGTCCAGCTCCCCGGAGAAACCCTGCCTGATTACCTCTCCATCACCAGAACCGGAGGACGGCTCATCAACGATAGCCCCAGCAATCAAAGCGACCACTTCCTGACGGGGCTTGAGTTCCTCCCTCAGCCAGCCTATCTCGTCGCCACTATCGCCAAGGATTTTGTTCAATCTGGGAACCACTTCCAGGCTCTGCCTCAGGGTAACCAGCTCGCGGGGGATAGCAATGTTTCCCCCCACCCGATTAATCAGTCGCTCCAGGTCAGCCACCTCTTTCAGCAAGGCGATGACCTGGCTCCGCGCCAGAGTGTTATCGGCAAACCAGCCGACGGCGTCCTGCCGCCGGGCCAGCTCCGTTATGTCAAGCAGCGGCTGGCTGAGCCACCTTTTCAGCAGCCTCCCCCCGACTGGCGTCCTGGTAAGGTCGAGGACTGACAGGAGAGAACCTTCCGCCGCCCCCGTCCGGCTGGCCTGAAAAAGCTCCAGATTTCTCCGGGTCTGTGTGTCCAGCGCCATAAATGAATCCGTGGTGTAGGTGGAAAGGCGCGTCAGCTGTCCCAGGCCACCCTTCTGTGTTTCCTGGATATAATGGACGATGGCGCCGGCAGCTCTTATCGCCAGAGGCAGATGGCCGCAGCCATAGCCATCAAGGGTAGCCACGCCAAAATGGTCAAGCAGGGTCTGCCGGGCAACTTCCGTTTCGAACCAGTAGCCCTCCAGCCGGGTTAGCGGAACCTCAAGCTGAAGGTCGGGTAGCCCGGCTGCTTCAGCCACCACAACTTCGGACGGTTTCAGCCGCTCCAGCTCCGCAGCCATCCGCCCGAGCGGCAGCTGCGTAACCGCGAACTCGCTGGTGGTAATGTCGACACAGGCAAGCCCCACTTCCTCCTCGCTGAAACACAGGCTGGCCAGGTAGTTATTCTTCTTGCTATCGAGAAGACCCGGTTCAACGACGGTGCCGGGGGTTACCAGACGGACGACCTCTCTTTCGACCAACCCTCTGGTCTCACCCGGTCTGGTTACCTGCTCACAGATAGCCACCTTATAGCCGCGGTTTATCAGCCTCGCCAGGTAATTATCCAGGGCGTGATAGGGAATGCCCGCCAGGGGCACCTTGTTTCCCTTGCCCATCTCTCTGGAGGTCAGGACGATATCCAGTTCACGCGAGGTAATCCTGGCATCCTCATCAAAGGTCTCGTAGAAATCTCCCAGACGGAAGAGGACAATTGCCTGCGGGTATTTACGCTTGACCCTGAGGTATTGCTGCCGGACGGGGGTTAGACCCTCTCTCATCTCACCGCTATTCTACTAAAATTTCGGGCCAAAATAAAAGGAAGCAGCCAGGTTAAACTGCTTCCTTATCGGGCGCCAGAGCGATTAAACTATCTCAGGGTCTCTCTTTAACCTCAACCTCTACCGGTACCTGTCCATCCCCCGCTTTTATCCGTGGAAACTTAAGCCGCGTTGTCCTGGCTAAAGCCACGAGAAGCCCGACCGAGCCGATAATAGTGCTCAGAACTCTTTCCGACGTGGGCATTGTCTGCATCCAGGCTAGCGCCACTATTGCCATTCCTGATATTCCAAACAGCACCGCCAGGGTAATATTTAATGACTTATCCATCTTTATCGCCAGCCTCCTCTCTATAACTTTCTACTATATTTAACGAAAAAGAGGCCATCTGGTTAGCAGGTTTCCGGGAAAATATTGTGAAGGATTCAAATTCCCCTTAGTCCCCCTTTTCAAAGGGGGAAGAAATAAAAGAGGGGCTTGCGCCCCTCTTGGTATTCCGGGAACCAGGAACCCGGGAAATTATCCTCTGAGGTACCTGTCCATATCGGCGGCGGCACGTTTGCCCGCTCCCATGGCGCTTATCACCGTGGCCGCCCCGGTAACCACGTCACCACCTGCCCAGACTTTATCCTTCACCGTCTTGCCGGTGGTCTCATCGGCCACCAGTGTACCTTTTTTGGCCGTCTCCAGCCCTTCGGTAGTCTGGGCAATGAGCGGGTTGGGCGTCGTGCCCAGGGCAACTATTACCACGTCGACATCAATGGTAAACTCGCTGCCTTCTTTAACCACGGGGCGGCGCCGGCCGCTCTCATCCGCTTCTCCCAGCTCCATCTGATAGCACTCCATCTTGACCACGTTGTTCTTCTCATCACCGATAAACTGCTTCGGGTTGGTCAGCAGCCTGAAATCAATACCCTCTTCCTTGGCATTCTCCACCTCCTCGCGGCGGGCGGGCATCTCTGCCTCGGAACGGCGGTAGATGATATAGACCTTCTCGGCGCCGAGCCGCAGGGCGCACCGTGCTGAATCCATGGCGACATTGCCGCCGCCAATCACCGCCACCCTCCGTCCGACCCTGACCGGAGTATCATATTCCGGAAATTTGTAAGCCTTCATCAGGTTGATGCGGGTGAGAAACTCGTTGGCGGAATAGATACCGTTGAGGTTTTCTCCGGGGACACCCAGGAACATGGGCAGCCCGGCACCGGTGCCCAGGAAAACGGCATCATATCCTTCGTCGAGCAGCTCATCGATAGTGACCAGCCTGCCCACCACGGAGTCCAGCTCAATATTTACCCCCAGGGAAGCGACGTAATCAACCTCGCTCTGGACGATGGCTTTGGGCAGCCTGAATTCTGGTATGCCGTACATCAATACCCCACCGGCAACGTGCAACGCCTCAAAGATGGTAACGCTGTGTCCGTACCTGGCAAGCTCAGCCGCGGCGGTTAAACCGGCCGGTCCCGAGCCGACCACGGCTACCTTCTTCCCCGTCGGCTTGACGGGGTTTGCCGGCGAACTTTTCTTAGCCTTCACGTTTTTCCGCTCCCAGTCAGCCACATAGCGCTCCAGGCGCCCGATGGCAACCTGACCCCCCTTTTTCGCCAGAGTGCAGACCTCCTCGCATTGCGTCTCCTGAGGGCAGACCCGCCCGCAGATGCCGGGCAGGGCATTTTTGCTCTTCAGTATTCTTGCCGCCTCCGGCATATCTCCTTCCCGCAGGGCGCGGATAAAACCGGGGATGTCTATTTCCACCGGACAGCCGGCGATACAGGGCTGCTTGGGACACTGGATGCAGCGCTCCGCTTCTTCCAGGGCCTGCTCCGGGCTGTAGCCCAGAGCAACTTCGTCGTAATTTCTGGCACGGACCCCGGGGTCCTGGCGGGGCATCTCAGTGCGGTTTAAATTTAGCTTCGCCATTTGTTCTTATTACCTCCAATCACCGAGTCAGGAACCGGGGTGAGCGGCACCCCGGGACTGCTGCCACAGTTCCAGAGAACGCTTCTCCTCATCGAGATAAGTGCGCTGGCGGGCAAATAACAGGTCCCAGTCTACCTGGTGCCCGTCAAAGTCAGGGCCGTCGACACAGGTGAATCTGGTTACCCCGCCAACAGATACCCGGCAGCAGCCACACATGCCGGTACCGTCCACCATTATCGGATTAAGGCTGACGATGGTCTTTATTCCGAACGGTTCGGTAGTCTTGGCGCAGAATTTCATCATGATGCTTGGTCCGATGGCAATAACCCGGTCAATTTTCTCTTTACCTTCCAGCAGCTCTTTTAGCGGCTCCGTCACCAATCCCTTGCGCGCATATGAGCCGTCATCGGTGGTGACGATTAGCTCATCGCTGACGCCGCGCAGTTCCTCCTCCCAGAAGAGCAGGTCTTTACTGCGGGCTCCCAGGATGGAAATAATCCTGTTGCCTTTTTCCCTCATGGCCCTGGCAATGGGCTTTATCACCGCCACCGCAAACCCTCCGGCAACACAGACCACGGTGCCGAACTTTTCGATATGGGTGGGCAGGCCCAGCGGGCCGACGAAATCGGCAATCGAATCGCCGGCTTTCAGCGTGGCCAGCCGGCGGGTGGTCGTCCCCGCTTCCATAAAGACGATGGTGACGCTGCCCTCGGCCTCATCCCAGTCGGCAACGGTCACCGGGATACGCTCGCCCCTCTCATCAATCCTGAGGACAACGAACTGTCCCGGCCGGGCTTTTTTCGCTACCGCCGGCGCCGCGAACTTTAACAGATGAATATTGGGCACCAAATCCTGTCTCTGCAATATCTGATACATCGCTTAAACCTCCATGCTTTTCCGGACAACAAAAAGCTATCTTTGCAGCGCCGCAGAAAGATAGCTATATCCCGATTTTACGTTTAACAACAGTCAATTTCACGCCATGTTAAACTTTAGCACCAAATAACCGACAATTCAAGTCTTTGACAGGGGTTAAATCCATCTCCCCGGGAAATCCTTCCCCTCGGTCCCCCTCCTTTACTAAAGGAGGGGAGGAAAAAGGGAGAGGGCTACTTGAATCCCTCTCGGTCTCCCTTTGACAAAGGGAGACGATACGTTTAACCCAGACCGTTTCCCCCTTTGGGAAAGGGGGAGTAAGGGGGATTTTTAGGGGCGGGAAAGGGTGAGAAGAGATGGGCGGCGTGGGGTATAAGATATGCTACTCTCTTCTTACGTATTATTGACAACAACCCACAGACGCGGACTATAATACAGTCATAAGAGCTGAGAAATGACAAGTATACGAGATAGAGAAGGAGAAGTAGAATGGCTTCAAGCCTTCTTGCCACTTCACGAAAAAGCTAGACCT
Source organism: uncultured Dehalococcoidaceae bacterium (assembly GCA_964598405.1). GTDB lineage: Bacteria > Chloroflexota > Dehalococcoidia > Dehalococcoidales > RBG-16-60-22 > CAZRBS01. The sequence goes on from CAZRBS010000022.1 coordinate 21,034, forward strand.
TTAGTTCAAAAGGTTGGTAAATGTGTGAGAAGTGAAGACGAAAAGGCTGCTGTCGAAGCCATGAAAGAAGCTGCGGAAAAGTTACCTCCCATCTTGCGCGAAATGAAAGCCATACCAAACCCAAAAGAGAAAGAACTTAAAGGAATTAAGAGGAAATTTGAGAAGGGCTTCCAAGAGTTTGTTGATAGCTGTAAGTACGGTGTTACCTATTTCGAAAAACCAACCAGATGGAACCAAAACATATGGTTGACAACCGCAGATTCAGCAGCGAACAAACTTGAAGAAGCTACCATCCTTTTCTCGCGATATTCAACCAAAGGATAAACAAGCCATGGGTATATTTGGCAATAAAGAAAAGAAACTCAACGAAGCACTGAAGATATTGTCCAAAAGCTTGTTTCAGTGTACCTTTTCTATCGCAGAGGCTATTAACACATCGTTAGAATCGCAACAAAAGAAACCATTAACAGACATGCAATTTTTAGGCGTTATAAAGGAAATTTTCTGTTTCTATCTCCATTATTTCGATAGGATAGCGATGCAAGAGGGTGGAGAAAAGTACTATGCGTGGCTGCAAGATAATATGGTGCAGACTTGTTCTGAATTATTACCAGAATTAATAATATCGCGTCCTGAAAGTGTACAGAAAGGACTTGATGCCCAAAAATGGAAGAGCAGAATGGCAAACGAGTGCATAGACCTATATAACAAACGAGGGCAAGAATATATATCTTTAGCTTTAACGGCGGATAGTGGATTTCCGAAGGATGACACAGTATTTGGCAAATTGATATTTAACATTGGCCAAGTGATAGGCATAGACAAAATGGATAACCTTAGCATAATGTTTGAGATGCCGCTTTGGATAATGCAAAGCGCTAGTACTGTTAAACTAACTGACCAAGTTAGGTCTCTTAAGAGATTCTTATAACAAAAAGAGGGACATTTCTATCCCTCTTTCTCTCACTGTCTAATACCAACTCTGAAGCAGGTCAAGCCCTCGACCATTAGTACGGTTAAGCTGAACATGTTACCATGCTTACACCCACCGCCTATCAAACAGGTAGTCTACCTGCGGTCTTACCCCTCCACCCGAAGGTGAAGGATGGGAGATCTCATCTTGAGGCAGGCTTCGCACTTAGATGCTTTCAGCGCTTATCCTGACCAGACTTAGCTACCCAGCAATGCCCCTGGCGGAACAACTGGCACACCATAGGTCTGTCCCTCTCGGTCCTCTCGTACTAAAGAGAGCCCCTCTCAAATCTCCGGACGCCCACGACGGATAGAGACCGACCTGTCTCACGACGGTCTGAACCCAGCTCGCGTACCGCTTTAACCGGCGAACAGCCGGACCCTTGGGACCTGCTCCAGCCCCAGGATGC
>CAZRBS010000023.1:0-22126 GCA_964598405.1 uncultured Dehalococcoidaceae bacterium
CGGTGCACATCAAGGGCTCCGGCATGAGCCTGCACGACTGGAGGTCGGTCTGGGGTCTGCTGTTCGGTCAGATTGTGGGCAGTGCGGCGGGATGGCCGGCACCCGGCGCCGATTGCTTCACTGCCGAGCCGGATGCGGGCTACCCCGAACTCACCGACCGTTTCGACTGGAAGTCAAAGCCCATGGAGGTCAGGCAGACCGGCATACTCAAGTTCATCCATGACTGTACCGGCATGTGCTGGTTCTGCTGCTGGGGCGTGCCCGGGGTGCTTCAGCTCAGCGCCGACGCCGTCTCTGCGGCTACCGGCTGGGACCTCAGCCCGGAAGAATTGTGGAACGTGGGAGAGAGGGTCATGCATCTGGAGCGGGCCTTCAACGTAAAGCACGGCCTTACCCCCCATGATGACCTCAACCTCCCCACCAGACTGATAGAGGCCCCCGCCGACGGCCCGGGAGCAGGAAGGGCCATCAAACCATACTTGCCAGAGATGATAAAAGATTACTATCATGTGATGGGCTGGAACGAGAAGAGCGGCAAGCCGCAACGAACGACCCTGCAAAAGTTTGGCCTCCATGGTGCCGCCAAAGAACTGTGGGGATAAGAGCACTTCTCCTCGCCAGACGGCGGCCCAACAGCCGAATATTTTCGGCATTTTGACCGGCGAAGGTGAATTATTATGCGCAAAGTAGCTTCTCTGAAAACGGCAACCGATTTTAGAGCCCATGTGGCTTCAATGAAGGTGCCCTTACCTTTCGATGAAACGGTAATCACCGGGCCGGAATCGCCACTGGCACAGCCCTTCGTCCTGGACGGCAGGGTTATCGGCAACCGCTTTGCAGTGCTGCCGATGGAAGGCTGGGACGGCACCACTGAAGGTCAGCCAACCGAACTGACCAGAAGGCGCTGGCAGCGCTTCGGTCTCAGCGGCGCCAAGCTGATCTTCGGCGGAGAAGCGGTGGCTGTCCGCCCGGATGGACGGGGGAGCCGCAATCAACTCCTGATATCGGAAGATACCCTGGGTGGACTGACTGAACTGTGCGAACTGCTGGTGCGTACCCACGAAAAGCATTTTAACAACAGCGATGATTTACTGGTGGGCTTGCAGTTAACTCATTCGGGGCGTGTTTTCCGGGGTCGGGATACGAGATATGCGCAGCCAAAGATTATCTACCATCACCCTCTCCTTGACCAGAGATACGGCGTTTCCGATACTCCGCCTATGACCGATGATGAAATTGCTCGACTGGTGGAAGATTTTGTCCGCTCCGCAGCCCTGGCGCAGCGGGCTGGATTTGCCTTCGTCGATATAAAACACGCTCACGGCTACCTGGGGCACGAGTTTCTGAGCGCCGTGGACCGCCCCGGGCGTTACGGCGGCAGCTTCGAAAACCGCACCCGGTTCCTGCGAGAAACTGTGGCGGGCATTCGAGCCGAAGCGCCGGGATTGAGCATTGCGGTTCGCTTCAGCGCCTTTGACTTCCTGCCTTTCCAGCGTGGTACGGACGGACGGGGGGAGCCATTGCCCTATAAAGGCGATAGCTACCCTTACGCCTTCGGCGGTGATGGTACCGGAATGGGGGTCGACCTGACTGAACCCCTTGCCCTCCTGGACCTGCTTTCCGAGCTGAACATCAAGCTGGTCGGCATCTCCGCCGGCGCCGGTTATGTCCCCCACCTCTCGATACCCTACTTCTCCGCACCTTTCGATGGCTACAAACCGCCGGAAGACCCGCTGATAACCGTGGCCCGCTTGATTTCGGTAACGGCAGAATTAAAGCGGCAACGCCCGAGCCTGGCCTACATCGCCAGTCACTACTCATACTTGCAGCAGTGGCTGCCCAATGTCGCCCAGTGCGTAATCCGTACCGGCATGGCGGACTTTGCCGGCATCGGGCGCATGTCCCTGTGCTACCCGCAGATTGTTGCCGACGTGCTGGCGGGAAATCCGCTGAAGAACCGGCTGATATGCTGCGCCTGTGGCGACTGCATACTGGCACCACGTCACGGCCTGGTTTCCGGCTGCTACTCCAGAGACGATTTCTACCGCAAGCGCCCCGAATACCAGCAGTTGAAGCAGCTTAAAGCCTCAGGTAGGTTGTAAAAACCGCCGCTGCAAATACCATAATCTAATCAGAAGGAGGTTGCCATGTCAGCGAAGAAAGAGATACCGGTAGACCGGGCGGCACGTTTTCTCTTCCCCTTTAACAATAGCCTGGTCACCTGTGTCGACACCGAAGGAAAACCCAACATCATCGGCATTGGCTTATTCGGCAAATCGTGGGGGCTGCCCTGCGGGGATGATGCCCCCTGCCTGGGCGTCTACTGGATTATGATTCATCCCACACGCTATTCCCATGACCTTATCGACCAGACAAACGAATTCGTCATCAACATCCCCACCGTGGATATTGCCGAGGAGGTCTGGTACTGCGGTACCCGTTCGGGAAGAAAAGTAGACAAATTCAAGGAAACGAAATTAACCCCCGTTCCAGCGAAGCATGTCAAGCCACCCTTGATTGATGAATGCCCCATCAATATTGAGTGCCGCGTGGTGGAAAAAATGAAGCCTCACCACAGCAACTACACCTTTTTCTTCGGCAAAGCCCTCACGATACACGTGAACGAGGGAGTATGGGACGGCAACGTTCTGAATATGGACGAGTGTCCCATGCCGTTTGCGGTGCTTTCGCACAAATTCTCCGAGGGCAAGTTCATCGCGCCGGGCAAAGTAATTTTCGCATCCGGGAAAAAGGTATAGGAGATATTTACGGGCAGCCTGATTTTACTCAGGGCGGATAAGACATCTGCACACGGGGAAAAGCCAGAGCAGGCATGAATTATACCCGTGCCAGAGGGAACAGGATTTCTCTGAGGTCATAACAGCCTCTTACAATTCTGTCCTGCCAGGGCGAGATGTCTCCCTGATTGACCATAAGGTTCCGCAGAATCCCTGCGTCTTCCACCTTCCCCAGCAGCGTTGCGCCAACGAGCCTGTGACCGCCAACCAGAATCTTGCGGTATATTTCCCTGCCAGGTTCGTTAAAGACAAGGCGCGCCGTCTGTGCACCCACCTGTGCTTCGGACAGTCCCATTATAGCCAGGGGAATCTCAAATATTGTGGTCACGTTTTCCCTGATGCCCCCGGCATATTTCTCATTGGCTCCCGCCATGTTTAACCCGGCGACTCTGCCCTGTTTGAAGGCGTTAACCAGGTTTGGCATAACTTCTCTCACACCGGAGATGACGTTTCGGGCTTCGGCGACATCGCCCGCCGCGAAGATATTGCCGGCACCGGTGCGCATGAACTCGTCCACCAGTACCCCCTCATGTACGCCAACCCCGCTACCGAGCACCAGCCCGATGTTGGGAAGAAATCCCTTGGCAACAACCAGCGCATCCACTGACCACCGTCTGCCGGAAGCGCCCTCAACGACGACCCTCCCTCCCCCTTTTTCCACCGCCACCACACCTTCGCCAAGGGAAAAGGGCAAGCCCAGAGATTCCAGCTTCCGGTGAATAATCGCCGCGCAAGTTGCATCAACGCTCCGGGAAAGCACCTGACCGGAACTCACCAAAAGCATAAACGTGCCCCTTTTCTCAAACAGGACGCTGGCGGTTTCCAGTCCGGCCAGCCCTCCACCAAGAATGGCGATTTCCCTGTCTGACCCGCTCAGCCGCACCAGTTCATCAGCATCCCTTAATGTCTTTAATGAAAAGGCGTTGACGGACTTGCCGGTTAGACCAGCCGTCGCGGCCGGGCGGGAACCGGTGGCAATGAGCAAATTATCGTATTTTACGTTCCTGGCTTTGCTGAGATAGACAATTCCTTTTGAGGCGTCCAGCCCTACAGCCTCATTCCCCGGAACTGTCTCGACGTTATGCTTCTGATAGAAATCAGGACTGACCAGAAAAACACTTTCCCGGCCTATCCTCCCGCCGATATAATATTTGAGCAAAGCCGGAGAATAGGCACGGCAATCCTCGGCGGATATGAGGACAATCTGACAGGAACGGTCGACTTCACGGATGGCTTTGATGGCACTTATTGCCGCAGCACCATTACCGATGATAACCTGTCTCATCACAGAGCCACTGCTCGCTACGCCCCCTCGTATAAAGCCTTCATCTTCTCAGACCATTCCACTTTCTTGGGCATAGCGGCGGTATCAGTTTCCCTGTACTCCAGAGCCCCGGTCACACAGAAAAGGACGCACTCCGGTTCGCCATCACAGTGCTCGCACTTTACGGCAACCTTCTCATCACTGGAAAAGACAATATTCCCGAAGGGGCAGGCCAAGACGCACATCTTGCAGCCGACACACTTCTCCCTGGAAACCTTCACCACCCCCGAGGTCTGGTCCTTGGTAATCGCTCCGGCGGGGCAAGCCTCAGCACAATATGGTTTTTCACACTGGAAGCAGGTCATGGGAAGGGTATAAAACTCGTCGTAGCCCATGACATGGATTCTGGATTTTGCCGGGTTAAACTCACCCGTATACTTCATTGAACAGACCAGTTCGCACAGCCTGCAACCGGTACACTTGTTAGGATTTACCACAATCGTCTTCATTCTCCAACTCCTCGGCTCTGAAATTCCGAATAAAGGTTCCGGGGGCATTTCACTTCGCAACCTTCTGGAGCTTGCCCATTCTCTCCAGTTCATCAGCAACCTCTTTCAGCCCCACCTCTTCCAGTTTGCTCCTGGTAGGAACCCCTGTCTCTTTATCCCAGCCGACCAGCTCATAGTACTCGTCCAGCATCTCGTCCCACTTCTCGGGGTCGAAGCTGAAACCGTCCAGGGGGCCACCGTGGACCGGTCCGTCCATAACCCTGCCGACAAACGTGTCATCCTTTCTGGTTATCCCTTCTCTGACGATAAAGGCCCGCTCCAGAGTCCAGACCCTGTCAGCCATCCTTCTTATCTCATCCTCTCCCACTTTGAGGCCGGTGACAATCCGGAAAAGTTCCACCGTATCCTCAAATGACATGTCCAGACCGAGATACGTGGTGTTGAACTTGCATAACTCCAGGGTATCCGCCATGGTGCAGACGTAATTGTTTTCAAAAACCGCCCTGGCTACACCCTCGTACTGGCCGGGTGGAATATAGGAAGGCAGCGCTCCCCTCAGATGGTCAGCTCCTCTGGTGGCGACGGCATGTCCGAAGGCGTAGATTGGTGCCGCCCTGAGGTCGTTGTTCGTTTTTAACAGTCCCTTGCTGTGACTTATGCACTTCTCGGCCCCGTGTCCCAGTATAGCCGCGGCTCGCACCGCATCTTCCGCCAGAAGGTCTCCGATACCCTCCCTCTTCGCAATCTTATGGATCATCTCTATCATAGCTGGATAGTTGTTCCACTTCAGGTCAACGCCCTGCATATCTTTTTTGCTGATAATTCCCTTTTCGTACCATTCGGTGGCAGCGGCTATCAACTGACCGCATTCGATTTCTTCCATCCCGTATTGATTGCATAAATGAAAGGCTTTATACAGTGAAGGGGCATAGGGATTTTCGTGAAGCGAGCCCCAGGCCTGAAGAACCGATAACTCTATACCCACACCTTTCAGCCCGGCATAAGGACCATCCTTGATTTCAAACCATTTGCGACAGCGGTTGATGCACCCGAAGCAGGCTTTTTCCTTGACCATGTATTTTTTATGCAGAGTGGTGGCTTTAATCTCGTCAAAGCCCCAGAATGACCCCGTTTCCTGCCCGTTCCTTAAGGTCAAAAGCCCCCGTTCATTCCTGCGGTCACAAAGAAAAGGGTTTCCATAGGTTGCCAGCAACTTGTAAAGCGGGTTTTTCTTTGTCCTTTCTCTCAACTCCAGAACATATTTTCTGAGGGCTTTCGGGTCATAAACCCTGACTCCCTTGCTTCCTCTCACGACTACCGCTTTCAGGTTCTTGGAACCCATTACAGCGCCCAGGCCACACCTGCCACAGCACCCATCGCCCCCTACCATCACCGATGCCAGTCTAACCAGGTTCTCCCCCGCCGGCCCGATGCACGAAATTTGAATCCTCGGGTCTCCTATCTCTTCCATCAGCATCGCCTGCGTTTCATCGGTCATTTTTCCCCACAGGTGCCCGGCATCCCTCAACTCGACCCTGTCATCATCAATCCAGAGATAAACCGGCTTCTCCGCCTTACCGGTAAACACGATATGGTCATAACCGGCGTATTTCAGTTCCGGGGAGAAGTGGGAACCAGCGTTGGAATCTCCCAGAATACCGGTTTGTGGTGACATTGCCGTTATATTAAGTCTTCCCGAAGCCAGCGGCGTGCCAGATAAGGGCCCGGCGCCAAATATCAGAACATTCTGAGGGCTAAGCGGGTCGGTCCCGGGGCTTACCTCGTCGTAAAGCAGCCTGACATTGATACCCCTGCCCCCGATGTAGTTATGCATAAGGTGTTCACTCAGGGGCTCCTTGACCATCTTCCCCGTGCTCAAATCCACCCTGAGTATCGTCCCCATCCATCCGTAGAGCATGACCTGCACCTCCTTAAAGTTAACACCTGCCTGAAGAGCCAGCTTCTGAAATCGGTGTCGCATCTCTTTGCCAGCTCAACAAACATTGGTGAACCGCGCATCAGTCCACCAAATTCTCATGTTGTCTGCTTCATTTATTATTGTCTACAATTTAATAATGTCATTCGCCAAGTCACTTTGTCAATACGAGAAAAACCGAAACCCGACGGAGCAGCTAACACTAGGTCGTCTACAAAGTCAAAATTCATATAAGTAACATATTGTGAAGTCAACACATAACCATTAGACTGATAGACATCCAGGCTGTACTATAATGAGGGTTATTGCAGTCCGTTTCTGCGGACGGCAAATATCGGCTCGCCAATATCGGTAAACGATACGCAAAATAAGCCATGCGAAAGGAGGTGAGCGAACCTTCCAACAATCAGCAGGTGTAACTAGAAAGAGGTTACTTTTCCCGAGTTTCAAGAAACTTAAGCAAACACAGGTGCACAAAGCTAGAGAAGACATTAACTGAGTCCTCTAAGCTAGCTAGGAAAAGTTAAATTAAGTAAGGGAGGCAAATCAGTGAAAAGAAAAGCACTATTAATCCCGCTGGTATTGCTGCTGGCAATGAGCGTGGTTGCCTGTGCAGCACCAACCCCGGAGCCGGCGCCAGCACCATCACCCTCTCCTTCCCCGGCACCCGCCCCGGCGCCAGCTGAAGAACCGGAGGAGTTCACTGTTATCCACAGTGACATGTCAACTGCCGAGAGCACGTGGTCAAAATGGGGCATCCAGCCGTGGCGAGACTATGTGCAGGCAGTCGGCGGAGACAGAGTAACCGTTGAGTTCTATCCGGGCGGCGCCCTGCATGGCTGGGGAGATGCCTACACGGCGCTTCAATCCGGCATTACCGACATGTGCCAGCTCTGGACCGGAGCCATGCCCGGAGTATTCCCCCTGATTGAGGTATTCCATCTGCCCGCCCTGGTCCCGGCTTCCTGGGCAACGAACAATGCTATCATCACCGATACCTATGACCGATGGCCCGTTTTCTGGGAGCAATATGATGAAAAGGTGGTCAACATCTTCAACACCATTCACATGATGTCCGATATCCACTCCGTCAAGCCAATCCGGACCCTTGATGACCTGAAGGGGAAGGTGATAGCCTGCACCAACGAACAGGGAGCCGAAGCGATGAACGCCCTGGGGGCAAGCGGCACGGTAATGATGGGCTCTGATGCCTATCTGGCCGCGGAGAGAGGAGTGATAGACGGTATCCTGGCTGCCTGGGGCTGGGTGGAAATTTTCAATCTGCAGGATGTTACCCCATACCATTACATGCTGCGCATAAGCCCCGGAACCGTATCCTGGGCAATGAACAGGGAGACCTTCGAAAAATTCACGCCCAAAGAACAGTGGGAACTGAAGCAATACCGCTATCAGGGCCTGTTCAACACCAACCGCGGAGCCATCTATTCCGCAGACGACGTCATAGCTACAATCCCGCCGGAGAGCCTCATCTGGCCCACGGAGGAAGACGAGGCAAAGAAGATAGAGGTCTTCAGGCCTAGCTGGGAGAAATGGGCTGACAACGTGGAGGAGATGGGTTATCCCGGCCATGATATTCTAAACGACATCCTTTACCTGAAGAAAATCTACACGGATAACTAACCCCTGCAGGCAGTCAGACTGCCCAAGAGGATGGTGGTACGGGATAAAGAAACAACAAGCTCTGCTCCCCCCACCATCCTCTACCTATTCCAGCCGGAACATACTCAACTCTTGAGCCCGTTCTTGGCTGCCGCCACTCTTCACAACTTACTGCACTCAAGCCCGACCATCACGCCACTTGCGTAACTATCCGACATTATAGTATCATTCTCTAGCCAGTCAATAACGGGATATATTTCAGTACCCTGTGATAGGCGATTAAAATAGAGGTGATCCTATGCGCAAGACGCGCCTTGATGCCGGGGCTTTGTACCATGATGCCCTGACGGCACTGCGCTACGCCTTACAAGAATCATCCAGCCCTGAGAAATTCCCGGAATTCTTGATAAGGTCAATAGTCAAGCATTACAGACCAGCCGATGCTGGCATTCTGTATCTTCACCACAATAAAGAACAAAAAATCATCGCCAAGGCCTCACACGGCTATCCCAATCATCACACGGAGCACCGCCTGCGTCCAGATGAATCTATCGTCGGGTACACCTTTACTCAATGCCAGCCCTTACTCCTTACTTCGCCTGCGGATGAAGACAGGATTAATACTGCGCTGGAATCAAAAAAAACAAACTGCTACGCCAAAATAAGGGAGGGTCTGCCACCAATTCGCAGCGTGATGACGGTTCCCATTATCGTCAACGGGAGCAACGCAGGGGTTATCCTGCTGGAACATTACCAGAGGCACAGGCCGTTTCAGAAAGAGGATGTCGCCGTTCTTCAGGAGCTGACTTACTTGATTTCCCAGGAATTTAAATACGTGCAATTCCAGCAAGAGTTGAAACAAACCAAGCGTTCATATCGGGACCTGCTTGGCAAGTGGATTGCCACCACTGAAAAAGAGAGACAAATAATTGCCCGGGACATCCATGACCAGATAAACCAGCTCCTTCTATCCGTCAGGCTGAACCTGGAAAGCATGGAAGGTGCCTTTCCGGCTACATATACACAAGTGCGCAATAACCTGGAACTGAGCAAGGTTCGTATCAACCAGGCATTCGATGAACTGCACAAACTGGTCTTCAAGTTACGGCCCCCGGTCCTCGACCTGGGGCTAGCCCAGGCATTAGAGTGGTACATCAATAACTTTGCGAACGAAAGCGAGCCCTCAATAACCCTGAAAGTTCACGGGTTGAGGCAATGGCGCCCTGCCCCTGTCGTCGAAACCAATCTGTTCCGGATAGCGCAGGAGGCTCTGACCAATGTGGTCAAGCATGCGCAAGCGAAGTCAGCCCGGGTGCTCCTGAATTCAACGGCATCCAGACTCACTTTGGTCGTTGAAGATGAAGGCATAGGATTTGACTACAACATGCTGTCCAAAGCTACTTCCGAGTCCAAGATTCTCGGCATCCTCGGGATGATGGAAAGGGCACATCTTTGCGGAGGGCACTTTCATATTGATTCCACTCCCGGGAAAGGGACCCGCATAACGGTTGACGTGCCGGTAAGTTCCTATGACTGGGGGGCCTACTGATGGACAAGATCCGGCTATTTCTTGTTGATGACCATACCCTGTTCCGCGAGAGCTTGATGAGCCTGCTCCAGGCAACCGAGGATATAGAAGTCATCGGGGAAGCAGGAGACGGGATTCAGGCTATCAATAAAATCGCGGAGCTCCGTCCAGATGTCGTCCTGATGGATATCGTCATGCCCAAAATGGGCGGCATCCCGACAACAAGAAGCATCAAGAATGACCACCCATCAATACAGATACTGGCTCTGACAATGTATGAAACGGAACAGCACATTGTTGAAATGCTGCGAGCCGGGGCATCCGGGTACGTTTCGAAGAGAGCACCGGCCACTCAACTACTAGCAGCCATCCACGCCGTCTGTAATGGTGAATCTTTCTTCGATACTTCAATTGCCAGAAAAGTGCTAAACGTCTGTAAAGCACACGATGGCAAGGAAAGAATAGAGAAAGAAGATTACCGACACCTCACTGTCAGAGAGCTTGAACTTCTCTGCCTCATCGCCGAGGGAAAGACCAATAAGGAAATTGCCGAACTGCTCAGCCTGAGTCTGCATACGGTACAGACCCACCGCTTCAACCTGATGAAAAAGCTCGAACTTCATGACCGCTCCGAACTGGTGCGCTACGCCATACGTGAAGGCTTGATCAGCCCCTAACAAACATCCCTCACCGGTGAAACCCCCCGTTACAGGCGGTAAAATCAATACGATTAAGTAGTCGAAAATAGCACCATCAACATATTGTTACAGAAGGGCAGCTTGGTTAAACTGTTCTTGAGATACCGGAGGAAACGGGTCTCTGGAATTATGAAATAGCCTCCAGGGTAATTACAAGCAAGTGCAAAAAGCAGCCTATTTCTTACGCAAAGCGCTGACGCCCGTCAGCTGGTGGTCTCTTCTCTTTGGGGGCATAGCTCTGGTCATCATGATGCTCACCGTGGTGGTGGACGTCACCATGCGCAGCACACTCTCCATAGCACTAAGGGGCTCCATAGACATTGTTGATACCTGCCTCATTATTGTCCTTTTCTGCGGCGTTGCTTACGTCGAGTTTCAGCGGGAGCATATCTATGTAACCGTTGTGACGGAGAAGTTCTCTGCGGCGGTACAGCAAGCCATCGTCACCAGTGGTTATCTACTTACCACGGCGGTAGCGAGTCTGGTAACCTGGCGAACTCTCATGCAGGCACTGAACCTCAAGGGAGCAAAATCCGTCATCGGCATCCTGCATATTCCGGAATGGCCGTTTATCTTCATCGCCGGGATTTTCCTGGGTCTGTTCTCTCTGGCAGTACTGACCAACCTCCTCGAATACCTCGACGAGCTATGGAAAACCAGTGGCGTCAAAGGTTTTCTGGGATTAATTCCGGGCATTGCCATAAGTTTCGGCTTCTTCCTGTTAATCGCCAGACCGGAGCTACTGCCGTTCAAAATCGCACCGGCCACCTGGGGCGGGATTATCTTCCTGCTCCTTTTTGCCCTCATATTCCTGAGAGTGCCGATAGCTATCGCCATGGGTCTAACGTCAGTACTGGGCATCAGTTATCTGAACGGCACTGAACCGGCACTGACCAGTGTAGCCATAAGCATAATAGCCGTGGCGCGGGACTACACATGGAGTGTCATCCCTCTTTTCCTGTGGATGGGGCTGCTCGTTTTCCACACGGGCTTTGCCCGGGAACTTTATTCCGTTACCTATAAATGGGTAGGGCATTTACCGGGCGGTCTGGCTTCCGCTTCTGTTGGAGCCTGCGCGGGCCTGGCGGCTCTGGTGGGTGATAACTTGACCGGGGTGCTTACCATGGGCTCGCTGGCTCTCCCGGAAATGAAATCCTATAATTACGACAGTAAATTCAGCACCGCCTGCATCTGTACCGCCTCCACCATAGGCATGTTAATTCCACCCAGTATACCCTTCATCGTCTACGGAATGATTACCGAAATATCCATAGGCAAACTATTTATTGCCGGGGTGATTCCGGGAATTCTGTTCACGATTATCCTTGTAGGAATGATCACCGTCTTCTGCCGGCTGAACCCGAAACTCGGCCCCCGGGGACCGACAACTTCCTGGAAGGAAAGAATAATATCGCTGAAAGATGTCTGGGCGGTGGCAATGCTGATAGTCATCGTTCTGGGTGGAATCTATCTGGGCATCTTCACGCCCACTGAAGCCGGAGCAGTGGGAGCCTTTGGGGCACTGGTCATCGGCCTGATTAGAAGGCGCCTCAGTTTCAAAGGTTTTTCGGCGTCAATAACCGGGGCGATAAAGATGAACAGCATGATAATGTTTATTTTCCTTCTCGCCACGGCTTTCAGCCGTTTCCTGCCGATAACCAACCTCCCGTATATGTTAGCCCACTCAGTTACCGCGTTCAGCCTCTCGCCATACCTAGTCATGGCCATGATTTTACTTATCTACCTGTTCCTCGGATGTGTGATGAATGCCATACCAGCCGTAATACTAACTCTGCCCATCTTCTTCCCCATCGCCATGGAGGCGGGATTTGACCCCCTCTTATTTGGCGTGCTGGTGGTCATAATGGTCCAGATGGGCACGATAACTCCTCCCATCGGCATGAACGTGTTTGCCATGTCCGCAATTGCCAAGGACGTGCCGATGTATGGCATCTTTAAAGGGATATTACCGTTCTGGATAGCATTCATTATTCTGGTGGTGATACTGGTAGCGTTCCCGCAGATTAGCTTAACCCTGCCCAGTTTCATGTAGCTACCACAAGGAATATCGGCACTCCAGGAAGCCGGTCTTCGACCAGTGACGAACCGGGGTGTAAATAGAGTACAGCATGAGCAGCGTTATCAAAGCAGGGCGAAAAGGTCTTACCTTCTATGAACCCACCAGGACTTTTGACGGTTACAATCTGTTCTGTCCCATAGGAAGCAACGAAGCCCTGCTCATGGATATGGAAGGCAGATATGTCCACCGCTGGCACCTGCCTTATTCTCCGGGCAACCACGGTATTCTGCTGCCCGATGGTCACTACCTATATACCGGCAAGTTTAAAACCAGCGAAGAGCTGGGATACGGCTGGACAGCGGAGTTCGCCGGACTCGGCGGCATAATAATGGAACTGGACTGGGAAGGAAATCCCGTCTGGCAGGCCGAGGCGCCGCTCCAGAGCCATGATTTCGCCGTAACGGACGATGGCCACATCATATATTCGGCGTGGGAACTGAAAGGAATCCTGCCGGATGATGTAGCCGCCCGGTTGAAAGGCGGCGTTCCCGGGACCGAACTCAACGGCAAAATATGGGGCGACGTAGTGGTAGAGATTGACCGGAACGGCAACCGGATATGGGAGTGGATTGCCTACGAACACCTTGACCCGATAATAGATGCTACCTGTCCCCTGGAGAACCGCTCCCAATGGCCTCTGATAAATGCAATCTGGATTTGCCGGGACGGCAACCTCCTCCTCAGCCTGCGCAACCCCTGCGAAGTGGTAAAAATCGACTACCGGCACAGGACGGGCAAGGTCATCGGGCGGTACGGGCGCGGCAGAATCTTTCACCAGCATGATTGCCAGGAACTGGAGGGCGGAAACATCCTTCTCCTCGATAACGGAGCACATCGCCACGAGTACGGGGCGGAGTATTCGCGTGCCATTGAAATAGACCCGGAAACAGACAGGTTAGCCTGGGAATATAAGGCTAACCCTCCTTCCGATTTTTACTCCGCCCACTCCAGCGGGTGCGAGCGGCAGCCGAACGGAAACACGGTTATCATCGAGTCCGATAAAGGAAGAATTTTTGAAGTCACTTACGATTGCGAAATCGTCTGGGAATACGTTAATCCCCGCTATGTTGATTTTTTGGGCAGGCTGTCCAATATGATCTGGCGGGTTCACCGTTATGGTGCCGATTACCCGGGACTCAAAGGCAGAAAATTGGACCCGGGGAAACTCGCCTGGATGAACCGGATATGGGGTCCTGACGCCTTACCAGGAGACGTGAAACCCTGCCTGTTTTAGGTACTGTTTACCGCTGAGGAGATGAAAATGGGCTACGCCAGAACGAGCCTCAAAGGCGTCTATTACTATGACTCAAGAAGGGCCGGGAACGGTGTTACACTGCTTAATCCGACGGAGGGCAAGAGCGTCTGGCTCATTGATATGCTTGGAAGGGTGGTACACCGCTGGAACCTGCCCTGTCCCGCCAGCTGCGATGCCAGGCTCCTGCCAAACGGAACCCTGCTTTATGCTGGCAAAATGGAGGACATCCCTTTAGCCGAGTTCGAGGGGGCCGGTGGCATCATTCTGGAAGCAGACTGGGACAGCCGGATTTTATGGAAATATGAGGACCCATATCTGCACCACGCTTCTTGCCGAACCCGGAATGGTAATACTCTGGTCCTGAAATGGGTCAAAGTGCCCCGCAGGATAGCCGATAGGGTCAGGGGCGGGGAGGCCGGAACGGAGAAAGACGGGGCGATGTGGGGAGACAGCATCCAGGAAATCACTCCCGAAGGTAAAGTGGTCTGGGAATGGATTGCCCATGAACAGCTCGACCCCAAACAGTTCCCCCGTTGTCCCATCTGCCCGCGCAGCACCTGGACTCATGCCAATGCCGTCACCCAGGTGGACGATGACAATGTTCTGGTGAGCTTCATGAAATCGAATACCCTGGCAATCATCGAAAAGAAAACGGGCAAAGTTATCTGGCAGTGGGGATACCCGCAATTATCCCACCAGCACTGCCCTACCATACTGGACAACGGCAATGTGCTCCTCTTTGACAACGGGATGCATACCACCGGCTTTTGCTGGGGATTTTCCCGCATCCTGGAGGTCAGCCCGCGAACCGACGAGATAGTCTGGAGGTACGGTGGTGAAGCCGATGCTGCCGAGTTCTATTCGTCGACCATGGGCAGTTGCCAGCGTCTGCCCAACGGCAACACGCTCATATGCGAAAGCACGGCGGGTAGAATATTTGAAGTAAACCCAAGGGGCGAGATGGTCTGGGAGTTCGGCAATAACCTGTCCCCCGAAGAGCCCTCCTTCGCTGAGAAAAGAAGTCAGATGGTTTACTCCGCCTACCGCCATGGAATACACTACGCGGGAATCAGAAATCCGGTTCCGCCCGTTACCGAGGTAGAACCCGCTCCCGGCATACAGGCTGAAAAAGAGGAAGCACTGAAGGAAAGACTGGCGCACCTGGGATATTAGAGGAAAGTTAAGGGGGATGAGCAAAATGGTCAAGCTTGAGGAAGCCACCTACCGGGACATCAGACCGGCTTATGACTTTGAGCTTCAGCCCCGGAAAACAGCCCTCGTCGTTGTCGACGTCCAGTACTGCAATTGCTCCCGCCAGCACGGATACGGCAGGAGGCTCAGCGAGCAAAGCCCGGAAGAGGTAAGAAAAGCCGGATTTGAACCCTCCGGACTGCTCTACCGCTACGACCGCATCGAGAAAGTGGTGTTGCCCAACCTGCAGAAGCTCCTCGGGTTTTTCCGCGAGCATAAGCTGAAAGTGGTCTACGTGACCATCGGGTCGGAAACGGAAGACTTCAGCGATATGCCGCTCTTCGCAAGAAACACCATGGCGTGGGCAAACAATCGAATAGGCTGCCGCGAGCACGAGATTCTCGACGAGGTCAAACCCCTTCAGGGCGAGTATTTGGTCAACAAAACAACGCACGGGGCGTTTTCCTCTTCCGGCATAGACAGCCTGTTACGCACCATCGGCGCCGAATATCTGGTCATTTGCGGCGTCAGCACCGAGTTCTGTCCCGGCACCACCGCCCGGCAGGCTGCGGAAAAGGGCTATCACGTGGTGATGGTGGAGGATTGCTGTGCCGGGCTGGCGGAAGCCTGGCACCGGGGCTGGATGGTGCAGTTCCAGATGCTCTTCGGTCGCGTGTCGGCGATGGACGATGTCATTGCCGAACTCAGACATAAACTGTGATATGAGACTTATAACGCAAATTCGCCGGCTTCAAGCGGGTATGACCTGTCTTTTATCATCTCACGACAATTAAGGCCTGGCTTTCAGGTGCGACCGGAAAGTCTCTCCCACCTGCTCAAGAGCCTGCAATAAGATTGTGGCGTCAACCAGATAGGTGACATATTGATAGCCACAATCAATGAGCATGGTCATCATGTCCGTATCCCGGGCAAAGCAACCGGCAACCTTCCTCGCCGCCCGAATCCTCTCGGCACAACTCCGAATGCAGTCCACCACTTCGGGAGCATCCACCGCTCCCGGCCTGCCCACCGATTGAGACAGGTCGTAGGGGCCAAGAAATACCACGTCAACGCCGTCGACCGTTAAAATGTCGTCCAGATTCTTAATCCCCTCCACACCCTCGACGTTAAGAACCACCAGGGTATTTTTGTTTGCCTCGGCGGTATGGGTGAGGGACTTCTTCACTGAATAGGCACCGGCACGGGTAAACGGGGAAAAACCACGCTCCCCCAGAGGGGAATACTTCGCATACTGCACCGCTTTCTGCGCCTGTGATTTGTCGCTTATCTGGGGTATCTGAACGCCGTGCGCCCCGATGTCTAAAGCCCGCAGGATTAACGCCGGTTGATTCTCCGAAACACGAATCACCGGGCTCATTCTTTCAACCTCAGCCGCCCGAATCATATCCTCAGCCACTTCCATCCCTATCGGCCCGTGCTCGGCATCAATGACGACAAAATCGAACCCGGCACAGCCGATGACATTCACCACCGAACCTGACGGGACTACGTTGAAAGTACCCAGGGCGAAAGCCCCGGACTCAAATTTCCGCTTCAGGAAGTTTTCTTTTCTCATCGCCTGAAACCCTTCCCCGGGCAAATTCTACCCGGCAGCACTTATTCCTTTTTGCCGCGTGCCAGTTCGTAGGCAACGTCAACAATCATGTCCTCCTGACCGCCGACCACTTTCAGTTTTCCCAGCTCCAGGAGGATATCCAGCGGGTCGACCTTGAACCTCTCGCCTGCCTTGTAAGTATGCAAAAGGAAACTGGAGTATACCCCGGCATAGCCAAGGGCTAAAGAAGCCCTGTCGATAACCTGAGGCCGGGGCATGCGCGGGCGCATGATTTCCTCGGCAGCCCTCATTATCCTGTAAAGGTCAACGCCGGTCTTATAACCCAGCCTGTCCAGTACGGCTACCAGGACTTCCGTCGGGGTATTTCCGGCTCCGGCACCCAGTCCGCATAAAGTGCCATCCACCACGGTAGCACCTTCCCTGATGGCGGCCAGAGTGTTGCCGATAGCCAGTCCCAGGTTCTCATGGGCATGGAAGCCAACTTCCACGTCAAGGTGCTCCTTGAGAATGCCCACCTTGGCCCTAACATCGTCGGTAAGCATGGCTCCGGCTGAATCAACCACATAGACCACATCGGCCCCGTAGCCCTCCATAAGCTTTGCCTGCTCCAGAACTTTGCCCGGCGGTTCCATATGGGACAGCATCAAAAAAGTCATCACCTCAAGCCCCATGTCTTTCGACATTTTTATGTGCTGTTCCGAGATATCGGCTTCGGTAACATGGGTGGCTATTCTGGCTATTCTGGCGCCGCACTCGATTGATTTCTGAAGGTCCTTTCTGGTTCCGATGCCGGGAAGGAGAAGCACGGCTATCCTGTTATTTTTCACCACCTCGTTAGCCGCAGAAAGCCGTTCCTCATCGGAATGAAGCGCCCAGCCGTACTGGATGGAGGAGCCGGCGAGGCCATCGCCGTGAGAGATTTCTATCCCGTAAACACCGGCGTCATCCAGGGCTGAAGATATTGCTTTTACGTCATCAATGGTGAATTGATGCTTCACCGCATGGCTGCCATCTCTCAGGGTCGTATCCACTATCCTGATATTCTCACCAGAAGGGCTCATCTAACTATACCCCCTCCGCAACTAAATTTTTGGCGACGAGGTCGCCCACGGCCAGAGCCGCCGATGTTTCGATGTCGAGATTGCCGGCATACCTGGGCAGGAACTCCCCGGCGCCTTCCACCTCTATCATGGTGGTCACTTTTTCCTCATCGAATATCGGCGGGACGCGCAGCCTGTAGCCGGGAACGTACTCCTTTACCTTCCGCACCGCCGTTTCCACAGCAGCGGCTATCTCATCCTCCTTCCGCTCCTCGACCACGGTATAAATGGTATTTCTCATCAGTATCGGTGGTTCTGCCGGGTTGAGGATGATGATTGCCTTCCCTTTTTCCGCCCCGCCCACAATCTCAAGGGCGGTGGCGGTAGTCTGGGTGAACTCGTCAATGTTCTGCCGCGTTCCCGGACCGGCACTCTTGCTGGCGATTGTAGCCACGATTTCGGCATACCTGACTCTGGTAACCGACGCTATCGCCGACACGATGGGCACGGTAGCCTGTGCGCCGCAGGTGATGAGATTGATGTTGGGTGCATTTATGTGCTCGTCCATATTCACTACCGGGCAGACGTAGGGCCCCACCGCGGCCGGCGTCAGGTCGATGGCGGTCATGCCCGCCTCTGCCAGCAGGGGGGCATTTCTAGCGTGGGCACTGGCTGTGGTAGCTTCAAAGGCAATCCTGATATTCCTGTCCCTGAGCAATGCCTCTATCCCTTCGCTCGAGTTTTCTATTCCCAGCTCACCGGCTCTTTTCAACCCCTCTGAATCCGGGTAGATACCCACCATCAGCCTTAGCTTCATAAACTTGGCATATTTCAGGATTTTGTACATCAGGTCCGTGCCGATATTTCCAGGGCCGATTATAGCCACATCCACCCTTTTTTCGCTCATAAATTTTCCTCCATTTCACCTTTTGACTCCGCATATTTCGCTAACACACTGGAAGGGACAGGCAACCTGCTTCCAGCAATTCTACCATCTTTGCCGGAATTGGGGAAGACGGAATGTGTGCACATCAGGCCGTAAATGAAAAGGATTAGAACGGCAGCGTCCAGATTAAAACACGCCCAGCCCGGACAGGACACCGGCAATACCGGCAGCAATGACGATTAATACGGAGAGGAAGCGGAAAAGCCTGACGTTAATCCTGGAAAAAATTAACCTGCCGATGCCCAGACCGAGAAGCATAGAGGGCACCATATAAGCCCCGCCGAGATAAATTTCCGAGCCGATATTTTCCAGAAAGAGGGCCAGGAAACCGAGCGAAGCGGCGCCCAGCACCAGGAAATAAACGTTGAGCGTCGCGTAGATTGTATCCTTGCGCCATTTCTGGTTGTGCATGAACAGGACCACCGGCGGCCCGCCGAGGCTCGTTGAACTGGAGAGGAGGCCGGATACAAAACCGCAGGAACCGGCGGCAAGCTTCTCACGCTTGAGCCTGAGCGTGATACCGAAAGCGAGCGGTATCGCAAAGGCTATGACAAGCCAGCTGATAAACATCTTCAGGGTCAGCGGTGAAACCGCTTTGATGATGTAAGCCCCGAGCGGTATTCCCAGCAAGCTGGCGATTATTAAGGGAATCAGCTTGCTCCATTCGAGGCCTTTCCACGCCCACGGCAGCAGAATAAAGCTTGCCAGGACCGAGAGAAGCAGACAGATGACAACCACCGCCCTGGCATCCAGAAAGAGGAGCAATATCGGAGCCAGCACCAGGTTCTGCGCAAACCCGCTCACTCCGCGAATAAAGCCGGAAAAAAAAGCCGCCGAGGCAGCCAGAATCCAGGTAGTACTGAGAAAATCAAAGCTATACATAGTCCGGTAAAATCTTTCCCCGTTTCAAGGTTTGATATCAATGCGTATGCTACCTGATGTCATTATAAACGGTACAGCCGCTCAATAAAAGAAAAAGGAAGAAGGTTGTGATGTCCACGCTTTTACTGCTGCTTCCAGCCATTCACCCCGGTGTTCACTCCGGCACTTCTCTCTAGCATTGACTTCAGGTATGCCAGCCAAGTAGAATTCGACCGAATCACTAAAGCAGAGGTGCCTTGTGCAGAGCTACGACCTTGGCAGCGCGCGTATCGAACCCGGGGGAGCCATTGAGGCAGGCGCATTCATTACCGTCACCTATACCTATACCGCGGGTCACCCCATCGACGACTCCGGATACCTGAAAATTGCTTTCCGGCAGGTCGGTGACTTTGGTGTACCCCAATTCGATAACCCTGATAGACCCAACTATTGCACCGTGCACACGACCGGCAACTGCCGCATAGAGCCTAAATGGGAAGACCGGGGACACATACGCCCCTGGACCCATGCTCTTTTCCTGAAAATTACCGGTGGCTTCCTGAACAAAGGCGAAGATATCGTCGTCGTTTTCGGAGACCGCTCCGGAGGTGCGCCGGGATGGCAGATGCAGACTTTCTGCGAGGGCACCTTTGAGTTCAAAACGCTCGTCGACCCGATAGCGACCTATGAATTCAAAGAACTCCCCGAATCACCCGCGTTGCGCATCAAGCCCGGCAGCCCGGTGCGGGCGGTATGTATCACCCCGTCACAAATCGCGGTCAACCAAGGTTTTGTCTACCACCTGAAACTTGAGGACAGATGGGGCAATCCCACCGGCAAACCGGCCAAGAAACAGCACCCCGGTTTTGCCTCGGCCGGAGTGCAGACGGTTGAGGCAAGCGATGAAAAAACGGGGCTGTCATCGCGGAGCAACCCGATTTTGGTGGTGAGCTATCAGGCATGCCGGCATCCCCGATGGGCAGATTTCCACGGTCAAACGGAAGAGACCATCGGCACCAATACCATTGAAGACTACTTCACTTTTGCCCGTGACTACAGCCTGCTCGACGTCTGTGCGCACCAGGGAAACGATTTTGAGGTGACCGACGATTTCTGGAAAACCATCAACGCAACGGCAGGAAAGTTCTACCGGGAAGGTGTTTTCGTCACCTTTCCCGGCTATGAATGGAGCGGCAATACCCCGCTGGGCGGTGACCGCAATGTATTTTTTGTCTCCGAAGGCGGTCATATCACCAGGAGCAGTACCGAACTTGTCCCCGGGAAGAAATCAAAGTTTGAGGACTCACCCACGGCTGTAGAGCTGTTTAGAAACCTGAAGAAGCAGCCCGTACCAGCATTCGTTTTTGCACACGCGGGTGGTCGTTACTCCGATTTGAGCATGCATGATCCGGATATTGAACTGGCGGTTGAAGTTCACTCCGCCTGGGGGACATTCGAGTGGCTGGTGGAAGAAGCATTTAGAAGGGGATACCGCATCGGCATATGCGCCAACTCCGATGGGCATAAATGTCGTCCCGGGGCATCCTACCCCGGTGCCACGCAGTTCGGTTCACTGGGCGGGCTTACCTGTCTCCTGAGCCAGAGTCTGGACCGCGAGGGCATCTTCGAGGCTTTGCAGGCGAGGCGCTTCTACGCAACCACGGGTAATCGCAGCCTGATAGACCTGAGCCTGACCACAGATGACGGCCAGAGTGCCATGATGGGAGACATAGTTTCAGTCAGCAAAAGCACGCCGGTTCTGAAGGCTAACATCGCGGGCACGGCTGCCATTGAGAGCGTAGCGGTGCGCAATGGCCTGGAAGGTGTCCGGACCATACGTCCTCACCGAGATGGTGACCCTGGCAACCGAATAAAGATAATCTGGGGCGGGGCTGAAGTCAGGGGGCGTGCCAGAAGCGTCCGGTGGGATGGTCACCTGCGCATCCATAATAACCGGATTCGAAATGCCACCGCAATCAACTTCTGGAACGCCAATCAGCCATTAAAGCAGCCCGAGAGCGACAGGCTGGAATGGCAATCGGTGACCACCGGCGGCATTGCCGGGGTTATCGTTGAACTGGAAGAGGCGAATACAGGCTCCGTTGAGCTCGAAACGTTACAGCGTCACGCCGAGATTAATATCGAGTCGGTGGGAATCGAGCCGATGGTGTGGGATTGCGGCGGACTGCAAAAAAGAATTGAAATCTACCGGCTGCCGCAGCGGCAAAACCCGCCCGAGTTTTCCTTCAGCCTGCCGCTGACCGCTCTACGTGAGGGAGACAACCCGGTTTATCTCCGCGTAGTTCAGGAAGACGGTCACATGGCCTGGACAAGCCCGGTTTATCTAAATGCACGCTAAAGCCGGAAATCCTGATACACCAAGCCACCGGGCAAAGGCCCTCCTCCGGCAGAGGTGGTATTACAGCCTCAGCATGAAATAATGCCCCGATATACCAAAAATCATATGCAGAACATATTGTGGGATTCAGGCAATTGCGCTAGACTGGTTCAGGAGTAGAATCAAGGGGATTTTCGTCGTCTCTTCCCGCGATTAGGTGATACCCACAAAGGCCGCAGGAGGGGAGGCACCGACTCCCGGATAATAAGGCGCGAGGAGGTGAAAGAAGATGTGAGGCAGCTCAAGCCCGAGATAGTCTGAGCGAAAAAGGAGAATCCAAGTGAAAAAGAAAATTTTGTTAATCCCGCTGGCATTGATAATCGTCATAAGCCTGATTGCCTGCGCTGCCCCGGCCCCACCGCCGGCACCTTCGCCCTCACCCTCACCTTCGCCTTCGCCGGCACCTTCACCGTCGCCCTCCCCTTC
>CAZRBS010000024.1:0-946 GCA_964598405.1 uncultured Dehalococcoidaceae bacterium
AATAGTGAGCAGGTGCCCGGACCTGGCCAGACACCTGCTCTTCACCTCCGCCTCCATCCCCTTCATCCCCTTGCAGTTTACTAGTAGCCGGTGGACGTCTGGGTCACCGTTCCGGACGAATCGACGGTATATTCACCCTTGGTGATTTCCGTGGCGACGTAGTTGACCGTGGTATTGTCGCTGCCGTCGGCATCAATGTCATGCTGGTAGAGGATAAAACCGTCCTTGTCGGCGCCGTCAGTGTAGGAATCTCCGTCCGGGTCAGTTGACTTATCGCCGCTGGCAATCGTTGAAGTATCGGGGAACTGGCTCATGTTGTCGGTAGCCGAAGTTACCGGGTTGGGCAGCGTCTGCAGCCCGTTATCGGTCATCATGGCGACCACCGCCGACTGGACGTTGGAAAACTCCGTCTCCGCCGCCTCCGATTCGCCGCGTCCGATGAACCGTCCCACGTTGGGGATGACCACCGCCGCCAGCACGCCCAGGATGGCGACCACGATAAGCAGCTCGATCAGGGTAAAACCCTTCTCTCCTCTTACAGGTATTCTCATTTTTTCACCTCCTTCCAAGTTTTTTCCTTTTTTCTAGGCGACAATATACATGATAGGGCCTGGCTCTGCTATTCGGCAATACTACGAAAGGGTGATTTTGGGGCGGGGAGACTAGTACTTTCGGGTGAGATGGCGGGGGCCGGGGGTGGCGCGGCCCCGGTTCACTGTCCTTCGCGGGGGAAAAGTCCCTTCTTCACCGCATAGGCGGCTGCCTGGCTCCGGTTTGCCAGGTGCAGCTTGTCCATGATATTGCGCAGGTGTGTTTTCACCGTATTCTCGGAGATGAACAGGGAATCGGCTATCTCCCGGTTGGTGGCTCCCTGAGCTACCAGGTTCAATACCTCTCCCTCGCGCAGGCTCAGGTTGGCAGGGACTTCCTGCGCCGGTGGCTTTTC
>CAZRBS010000024.1:956-20109 GCA_964598405.1 uncultured Dehalococcoidaceae bacterium
TCTTCCCTGGCGCCCGGCTCTTTGAATTCGGAGAGGAGCTTCGTTGCCATGAGGGGTGAGATGATGACTCCGCCCTGGGCGATATGGAAAATAGCTTGAGTCAGCTCCTCCGGGTCGGTATTCTTCAGGATGTAGCCCTTGGCGCCAAATTTCATGGCGGAAAAGAGGTCAGCCTCGTTTTCCGAGACCGTCAGCACGAGGATATTGACCCGGGGCATCTTGGCCTGGATTGATTGGGTGGCTTCCAGCCCGCTGCAGCGGGGCATGTTGAGGTCCATCAGTATTACATCGGGGGTGAGTTCCCCGGCTTTTTCAATCGCCTCCAGCCCGTCCCTTGCTTCTCCCACAACTTCCAGGTTTTCCTGGCTCGCCAGTACCGCCGTAATACCCCGGCGGAACAGGGCGTGGTCATCCACCACGAGCACTTTGATCATATCCATCTCACAACCTCACTTTTTCGGCAGGGAGGCTGATTCTTACCTCCGTGCCTTCTCCCGGGGAGGTAGAGATGTTTACGCTGCCCCCGAGGCCTTCCGCTCTCTCCTTGATGATGTTCAGGCCGTGGTAGCCGGGAGGAGCGTCTTCCAGCTTCAGAAGGTCAAAGCCCTGTCCGTTGTCCTTGATGCTCATCTCCACTGCCGAGTTGACGTGCTCCAGCTTTATTTCCACTCCGCTGGCCATGGCGTGTCTCCTGACGTTGGTCAGTGCCTCCTGGGCAATGCGCAGCAGTTGCAGCTCGGCAACCGGAGAGAGCCTGGTAAAGGCTTTGGGGACGTTAAACTTGACCCGGATACCGTTATTATCGCTGAACTCCCTGACGTAGTTTCCCAGGGCGGTTATCAGGGAAACGGTTCTTATCTCGGTGCTTAGCTGGTCGATGGATTCCCTGATGTCCTCATAAGTGTCCTGCACCACCTCCCTGATGTCTCCGAGCTCGGTAAGTGCCTGCACGGTATTTTGAGTGGAAAGAAAATCGCTCACCGCTTTTGTCTTCAGGTTCAGGTAGCTCAGTGATTGCGCCAAGCCGTCATGTATCTCCCGGGCGATTCGGCGGCGTTCCTCAATGATAGCCTCTCTTTCTATGCGCCGGCGGATGTTCAGGTTAATGCGGTAGGGTACGGTGGCGGTGACGAAGCAGAAGAGGGTGTAGATTATCAGCAGGGTGAGGTTATGCCCCTGCATAACCCAGGCAAATCTCTCCGTGACCTGGCTCAGAAATATGTGAGTCGCCGAGAGGGAGAGGGAAGCAACGGATGCCAGGGCAAGGGCAAACCTCTCCTCAAAGAGGAGGGCTGCGGTCATGATGGGCGTGAGGGAATACAGAAGAAAGCTGCTGTTCAGACCGTTGGTGTATATCACCAGCAGAATGCAGAGCAGAAAGTCACCTATCAGGATGAGATAGGTCAGGGTGCTCCTCGCCCGCCAGTGAAGCGGGGAGAAGACTTTCAGCATGGTATAGACGCCGAGCGTTCCCAGGATAATGTAGAGCTGGGACGGGGGCATGGTGGGGGCGCTCAGAAAAGGCGTAACCTGGGTGAACATCACCGCCAGGGCATAAGCCAGAAAGCGGTATACGGCAAGGAACTGATAGGCCTCTTTTTCATACCTGACAGTCAACATTTTCTTATCTTCTCGTTCACAGTCTGACTTCAGACTAAATAGTAGTGCCTTGCATGGTGATTGTCAAGAAGGGGAAGGCCGTCTGCCATTGGCTGGCTTCAGGGTTAGCCCGGACTGATGTATGGCGAGCCGGGATGAATCCCTAACTGATGGATATCAGGCCCTGTTTTATGGCGACAACTACCGCTTCAGTGCGGGCATTGGCGTTTAGCTTGCGCAGGATTGAGGTGACATGGTTTTTGATGGTCTGTTCGCTGATGTCAAGTTCGGCGGCTATCTGCTTGTTGAGGTAACCCTGGGCGATGTAGTTGAGGATTTCCCGCTCTCTGGGAGTAAGGGGAGAAAGGACGCCTTCGGCTTCGGTTCGCCAGGACAGTTCCTGGAACTGCTGTAACACCTGTTCTGCCAGTTTCGGGCGGCTGGTGAGGTTTTCATTAATCGGGTGTTCGCCGCGGGCCACGCGCTTGACGGTATCAATCAGCTCGTCGGCGTTAACTTCCTTGCTTAAATAAGCCCCGGACTGGGCTTTGAGCGCCTGGAAAAGCTGGGCATCATCCGGGTTTGAGGTAAGCACAATTACGCCGATATTGGGCAGGCGCTGTCTTATCTTGCGCGCCAGCTTCAGACCACTGTCAGCCGGAGCGTCAATATCTACCAGAGCGACATCAGGTGGCAGGGTATCAATGGCTGTCAGCACCTCGTCATTGACCTCAGTCGTGCCGGTAATTACGATGTCTTCTACCCCGGAGAGTGAGTGCTCTATTCCCTGCCGGAACAGGAACTGCTGGCTGATGATAATAACCTGTGTCTTATTCGCATTTATTTTGTTCATCTTCTCGGCCTTATTTTAATCTGGTCTAGATGGGACCAGCCTCAGGCAAGGGCACCTCCTTGTAGTCTCTGGCGACGGGAACGTTTTTGACTGCTGACAGAAAGACCCCGGCCAGGTGAGGGTCAAACTGTTTGCCGACACCTCGTTTTATTTCCTCCTGTGCTTCTTCAAAGGGCAGGGCCTGAGAGTAACTTCGTTCGGAGGTCATCGCGGCAAAGGCGTCGGCTATGGCCAGAATGCGTGCTTCCAGAGGTATTCCCTCGCCTTGAAGTCCTCCGGGATAACCTTTGCCATCATACCTCTCGTGGTGGTACAGGATACCAGCTACACAGGCAGCCAGTTGAGGAGCGTGATTGGCGATATTGGCTCCTACCTGGGGGTGCGTTTTAATTGTCTCCCTCTCCTCTGCCGTCAGCTTGCCTCGTTTGTTAAGTATCTTTTCATCGATGCCAATTTTGCCGATGTCGTGTAACAAAGCGCAGGTTTCCAGTTTATCTATTTCCTCTGGCCCCATCTGTAGGGCTTCTGCCAGGATGATAGCATAATGGCTCACTTTTTTCGAGTGGCTGCGGGTGTAATGGTCCTTGGCATCTACCGTTGCCGCCAGGCTGAAAATAGTATTTGAGGTTCCGCTGCTTTGAGCAGCCTCAGTTTGAGGTCTGGCTACTGGCTCATCCAGGGGCAGTAAAGTCCCTGAGGCGCAGTGACTCCGGTTGCCCCCGCTTCGTTTGGCGTGGTAGAGGGCGGCATCAGCGGTGGCAATAACTTCATCCGGGCCGATGCCATCAGCCGGCCAGCTGGCCAGTCCCAGACTGGCGGTAATCTGGATAAAGCCGCCTTCTATTTCCGAGGCGACCCGGTGGCGAATGCGCTCCGCCACCTGGTTGGCGGCATCGATGGAGGTATTGGGCAGGAGAATGGCGAATTCATCACCGCCGTAGCGGAAGGCCTGGTCTGTGCTCCTGATAGAATTTTTCAGGATACCGCCGATTTTCCTGAGGAGCTTATCGCCGGCCAGGTGGCCGTAGCTGTCATTGAAGTTTTTGAAGAGGTCGAGGTCAAGGATTATCAGCGACAAGACGCCGCCATAACGGGAGTGCCGGTTAATCTCGCTGGCAATCAGTTCATCCAGAGAGCGGCGGTTGAGCAGCCCGGTAAGTTCATCAACGCGCGCTTTCTCCTCGGCTTCGGCATAAAGCCGGGAGTTTTCAATGGACATCGCCGTCTGGGAAGCTAACTGCTCCAGGAGCGCCACGTGTCTCTGGCTGTAAGCATTCGGGTGGCGGCTGGCCACAATCAGGCTGCCCATAGTTTTGCCTTTGGTTATCAGCGGCAGATGGGCGACGGAGCGTATCCCCTGCTTCAGGTGCTGTTTCCCCATAATGAACCTGTTTTTCTGCGACAGGTCGGATTCAACCATGGGCTGGGAGTGGGTGGCCATCCATTCCGTGGCCGTACCTTTAATCGGGATTCGCTCTCCTACTTTCCAGGCCGAGCCTATTTCGGAGGACAACGCCAGAAAGTAAAGCCGGTCTTCTTCAATTAGAACAATTGCTGCCCAGCTGACATCTACCATCTTCTTCAGCTCTTCAACAAAGCTGACGTACGTTCCCTGAATATCGAGACTGGAAGTGATAATGGCGCTGGAGCGGTTAATCACGGACAGTTCCTCTTCGCGCTCCCTGAGGCGCTCTCGCAGGTATTCCTTCTCCATGCTCACGGCTACCCGGTTGGTGATGTCCTCCAGCAGGTTCAGGTCTTCGAGCGAGTACCTGCCGGATTGCTTTTTGTCCAGCACCATTATACCAATTAACCTGTCACGGCTTATCAAAGGCATAAACAGTTCAATCTCATGTGCTTTAATTTCCTCTTTCTCCTGTTCCCAGAGTCCTCTGAATTCAGGCAGAATATCGAGGCTCTCTCTGGTGAGCAGCCTCCGTTCTTTCTCCAGATACTCCACGATGGGACTCTGGCTGCTGAGCTGCAGACTGGATGAGAGGTTGTCCTTACCTTTAGGTTCCACGAACTGGACGGTGAAGTTTTCGCTGCCCCCTTCAAAGAACAGCAGGCGAGCCCGCTTGCTGCCGACGGCTCTGGTAACCAGCATCAGCAGCTCTCCGCCTTGCTCCTGGAGGCTGAAAACATTGTGTATTTTATCGGCAAAGTCGGACAATTTCTGGCGGTAATCGTAGCTCTGACCCTGGAAGGCTTTGCCCACCGTGGCGAAGAGGGAGCCGCGCAGTCTATAAATCAGGATGCCGACCAGGGCGGCAACCGAAGTGGCTACAACTGTGGCGGTGATGTCAAAGTCAAAGCCGAGCGAGGTGTGTAGAATGACGAGCAGGAGCACGTAGCTGGCAATGCCGATAATCCCCAGGCTCATCCAGCCCAGGCCGCGCCGCAGAACAATCCTGATATCCACCAGCTGGTGCCTGATGACGGCGTAGCTGAAGATGAGGGCAATGATAATGCCGCCGAAGTGGCTTAACGGATATTCCTTCCCCCAGGGCAGTAAGGCGGCGAAGGCGAAGATAACCAGTACGAACAGGCTGAGGGACAGCGAGAGGATTTGATTGCGGAGCACCGGATTATCCAGAATCCGTAGCCTTTTCCAGAAAATGTAGGCGCTGCGGACCGCCAGGGTCATGAGGGGAAGAACAAGGACGATGACCCCGGCACTGTAATGGGGGTAGAGCCGGTTGCCGCTCACCTCAACGCCCGCTGTGGTATACCCCAGTGCTGTCATGATAGCGATAACCACCAGAGAAGTATAGGCGAAGGGCAGCCACCGCCCCTGCCCCGGAGCGTAAAAGGAAGAGATGAAGCAGTAAAACTGGATTGCCATCCAGGCGAACATGACCACAACCAGTTTGCCCAGAGAGGCGGTAAACTGGGGATAGAAGTTGCTGCGGAAAATATAGTCGCTCAGGCTCCAGGACATCGCGGCGATGAGGAACAGGATGAATAACCTGTGCCGGCTGTGCCAGGGGCGGCTGCTGATGATAATTACCAGCAGCAGGATATAGGCAATGGTAGCAATTAAGGGGAATAGAGCGTAAATATTCATATCTGAGGTAATTATTACCCCAAATACGGAGGCTGTCAAGCAAAACTAAGGTAACTTGACCAAAGAGGGAGAGACTAAAGTACTAGGTAATCCCTGCTGGTTTGGCTTCACCCCCCACTTTAACTTCTTCCGGTCTGGCTGTCAGGAGCGAGAGTACTTTTGCCGGGGGGTTAACGTGCGGGGGCTTGAGGTGGGCCAGGTCAGCCCCCTCCGCTCGCCTCCGGGCGGTATAGCTGGCGAAAGCCCCGCGGGGCAGTAAGGTCACTTCCACGCTGAAGTCGACCTCGCCGGACCAGTCATCGAAGGTCAGGGACATCTTGTGCTCATCGCTTTCGGACTCCATAATCTGTTTGTAGATTGCGCTCGCCACCTCTGCTTCACTTGGTTCAGAGCCATCTTTGAGCTCGATGAGGACACGCAGTACCGACTTTTCCGGTTCCTTGTAGGCGGTCCAGTCCTCGTAGGCGATGCCGGTATTCTCTATCGCCTGCCAGATGGTTTTTTCCGTCAGCCGGACAATGAAGAAATCGAGAAGGCCGTCAACCCGGCTGTGGAAAGCCATCTGCGGGGTAGCGATTCCCAGCTTTTCATTCTCGAGAGAGGTTATCTTTATCATGTCACCTACCCTGAATCTCACCAGTGTTCCGCCGTGAAAGTTGGTAATGACTATCTCGTAGTTTTCTCCCGCCTTTACCTCATCAAGCAGAACCGTCCTGGGCTGGTAGTCCGGCTCCAGCTGCCATTTGAAATATTCCTTTTCCGGTATGAACTCCAGGAAGTTAAGGCTGGGGATGAAGGTCATCCCCTCATGGTCCCAGGTCTGGGTAGCTATAATGCCGCCTTCGGTGCCGGCGTAAAGGTCCAGGGGGTACTTTCCCCAGAGCTCCTTTATTTTATCCCGGTAGACCCAGCTATCGAGGCCGCTGCTTATTATGCCTTTGACTGACCAGAGGTCTTTGGGCAGCATGTGGCGCCGGGCTAATTTGCTCCTGCTCATTCCTTTCAGCAAGCGAAGCAGTGCTTTCGGCTGGGAGAGCAGGGGGCGGATATTCACTTTATCCGAGGGCTGGCTGAACTTGTTGCCGACCGCTACCAGAACCAGCGATAATCCGAAGAAATAATCGAGCCCCTGGGACAGCGCTTGCTGAAAACCGAACTTCACCCTGTCTTCAAAGGTCAGCTCTTCGGCTTTTTCTAAAGGCGGCAGGTAATGGGAAGGAGTTTGTATCTCCAGCATGCTCGCCATAGCTCCTGACATGTAGGGTCTGGGGGCTACCATGTAGGCAATCTTGGGATAATCATTGACCCCTGAGGTGTCACCCCACCCCCGGCAACTGGAGAAAATGCCGGTGCCATACATCACGGTGCTTAGTTCCCGGGCAAAAGCCCGCGTAATTGGTATCCATTTAAAGGGGTATTCGCCGGATTTCCCCGAGGTGTGCACCCAGAAAGCCGGTTCTGCCGGCAGCGGGGCTTCTCTCTTTTCCAGGAGTTCCGGGCAGTAATCCGAATAGGTGGTCAGCGGTACCCGTTCCCGGAAATCTTCCACCGTCTGAGGGTTTGCCCCGCGCATTATCTTTCTGCCCAGCGTGCACCGGTTAAGTAACTGTATTTGTTCCAGTAGCAGGCGTTTCTGGATAGCCATGAATTGTTCCAGGTTAAGGCTGAGGAAACCGCAGCACATCTGCCACAGTTCTTCGTTCCTGCCCTGCTGTAAAAGCTCAACCGCTCTCGGCATCAGTCACCTCCCGAACCAGCTTCCTGCCAGGTGGCTGAAATCAGCCACAATGAAAGACTATGCGAGGCGGGTTGGTTTGGGAAGTGATTGTGTTCTAGAAGATAGTTCTAGAAGAGAAGCTCTTCCCAAAGGACAGAACGTAACCTATACTGAAACCAACTAGAATATAATCAAACAGACTGCAGTATTGAGGAACTAAGCCAGGCTGAGAGGAATTATTCAGTGAACGGTGACAATAATTTGCTCACCCCGGGGCAGGTAGCAAATATCCTCCAGGTTCATGTTTTGACCGTGTATGGCTATATCCGGCAGGGCAAGCTTGCCGCCATACGTCTGGGCCGCAGCTACCGCATCATTCCTGGAGACCTGGCGCGTTTTATCGAGTCAAACCGGGTTAAAAAATCGCGAGCTCTGGGGAGGAACATCAGCAGTGCTTTATGATTGCCGACGCGTAGTAGTTACCGGTATGGGAGTAATCAGCCCGGTGGGGCTCAACATTGCCGATATGTGGGAAGCCCTTGTTTCCGGCAAATCAGGAATTGATTATATCAGCCATTTTGACCCTGCGTCCTTTGAGACCAAATTTGCCGCGGAAGTCAGGAACTTTGACCCGGCAGCATATGTTAACCGTAAGGAAGCCCACCGCATGGACAGGTTTACCCAGTTTGCGGTGGCGGCAAGCCTCCAGGCGATGGCTGCCGCCGGGTTGACGATAGATAAGAGTAACGCTGATGAGACCGGCGTTATCATTGGTAATAGTGTCTGCGGTCTGCTTGAGGTCGCCGAGCAGTTCAAGGTCATCGCTGAGGCTGGACCGAAAAAAATAAGCCCGCTCCTGGCACCGACGATGACCGGTGACGCGGCATCGGTACAGGTCTCATTGCTGCTGGGAGCCAAAGGGCCGAATTACTCTCCTTCCTCGGCGTGCTCCAGCGGCAGTGACAGTATCGGGCATGCCTGCGAGTTAATCCGGCATGGGGAGGCGAAGGTGATTATCGCCGGCGGGACTGAAGCGCCGGTGACGCCTATCTGCGTCGCTGCGTTCAACGCCGCCCGCGCCCTGTCCATTAGGAATCAGGACCCGCGAAACGCCTGCCGGCCTTTTGATGTTGAACGTGACGGCTTCGTGCTGGGTGAAGGCGCCGCCGTTGTTATACTTGAGGACCTCGAGTATGCCCTGGAGCGCGGCGCTCCTGTCCTGGCGGAAGTTATGGGCTACAGTGCCAATAGTGACGCCTTTCACATCACTCAACCTTCGCCCAATGGTGAGGGTGCCACCAAGGCGCTGAACCTGGCTCTGAAAAGGGCCGGAATCAGGCCCGACGAGGTTGATTACATCAATGCTCATGGCAGTGCCACCGTCCTTAATGACGTAACCGAGACCCACGCCATAAAGATTGCCTTCGGCGAATCCGCGTACGGGATACCGATATCAGCCAGCAAATCAATGACCGGGCACCTTCTCGGGGCGGCGGGCGCGCTCGAGGCGGTAGTATGTATTCAGGCCATAAATCAGGGGGTGATACCGCCGACTTTGAACCTCGCCCGCCCTGACCCTGCCTGTGACCTGGACTATGTGCCCAATGAAGCGCGTCCGGCGGAGGTGAGGACTGCCGTATCGAACTCCTTTGGTTTTGGCGGGCATAATTCCGTGCTTGTTTTCCGCCGCTATTCCGGGTAAACACTTTGCTGGAACTACCCGCATTACGCCATTCCGCGAGTGAACCTTTATCATAGCCCAGCCTATCCTGCCGTATGCTTTGGCTTTTGCTGCCGGCGCCATGATATTCGTCGTCATTGAAGAAGTGGTGCCAGAGGCTCAGCGGGGTGGCAACGTTGATTTTGCCACCATGGGCGGGATGCTTGGCTTTGCAGTGATGATGCTGCTTGATGTAGCATTTGGTTAGTGGCAGATTATGTTTCACAGAGTTTTCGCTATATCTGTCTGAATACGGGAGGTGTGAAAAGTGGAAACGCGCTTGAACGTGATGGTGGGAGGGGAGGCAGGGCAGGGTGTGCAATCAGTGGGCACGACCCTGGCAAAGACAATGGCGCACGGTGGTCTCCATATATTCGCCGACCAGGATTATGAAAACCGGGTCAGAGGCGGTCATAACTTTTTTCGGGTCAGAGTAAGTGATAGTGAACTACTGGCTTTATCAAAAGGGCTGGATATCCTGGTGGCGCTCAACGGGGAGACGGCTGACCTTCACCGCGACGAACTTAAACGCGGCGGGGTTATCATCTTTGACCGGGAGCAGACCGGGGCCGAAGCTCGGGGAGAGGGCTATTTCAACGTACCGCTGAGAAAGCTGGCCGAAGATACCGTGAAAAACAGGCTTATGACGAACACCGTGGCGGTTGGTGCCGCCATCGGCCTCTGCGGGTACGATTTTGACATCCTGGCGGCAGTGTTGAGAAAGGAGTTTGCGCGGCATGGCGAGAAAATCGCCGGGGGCAATGTCACCGCCGCCCGCGCTGGCTTTGACTTTGCCCGCGCTCATGGCGAGCAGAAGCTAGGTAAGAAAGTCCGGCCGGTATCCGGCAGCAGCCGGAGAATGCTTCTTAACGGCAACGAGGCGCTGGCCCTGGGAGCCATGGCTGGCGGCTGCAAGTTTATCGCCGGTTATCCCATGACGCCCGCCACTCCCGTTCTGGAATACCTGGCAGGCAAAGGGCAACATTATAACGTCGTTGCGGTACACGTCGAGGACGAGGTAGCCGCCATGAACATGGCAGTGGGGGCAGGCTATGCCGGTGTCAGAGCCATGGTTGCCACCTCGGGAGGCGGTTTCTGCCTGATGGTGGAGGGGCTGGCCTTGGCTGGCATGACCGAAACGCCGGTGGTCGTGGTGCTGGGGCAGCGACCCGGTCCGGCTACCGGTATGCCGACCCGAACGGAGCAGGGTGAACTCTGGTTTGCCCTTCACGCCGGTCATGGTGAATTTCCCCGGGCGGTACTCGCACCTGCCACGGCCGATGAGGCTTTCCATTC
Source organism: uncultured Dehalococcoidaceae bacterium (assembly GCA_964598405.1). Lineage (GTDB taxonomy): Bacteria > Chloroflexota > Dehalococcoidia > Dehalococcoidales > RBG-16-60-22 > CAZRBS01. The sequence continues at coordinate 11,209 of CAZRBS010000024.1, forward strand.
CATGATAAAGGCGTTCAATCTCGCCGAGAAGTTTCAGACCCCGGTGATTGTGCTTACCGACCACCATATAGCTACTTCATATACTACCGTGGAAAGGTTCGACCTCAGGCAGGTGAAGATAGACCGGGGTGAGCTCCTGCTGGCCGAAGAATCAGGCAAATCGGGCGATTACAAAAGACACATGGTTACCGATTCCGGAGTTTCTCCCCGGGTCCTGCCCGGGCAGGGCAGGGGCTTGGTGGTGACGGGCTCCGATGAGCATGATGAGGCGGGACATCTCATAGAGAGCGCGGAGACCCGTAACCAGCAGCACCTGAAGCGGCTCCGCAAGCTGACCGGGCTCAAGGCTGAGATTAACAGCCCGAAGCTTCACAAAGTGCCCGGTGCGAAGTTCACGCTGATAGGCTGGGGAAGCACCTATGGAGCCATAAAAGAGGCTGCTGAAATGCTGCAAAAGGATGGCGTGGCAGCCGATATACTCCATCTCACCGGAATATGGCCGTTTCCCGCAGAAGAAGTCGCTTCAGTTCTGAACAACGGTACCAGGAGCATCGTCATCGAGAACAACGCAACTGCCCAGATGGCGCAGCTTATCCGGCGCGAGACGGGGCGCAGGGTGAGCGGGAACATCCTAAAGTTCGACGGACGTCCCTTCTCGCCGGAGGAGATAGTAGCCCGTCTGAGGAAGGAGGTACTATAGGTATGATAACGGTAAAAGACTACGCTGAGTCAGTCCCCATTGCCTGGTGCCCGGGCTGCGGCAATTTCCCCATCCTTAAAGCCCTGAGAAAGGCACTGGCTGAACTGGGGATAGAGCCCCACCAGGTACTATTTGTATCCGGCATCGGGCAGGCGCCCAAGCTGCCCCACTATACGCGTGGCAATGTCTTTAATGGACTTCACGGGCGAACCCTCCCGGCAGCCACCGGCGCCAAGCTTGCCAATCACGAACTGATTGTGGTCGGCATTGATGGAGATGGCGGTGCCTACGGCGAGGGCATCGGGCACCTGCTCGCCACCATGCGCCGCAACGTCGATATGACCTACATGGTGCACAACAACCAGGTATACGGGTTGACCAAGGGACAGGCATCGCCCACCAGCGACCCCGGCTTCGTTACCAGGACAACGCCGCAGGGAGCCGGTCAGCCGCTTAACCCCCTCGCTCTGGCACTGGCTTCCGAGGTCAGCTTCCTGGCAAGAGGTTTTGCCGGCGATACTGAGCACCTTTCCGCGCTTCTGAAAATGGGGATTGAGCACCGGGGCTTTTCACTGATAGATATTCTGCAGCCCTGTGTCTCCTTCAACCACAGGAATACCTTCCAGTGGTATCGTGAGAGAGTTTACAAGCTGGAAGACGAGGGGTATGACCCTGGCGATAAGCTGGCTGCCTTTGCCAGGGCACAGGAATGGGGAGACCGGATACCCACCGGCGTTATTTACCGAAAGGAAAGACCGGTCTATGAAAAGCAGCTCTCCGCTCTAAAAGAGGCACCGCTCGTCTGGCAGGAAATCGATGCGCTGCAATTTGAAGCGTTGCTTGACGAGTTCATTTAAGCCATATCGGAGGGTACAATAATGGTATCACAGCTAACTGTAAGGGAGGTCCTGGAAAAAGGGATAGAGAAGGAAATCGGGTCACAGCGCCTGTACCGGGATTTGAGTCAAAAAATGACGGATAAGGCGGCTAAAGACACTTTTGGCCAGTTATCCCGGGAAGAAAAGGGACATGAAAACCTGCTGCGAAAATACCTCCAGGGTGAACTCACTGAAGGAGCACTGAGCCGGGAACGGGCAGTGGACTATAAGATTGCCGAACACCTGGAACAGCCTGAAATATCTCCTGATATGCAGTTGAAGGATGTCTTCCTGCTTGCCGCCAATCGGGAAATGCACGCCCATGAGTTATACCTCGCTCTCGCCGGAATACACCCTCCGGGAGAGGTTAAAAGGCTTCTTGAGGAACTGGCGGCACAGGAGTTAGGGCACAAAAAGAGGGTTGAGCTTCTGTATACCGAGGTCGCTTTTCCTCAGACTGACGGCGGGTAATGGCCCACCTTTAAGCAACTCTGGCAGAAACCTCAGGGCTTTTCGAAATAACTTTGACACAGGTGGAGTCCCGCGCTAACATAATGAGACGGGAGAGACATGTTAGCCAAAGTAAAAACCGCAGCCGTGGTCGGACTTGAAGGGCACCTGGTTGATGTTGAGGTGGATATCTCCGGCGGCTTGCCGGCAATGACCATCGTGGGTCTGCCGGATACTGCTGTCCAGGAGGCTAGGGAGCGGGTTCGAGCCGCCATACGGAATTCGGGCTACACCTTTCCCATGAAGCGCATCGTGGTCAATCTTGCCCCGGCCGACCTTAAAAAGGCCGGTCCTTCTTATGATTTGCCCATTGCCATTGGCATCCTCCTCAGCTCAGAGCAGGTCAGCGCTGACGGCTCCAGAACCATTTTTCTCGGCGAACTGTCTCTGGACGGCAGTCTGCGCCATACCCACGGCATACTGCCCATGGTAGCCCTGGCGAAAGAAGAAAAGATAGCCACAATCATCGTACCCGAGGTTGACGCCAGGGAAGCATCTCTGATTGAAGGGGCTAAAATCATCCCCGTCAACTCCCTGGTTCAACTGGTGGGCTACCTCCGGGGGGAGATACCCGCCCCGGAATACAGACCGGACGACCGGGACTATTCCCCGCCACCCGCATCACTAACCGACCTGGCTCACATTAAGGGACAGGAGCACGTCAAACGGGCGCTTGAGGTAGCCGCCGCCGGAGGGCACAACATCATCATGTGCGGACCACCGGGGAGCGGCAAAACGCTGCTGGCGCGTTCGCTTCCCTCCATCCTGCCCCTGATGACCAACGAAGAAGCACTGGAGGTTACCAAGGTCTACAGCGTCAGCGGGCTGCTCCCGCCGGATACCCCCATGATTAGACAGAGACCGTTCCGTGCCCCTCATTACACCATTTCCAATGCCGGTCTGGTGGGTGGCGGTCACTGGCCAAAGCCGGGCGAAATAAGCCTCAGCCACCGGGGAGTCCTATTCCTTGACGAGCTTCCCGAGTTCGGGCATTCCCTGCTTGAGGTGCTGCGTCAGCCCCTGGAAGATAAGATGGTAACCATCAGCCGGGCTCAGGGGAGGGTGACCTTTCCGGCCAACTTCATGCTGGTGGGCGCCATGAACCCGTGTCCCTGTGGCTACTACGGCGACCCTTTTCGCCGGTGCACCTGCCCTTCCAGTCTGGTCTCCCGCTATCAAAGGCGTATCAGCGGACCTTTTATCGACCGGGTGGACATATTTATTGAGGTACCCCACATCGACTATGAGAAGCTGACCGACGACAGTCTGGGAGAGCCGTCTTCTAAAGTCCAGGACAGGGTCAAAGCCGCCCGCACTCGCCAGGTGGAACGTTTCAAGGGGAGCAGGCTCTCCAGCAACGCCGAGATGACCCCCGCCGAGGTAAGGGAATTCTGCCAGGTGGAAGAATCAGCCCAGAGCCTGCTTAAAGCCGCCATGAAGCAGCTCTATCTTTCCGCGCGTGCCTTCCACCGCATCCTCAAGCTGGCCCGCACCATCGCCGACCTGGAAAACTCGGCAATAATCAAAGCTCACCATGTGGCTGAAGCCACGCAGTACCGCCCCAGAAGGATTGACAATTTGACTTAAAGGCGTGACTGCACTAGACTATCAGTGATTGGTCAGGAACTAGAAATTAGAGGAAGAGAAATGACGATGTCAATAAGCAGATACCTGAAATCCGTTCTTATCATCTCTCTGCTGGCAGCCATGGCTTTTGCTGCCATCGGCTGTGAAGAGTTCGGGCAGTTTCCTGCCCCGGAGCCCACCGAAGAACCGGAAGAGACGAAGCCCCCCTCTTTCATCGGTTCCTCGGATAGAGCCATCCTTACCGTTTACGAACACCTTTTGAGCCAGGCGGAAAGCCACGAGGCAAAGAATTACCTTGCCGAATTCTCTGCCGCCAGCGATAACTGGAGTGCCAAATCAGAACTCCTCAAAGATGGCACCAATATCTGGTATGTTGTGGTTGATATGAGCGGTGCTGAAGAATGGGAAGGAAGAGACTACTGGCAGCAGGCCGGCTGGTTTGTGTACCAGGACGGCAGGGTTATCCCTTCAAATCGTTTTCAGGCCAATGCGCTGAGAATCGAAGCTGACCTGCAGGAGTTGAGCCTCTCAGCGGGAGCGCCGTAGCTAACCGGCAGTTCAGGACTTAGCCCAGAAGCCCAAAAATGCCGCCCACCACCAGCATGGCAACGCCGACGGCGATGGCAATCCAGCCTCCCGTTTTCAGGGCACCCGGTTGAGGGCGCGGAGGCCAGTGGTCCATGAACTCCCTGGCATCGCCACGGCGGGCCGCCAGGGCATTATAGTACCCTTTCTCCTCTTTCCATCCCCAGATAGCGGCGATTAGTCCGAGGACCAGGAACAGGCCACCTGCGCCCATCAGCACGTAATAATCTTGATATGGCATAACCACCGTCCTCTTTGAGAGGAATGCTCTTGGTGGTAAATATAATCTATTTCAGCCACATTTTCAAACGGGTTACTTTACCTCGGCGGTAGCCCCAGCCGCCTCCAGCTTCCCTTTTATCGTTGTTGCCTCTTCTTTGGTAACGCCTTCTCTCACCGGCTTGGGGGCGCTCTCCACCAGGTCTTTGGACTCTTTGAGGCCTAAAGTGGTTACCTCGCGCACAGCTTTAATCACGTTAATCTTGTTCGCTCCCACCTCTTTAAGGATTACGCTGAACTCGGTCTGTTCCTCCGCTGCCTCTGCCTCTGCGGCGGCTCCCCCTGCCGGGGCGGCTGCAGCCGCTACCGGGGCGGCGGCACTGACTCCGAACTCTTTTTCCAGAGCTTTGACCAGCTCCGCCAGTTCCACCACCGTCATTTTCTTGATGGTGTTCATTATCTCCGCAATAGCGGGAGACAACTTTACCTCTTCCTTTTCCGGTGGAGCGGGTTGCTCAGCGGCTTCTTTTTCCGCTTTGGGTTTCTTTTCCACCTCTTTCGCCGGTGGCGGTTCTTCAGCCTCCGCCTTCTCCCGTGCAGCGGGCTGAGCGGCTTCCGCCTCTTCTGTCACCGCTGGTTCTTTCGCCCCGGTTGATCCTTCGGCAGCACCTTCAGCAGTTTTCTTTTCTTCTGCCTTGGGCTGCTCTTCAACCCCGGCTTTCTCTTCAGCAGTATCCTGTCCGGTTTTCTCTTCTTTCTCTGCCATTCTATGCTCCCTCCAGTTGTTTGATTCTAGCCTGCAGTACCCCCATGACTCCCCGCACCGGATTAGCCAGACAGCTAATCAAAGTGGCGATGGGACTCTGCATCCCTGCCAGCACCTTGCCCAGCAGTATTTCTCTGGGCGGTAATGTGGCCAGGGTCTCTACTTCACCCGGGGTAAGCAGTCTATCGCTTAAAAAGCCTCCTTTTATGCTCAGGCTTGACTTGGAAACTCTGATGTATTCTGCCAGAACCTTGGCCAGTTCGGTTACCTCACCCTGACCGAAAGCGATGGCTACGGGGCCTTCAAAAAAGCTGGCTAGGTCCTTCTTCCCCGCCCTTTCGGCGGCAAAGCGGGCCAGGGTGTTCTTCACCACCCGATAGTTAATATCTGAATTCTTCAGCGTGCGGCGCAGCTCGGTCATCCGTGCTGTTGATAACCCCCGGTAGTCAGTAAATATACCGGCGCGAGATTCGGAAAAGACCTGCTGGAGTTCACCAATAATCTGTGTTTTCTTTTCCCTGGGCATTTTCCAGTACCTCCATAATGTCTGGCCAATAAAAAATCCCTGTGCCTGCTGCACAAGGATACTTAATCCGGCTAGTCCAGATTACCTTTTCCTCGGCAGGCACATTATTTTAAGCCTTAAAGGCGCCCGCTGTCTTCGGACCATTTATTCAGTTATACTCAGTCTATTCTATACGGTTTTGCCCGGAAAGTAAAATTCCGCGGCCGGTTCAGCTAAACGGCAGGCAGGGAAAGGGCTGGTTTAAGGTCGAGTTTAATCCCCGGTCCCATGGTGGTTGTCAGAACGGCGGTTTTAATATACTGCCCTTTTGCTCCGCTGGGTTTGGCTTTCATCACCGCTTCCATCAGCGCGGACAGGTTGTCCGTTAACTTCTCATTTTCAAAACTTACCTTCCCCAGTGGCACATGGATAATCGCCGTTCGGTCCAGCTTGAACTCCACCCGTCCCTTGCCGGCGTCTTCGATGACACGGGGGAGGTCTTCCGTAGCCACCACGGTCCCTGACTTGGGATTGGGCATGAGCCCTCTCCTCCCCAGAATCTTTCCCAGCTTGCCTACCTTACTCATCATATCGGGAGTGGCGATGGCGGTATCGAACTCAAGCCAGCCACCCTCAATCTTCTTGATCAGGTCATCGCCGCCAACATAGTCTGCCCCTGCCGATTCGGCGATTCTTGCCGCTTCTCCCTGAGCAAAGACCAGGACTCTCACCTTCTTCCCCAGTCCGTGCGGCAGAAGGGCTACCCCCCGCACCTGCTGGGTGGCATTGCGCGGGTCAACCCCCATACGCAGATGAAGTTCAACCGTCTCATCAAAGCGGGCGTAAGACGCCTTCTTGATTAGTTCAATGGCCTCATCCGGGGGATAGGTCTTCATTCTATCTACTACCTGGGCCGTTTCTTGATATCTCTTGCCGTGTTTCACTGTTTTACTCTACCTTAATTCCCATACTTCGGGCGGTGCCTTTAATTATCCGCTCCGCCTCTTCAACGCCGTTGGCGCTCAAATCTTTAGCTTTGACCTGGGCTATCTCACGCAATTTGTCCCGTGAAAGCGTGCCAATTTCTTCGTGGCCGGTGCTGCTGCTTCCCTTCTCCACGCCCAGAGCCTTCTTCAGCAAATCGGTAGCCGGTGACGTTTTGGTGATAAAGGTAAATGACCTGTCCTCAAAAACGGTTATCTCCACCGGCACAATAGCTCCTGCCTGGGAAGAAGTACGCTCATTATACTCCTTGCAGAAAGCCATAATGTTAATCCCCTGTTGCCCCAGAGCCGGGCCGACCGGAGGTGCCGGATTTGCCTGTCCGGCAGGAATCTGTAATTTGATAATTGCCTTAACTTTTTTGGCCATCTTTTCTCCCCGTAAATATCAGAGTTTCTCCACCTGCAAGAAATCGAGCTCCACCGGCGTTTCCTGGCCGAAAAGGGACAAGAGCACTTTAACCTTGCCTTTCCCCGTGTTTATTTCATCCACCACGCCAACAAAGTCAATAAACGGGCCGTCAGTTACCCGGACGCTCTGCCCGCGGCGGAAACCGACTTTCACTTTGGGAGCTTCCGCCTCCATCTGTTTCAATATCCGGCTGACCTCTTCTTCCTGTAATGGAGTTGGTTTACTCCCGCTGCCGACGAATCCGGTAACGCCGGGAGTATTCCGCACCACGCTCCAGCTCTGGTCGGTCATCCTCATTTGAACCAGGACATAACCGGGCAATATTTTCTTGACGACGGTTCGCCTCTGCCCGTCCTTAACCTCTATCTCATCCTCGGTAGGGATAACGACCTGCAGAATCTCACTTCCGGAATCCATGAACTTGATACGCTGTTCCAGATTCTTCTTAACCCGCTCCTCATACCCGGAATAGGTATGAATGACAAACCAGTTTATTCCGTTCTCCGCCACAGATAACCTCGCCAACTGAGTTTTCTAGAAAGCACAATCTGGCTGTGAACCAGACGGCCTAGTTTAACATGGAAAGAAGACAAGCACTTACCTGCCCAAAAAAACCTTCTCCACGAGGCCGGTAAAGCCGTAGTCCACCGCTCCCAGGACAAGACCGGCCACAAGGGAAACAATCAGCACCAGTGTTGACAGGTAAACGATTTCCCTTCTGGAGAGCCAGACCACCTTTCTTAGTTCGGCTATGGTCTCACCGATGAACCTGAATCTTGAACCACCTCGCTTGGCCATAGCTGCATGATGCGTCAAAAGAAGAACCCCTCTATCCTCAGCGGCGCCGTTACTTTGTCTCTCTATGGAGCCTGGGAGCACGGCAACGAGGACAATATTTTCTCAACTCTAACCGCTGAGAGTCATTTTTCCTGTTCTTGGTGGTAGTATACGTTCTCTCCTTGCACTCGGTACAGGCAAGGTAGATGATGCCTCTTGCTTCGCCCTTCTTCGCCATAATCTACTCTATGATGCGGCTTACCGTGCCGGCACCAACTGTCCTGCCTCCCTCACGAATAGCAAAGCGCAGACCTTTCTCCATGGCCACCGGATAGAGGAGCTTTATCTTCATGGTTATGTTATCGCCGGGCATGACCATTTCCACCCCTTCCGGTAGCTCAATAGAGCCGGTGACGTCCGTAGTCCTGATATAGAACTGCGGTTTGTATCCATTGAAGAACGGAGTATGCCTTCCACCCTCTTCTTTGGTCAGAACGTACACTTCCGCTTCAGCATGAGTATGCGGTTTAATCGAGCCGGGAGCAGCCAGCACCTGGCCCCGTTCTATCTCCTCGCGCTCCACACCTCTGAGGAGAATACCCACCGCATCACCGGGTTCCGCATAGTCCAGAGTCTTGTGGAACATCTCCAGGCTGGTGGCAACCACCTTGCGCGGTTCATGGTGCAGACCCACTATCTCCACCTCATCTCCTGCCTTGACTACACCTCTCTCCACTCTTCCCGTAGGCACAGTCCCGCGACCTTTGATGCTGAAGACATCTTCTACCGGCATCAGGAATGGCTGGTCCTTGGGCCTGACCGGAACCGGGATATAGTCATCAACGGCATCCATCAGCTTCAAGATTTGACCGCACCACTGGCACTCTCTCTTACCACAGCCGCACTCCAGGGCTTTCAGTGCGCTCACCCGCGCCACCGGTATCTCATCGCCCGGGAATTT
>CAZRBS010000025.1:0-12009 GCA_964598405.1 uncultured Dehalococcoidaceae bacterium
CTATTACGTTAGTCAATTGGTCTAACTTCTGAATTAATTCCACTACCGGAAGGGCGTTTGACTTGGACGGTTTTCTATACTAGAGTGTAAGTGGGCCAAGTAAACCGGGTGGCCGCCCCTTCCCGGAGAGGGGGAGGAAAGTCCGAGCTCCGCCGGGCAGGATGCTGGGTAATGCCCAGGAGGGGTGACCCTACGGAAAGTGCCACAGAAACATACCGCCCCGCCTGTGCGGGGTAAGGGTGAAATGGTGGGGTAAGAGCCCACCGGCGGCAGGGTGACCGGTCGGCCGGGTAAACCCCATCCGGAGCAAGACCGAATAGAGGGACAAAAGGATGCCCGGCCTGTCCCCGGGTTGGTCGCTTGACCCTGATGGTAACATCAGGGCTAGATAGATGGCCACCGCTCTGAAATTGCTTCAGAGTACAGAACTCGGCTTACAGGTTTACTTGGCCCTTTAATCTTAATTACCTGATTTCCTCTTGATATTAAACAGACCGGGGAAGCGGAGCCTCTTTGATTTTGCTTCCGGGCCCTGTCCGGAAATATCACAGGGAGTATAAGTCCAATGTCGCAAAAAATGAAATTTACTCTGTTCAGCCTGTTGTTGCTGGCTGCACTTGCGCTGACTTTCGGCATCGGCTACAGCGTGGGCACCCGCCCTCCCGCCGCCGAAGGCCTGGAGAGCGTGGAGCAGGCCTGGCATATCATCTTCGACGATTACGTGGGGAGGGATGAGCTTGACAGCGCCAATTTGAGCCGGGCGGCAATTGAGGGTATGCTGAAGGAACTGGATGACCCCTATACTTCTTACCTGAGCAAAGATGCTTACCAGCTGGGCATGAGTAATTTTAAAGGTGAACTGGAAGGTATCGGCGCTCAGGTGGGAATCAGGAATGAGCAGCTAACAATCATTGCTCCCATCAGCGGCTCTCCAGCGGATAAGGCCGGAATCAAAGCCGGTGATGTCATTCTGGAGGTTGAAGGTGCTCCGACTTCCGAGATGAGCCTGGTGGAGGCGGTGCTTAACATCCGCGGGCCCAAGGGGACAACGGTTGAACTTCTCATCCTCCACCAGGGAGAGACCGAGCCGGTTAAGGTTGAGATAGTGCGGGACACGATTGAACTGTCCAGTATAAACTTCGAAATGAGAGGGGACATTGCCTATATTCGCATTACCCATTTCTCCGGACGCACCGATGAGGAGATATTGCCGATACTGGAAAGCCTCTGGAATAAGGGGACTGAGGGTATAGTCCTTGACCTGCGCAGCAACCCGGGTGGCTTGCTTGAGGAAGTGGTCAAGGTAACCTCCCACTTTCTATCAGAGGGGGTGGTCGTCAATGTGGTGGACAACCGGGGAGAGAGTACGGTTCTCAGGGTCAGAGAAAGCGAGGTTGTTACCCACCTGCCGGTGGTCGTTCTGGTGGACGCTTACAGCGCCAGCGGCAGTGAGGTTCTGGCTGGAGCCCTGCAGGACTACGGGCGTGCCGTTGTTGCCGGCCAGAAGACCTTCGGTAAAGGCAGCGTCAACGTGCTGCGTGAACTCGCCGACGGTTCAGGGATATACATCACTACCGCCCGCTGGCTTACCCCTGACGGTCGTCCCATAGAAGGCGAGGGAATAGAGCCGGACTATATGCTTGAGCTTGAGGGAGAGGAGGCCATAGAGTGGGCGGTGGGCTACTTGAAGAGCCTCGAATGAGATATAGTAACATCTTGTGAGAGGAGGGCATGAAGCATGAGTGACAATGTGGGGCAGGTGACCGTTAACCGGGGAAAGCTTTACATAAAGATGGGAGACATTACCCGGCAGTCTACCGATGCTATTGTCAACGCAGCTAACTCCGGTTTGATGGGTGGTGGAGGTGTGGATGGCGCCATTCACCGGGCGGGGGGTCCGGCTATTCTTGAGGAATGCAAGCAGATTGTCGCTAGGCAGGGGCGTTTACCTGCGGGCAGAGCGGTGATTACCACCGCCGGAAATCTGAAGGCAAAATATGTCATTCATACGGTTGGCCCGGTATGGTCCGGTGGCGGTAAGGGCGAGGCTGAGCTCCTGGAGAGCGCTTACCGGGAGAGCCTTCAGCTGGCAGCCCGGAACCAGCTGGCCAGCATCTCTTTTCCTTCAATCAGCACCGGTGCCTATGGTTATCCGGTTGACGAAGCGGCGAAGATAGCCCTGAAGACGTCCGTTTCCTTTCTTCGCGAGAGCGTTACCCCGGTCAGAGAGATAGTGTTTGTGCTCTTTGATTCCCGGAACTTCGATGCCTACTCGCTGGCTCTCCGGGAGATAATGGAGAGAGGAGGATAGGGGGAGCAATTGGCTGGACACGTTCATCATCCGCTCGGGGTAGGGAATAAACTTAAATATGCCATCATGCTTACCGGCATTATACTGGCGGTGGAAATAGTCGGCGGGCTTCTATCCAATAGCCTGGCTTTACTCAGCGATGCCGGACACGTATTTGCCGATATTGTTGCCCTTTCCCTCAGCTGGTACGGCGTGAGGCAGGCGGAGCGCCCGGCGGGCAGCCGTATGACTTTTGGCTATCACCGGGTAGGGGTAATAATTGCGGTGGTTAACGCCGTCAGTATCTTTGCCATATCCGGGGTTATCTTTTACGAGGCCTACCGCCGCTGGCAACAGCCGCCCGAGGTGAACAGCCCGGTTATGCTGGCCGCAGCGCTGGTGGGACTGAGCGTCAATATCTTTGTTGCTTTCTGGCTGCGCCGGGAACAGCGGAGCAATCTCAACGTGCGCAGCGCTTTCTGGCACGTTCTTGGCGACGCCCTGGCATCTATCGGGGTAATTGCTGGAGCCGTCATTATCCTGTTTACGGGCTGGTTCCTGGTGGACCCGGTGGTAAGCGTGCTCATTGGCCTGATTATCGCTCTGGCTGCCTGGCGTATCCTCAAAGAGGGTTTGAAGGTCCTTCTGGAGGCGACCCCGCAGCAAGTGGACGTGGCCGAGATGATAAAAGCCCTGAAGAAGATACCGGGAGTAAAGGGGATTCACGATATTCACGTCTGGAGCATTTCCCCCAGTTTACATGCGATGAGCTGTCATGTGCTCATCCGTGACATCCCCCTCAGCCAGGCGGCTGAAATCCGCGGGGAGATTGAAAGAGTGCTGCGCCGCCAGTTCGACATCGAGCATAGCGCACTCCAGATGGAGTGTCAGGAATGCAGCCCCAACGACTTATTTTGCTCTTTAACCCCCCGCCCTCCGGAGGACGAGCATTGAGGGGTTCCGGGGTGGAGCCGGACTGCCCTCTTGCCAATTGGAAGTAGATAACTTATCATTTGGCATTATGATAATTATGATATGGGTTAGCATTCTGGCGGTGGTGGTACTTTTCCTCAGCTTTGCTGGCGGCCTGAAAGAAGGGGCAGTCAAGCAGGGTTTCCCTCTGCTGGTGCTGGTGGTTGCCATCCCCCTCGCCGGGCTGTCCTTCCGCCTGATGGCTCCTGAAGTGGCTGCCGGGAATCCCGCGCTATGTCGCGGTCGTCTTCTCCCATGGTGGAGGCGGTGGAGAGAACCGGTTTCCCGGACTGGTAAGTGTACTGGCTATATTCGGCGCGGTGGCGTTGCTCTTCACCGGCAGATATCCCGGGAATATTTTCAAACTGGTGGTGGGTATGAACCGCTGGACATATCGGGTAGCCGCCTATGTATCTCTCATGATTGATGAGTATCCGCCCTTCCGCCTCTGGGACGACTAGTGCTCCGGCTGGCATCTGGGGCAGAAGTAGGTGCCCCGGTTGCGGACGACGGTGCGCTTGACCGGAGTGCCGCAGACAGGGCAGTTCTTGCCGCGTCCGTGGGCAACCTTGAACTCAAAGTGGGCCGTTCCCGTCCCTCCATCGGGACGGTAGTAGTTCACAATACTGGCCCCCTTGCTCCCGATGGCTGACCGCAGGATTTGCTGAATGGCACGGTGAAGATGTTTTAGCTCCTCCTCGGACAGGCTTTCTCCCCGCCTCAAGGGGTGGATACCGGCGGCAAACAGGGCTTCATCGGCGTACATGTTGCCGATACCGGCGATGACGGACTGGTCGCAGAGAAGGGCTTTTACCGGTGCTCTGCGCTTTCTCAGTCTCTGCGCCAGCACCTGAGGGGTGAAGTCGCCTCCCAGCGGTTCCGGTCCGAGCCTGCCGGTGATACTGCTGCTGTCCCTGACCAGCCACATGGAGCCGAACTTGCGCGGGTCGCGGAAGAGGATATCGGTGCCTTTGTCCAGATGAATTATGGCGCGGGTGTATTTGGGCGGCTCCGCCGAGTCCCGACTCAGCAGCAGGGAGCCGCTCATCTTGAGGTGAATAGCCAGCGAGTCTCCGCCGGTAAAGTTGATGAGAAGATACTTGCCGTGCCGGGTCAGGCCGGCTATTTCCCGCCCGGTGAGGCGGGAGCGGAAGTCCGCAGTCGATGATTGCTTCACAACGCCGTCCCAGAGCAGGGTGACTCCGGCGAGCTTGCGCCCGACGATGCGGGGTGTCAATTCGTTTTTTATTGTTTCTACTTCAGGCAGTTCCGGCACCTTATTTCGTCTCCCCCCAGTTGCGGCCGGTGCTGGCGTCCACTTTTAAGGGAACGTCGAGCTTCACAGCCGAGGCCATTAATTCAGGTACCAGCTGGCGCATTATTTCCAGTTCATCTTCGGGCACTTCAAAGACAAGCTCATCATGCACCTGAAGCAGCATCTTGCTTTTGAGTTTCCGGTTTGCCATATCGCGATGCAGGTGAACCATGGCTATTTTTATGATGTCGGCTGAGGTGCCCTGCACCGGCATGTTGATTGCCATGCGCTCGGCACCTTCCCTTATGGAGCGATTGGAAGAATTTATCTCGGGGATAAACCGCCTCCGGCCCAGCATCGTTTGCACATAACCCGTCTTTCTGGCCTGCTCCTTTGTCGATTCGAGGTACCGCTTTACCCCGGGGTATTTTTCGAAGTAAGCGGCAATGAACCGGGCAGCCTCTTCCCGCGATAGCTCGGTCGCCTGCTCCAGTCCGTATTCGCTCATGCCGTAGATGACGCCGAAATTGACCGTTTTTGCCAGCCGGCGCATATCCGGGGTTACCTGCTGGCTATCGACGCCTAACAGCTGGGCTGCCGTAGCCGTGTGGATATCTTCATCATGCTGGAAGGCGCTGACCAGTCCTGAGTCCCCGGACATGTGGGCCAGGACGCGGAGGTCAATCTGTGAGTAGTCCCCGTCCAGGAGGCGGGAGCCAGGTGGAGCGACGAACGCCTGTCTGACCTGCCTTCCCATCTCGCCACGGATCGGGATGTTTTGCAAATTTGGCTCACTTGAGGATAGCCTGCCGGTAGCCGTGCGGGTCTGGTTAAAGCTGGTGTGCAGCCTGTTTGTTTTTGGATGTACCAGGCCGGGCAGCGCATTGATGTAAGTCGACTTGAGTTTGCTCAGCTGGCGGTGTTCCATAATAAGCCTGGCTATGGGGTAATCTTTGCTCAGTCCTTCCAGAACAGAGGCGTCGGTGGAGTATTTCCCCTTGCCCTTCCGTCCCGGGGGCAGCTTCAGTTCCTCGAAAAGGACCTGGCCCAGCTGCTGGGGAGAGTTGATGTTGAACTGGTGCCCGGCGTGGCTGAATATCTCTGCCTCCAGCTTTATTATCTGCTCGCCGAGCCGCTGCGACATTTCTCTGAGGAGGTCCGTGTCCAGTTTTATCCCGTTCCTTTCCATCTGGAGAAGCACCGGTACGAGGAGCATTTCAACCTCGGAGAATAACTGCCACAAGGCGTGCTGCCGGAGCCCGTCTCCCAGCAGTTCGGCCAGCTGCCCCGTAATATCGGCATCGGCACAGGCGTAACTGGCGACTCTGCTTACCTCTACCTGGGACATTGACAGTTGTCTGGCGCCCGAGCCGATGAGGTCGGCAATGGGCGTCATCTCGATATTCAACTTGCTGAAGGCCAGATTTTTCAGACTGGCGGTTTTTTCACCGAGAAGGTGGGCGGCGACCATGGTATCGAAGGCGAGGTTGTTGACGGTTACCCCGCATTCCGCCAGCACCATCATATCGAATTTGGCATTATGGGCTATTTTGGCCAGTTTTGCGTCTTCCAGGGGCGGCTTGAGCCGGTCAATGACCTGTGCGAGGGGCAGCTGCTCCACCTGTCCCCAGCCGACGTGGCCTATGGGGATATAGTAAGCCTCACCCGGGGCGGGCGACAGGGAGATACCCACCAGCTGTGCGGTCATGGGGTTCAACCCCGTTGTCTCCGTGTCCAGAGCGAAGGACTTCACCGCCGAGAGGCGGGCCAGCAATTCATCGAGGCTGGGGGAAGTGGTAATGGTGCGGTAGTTTCTTTCTGGTGGTTCGGATTTAACCCCGGCGGGCGCTGACTCCGGAGAGAGCTCCGTTTCGGCTTCGATTTCCGGCAGCCTGGAACGGAGGCTGGCAAACTCAAGTTCACGGAACAGCTCGGTTACCTGCTGGCGGTCATAATTACCGACCTTGCAGTCACCGAGGTTGAGGCTGACCGGCGCCCTGGTGACGATGGTAGCCAGCTCTTTGCTCTGGCGGGCGATGGCTTCGTTCTCCCTCAATATGTCGCGAAGTTTGGGCGGAGTTACCTCGTCAATGTGGGCGTAGATGTCTTCCACGGTGCCAAATTGCTGGATGAGCTTGGCCGCGGTTTTTCCTCCCACGCCGGGAACGCCGGGAATATTGTCCGAAGGGTCACCTACCAGCCCTTTGAGGTCGGCGATGTATTCCGGTTTTACGCCGTATTTATCACTCACTGCCGCTTCGTCATAGAGCATGGTGTCGCTGAAGCTTTTTCCCGGTCTGGGATAGAGCACCCTGATACAGGGTGAGACCAGCTGCATGGTGTCAGCATCGCCGGTGACGATGATGGTATCAATGTCCTGCTGGCTGGCCTGCTGGCTGAGCGTCCCCAGAAGGTCGTCGGCTTCATAGCCGTCGAGCTCAAAAACGGGGATGCGGAAGGCTTCGACAAGCTCCTTTACCCGGTCCAGCTGGTTGACCAGTTCGTCGGGGGTGGGCGGGCGGTGTGCCTTGTACCGGTCGAAGAGCTGGTGGCGGAAGGTGGGTGCTTTCCTGTCAAAGGCAATGGCGTAATGGGTGGGCTTTAGCTCGCTCAGCGCCTTGAGCAGCATCTGGGTGAAGCCGTAAACGGCGCTTATTATCTCGCCGGTCTTGCTTACCGTCAGGGGCCTGGTGGACTGAAAGGCGTGGTAGGCGCGATGGATTATGGCATTCCCGTCGAATAAAACCAGCAAGGGCTTTTTCATACCATTATTATAGCAGAGTGAGGGGTGGAGGGGGTAGCGGACAGGCCGGTGCTACTCCGCTGACTTTTCCAGCTTTTCTACCTGGTAACACCGATGTATATATCTGTAAACTTCCACGCCGGTGGCGGTCAGCGGGCCAGCCAGGAGGAGCCCCCAGAAACCGGCGATATAGGCCCCCAGAACGAGCAGGACTATCATGATGGCGGGATGGATGCGCAGGTAGCCCCCTTGAATCCTGGGGACAAGCAGGCTGTTCTCCAGCAACTGGATTGCCAGGCAGAGAACAATCACCCAGATTACTTTTGCCGGGGCCAGGGCCAGGGTGACAATGACGATTACGGCGCCGCTAATCCAGGGCCCTAACGTTGGAATGAGTTCCCCGACGCCGGCCAGGAGGGCCAGCACGGAGGCAAATGGAATCCTTAAAATCAGCAGGCCGATGAAGGAAAAGTAAGCCACAATCAATCCGAGCATTAACTGGGAACGAATGTAACGGCCCAGCACTCTTTCAATTATGCCGACGATGTTCCTGAGGTGTTCGGCGTATGCTGGCGAAAACGCTGCATAAAGGCCTTTCTTCAACCTTTCCGAGTCCTTCAGGGTATAGAAAAGGAAGAGGGGCAGGGTGGCTAAACCGAGGAACATGGTGAAAGTTTGCGGCGCAAGGGAAATGCCCTTGACGAAAGCGTCTCTTATGCTGTTGCCCAGTGCTACTCCAGCGTCGACAAGAGCCTTATCCACTTCCTGGCGTATTTCCGGGGGGAACTGCTCTCGTATGACCTCAAGCCATTTCTGCACCTGGTACAGGCTTTTGCCGATAAAATGGGGGGTGCCTTCCAGCAAAGTTAAAGAAGCATCTATTATCGCCGTCACAATGAAATAGGAGAAGGCGGCAATAAATCCGAGCAGCACGATGAAAATCAAAATGATGGAAAAAGCCCGCTTGAATCCCGGCCACCTTCCCTGGCGGGGTAGCTTATTTTCCAGCCAGGTGACAACTGGCAGCAGAAGATAAGCCAGCACCAGACCGAGAACAAAGGGGAGTATGGGTATTCTCAACAGGTAGAGAATCCAAAATGCTATGATGATGCCCAGTATCAGGGATACCAGGCCCCAGTGTCTGGTCAGTATATTCGCCATGGCGGGGGAAATATGCCCCTTTCACCTGCTCCGGAAGAAAGGCTTTTCGAAGGTGAGTTTAGCCGGGTGATAAATTGGCTACTTGCAGGTGGTTTATTCTGCGGTCTTTTTCCGGGCGAACTTTTCCTCCACCCTCCCCCTGGCTTCAGCCGCGGCCTGTTTCGCTTTTTCGGTCGCTTCCTTCGCCCTCTCGGTGGCTCTTTCTGCCTTCTCTTTTAACAGTTCTCTGGTCTCCCTTCCCGGTTGGGGCGCATAGAGGAAGCCAATAGCTGCGCCGGCAACTGCCCCGAGTAAGAACCCGACAAGGAAACTGGTACCGCTATCTCTTTCAGTCATTTCTCCCTCCTTCCTTTCCTCTTGAAAATCTACTGAACAGGTTGAATGCCTGACGTATACCTTGAATAAGGGCGATTAACTGCGCCAGAGGTTTTGCCACTTCTTCTTCCACGCAGGAGGAGACATTCTCTATCATCCTGGTGGTGGCTCTTACCGAGTTCAGTATCGGGCCGATTTTGCGGTAGAGCAGGAAAGCCAGTATCCCTATAAAGATGATAACTGCGGTTGCCCCGAAGCCAAGAATAGCTACCGCCAGGTCACGAAACCATTCGATATTCACCGGTCATCACCTCCGTTCCGGTAACTTACCCCCTTGCATTGTAGCCGTTTTGGAGGACTCTGTAAAGAGGATTTGCCCGTCATGATGTCATTTCGATGAGCTCTATGACCACACCGCCGATGGCGTCAGTGTCATAGTAGGCCCATTTGGCGTCGGGAGTGCTCCCGCTCTGCGTAACCCTGAACCCTTTTTCGGCCAATTTGGCCGTTTCCCGGTCGAGGTTGTCCACGGTGAAGCCGATGTGGTGGATGCCCTCTCCTTTTTCCGTCAGGAACTCTTTCACCGGGGTGCCGCCTGCTACGGGCTGCACCAGCTCAAACGCCAGTTGGCCCACCCCTCCCTCGGCATGCCTGATATCTACCGAGTAATCAGACGGTTTACCATTTACCGTTTTCTCCGCCAGAGGCACCGGCCCATCCGGGCCGATGAATGGTGGGAACGGCCCTATGTCCAGGGATTTGTAATGCTCGATTGCCTTGTTCATATCCTTAACGACTACTGATACGTGATGAAATTTCCAGTCCTCATGCATTTCGCTGCCTCCTCTCGCTGCACTCTGGCCGGGAGAACTATTATACTATGCCTCAGGCCAATACTCAAGGAAAAAAGGGAGGAAACCGTTTCCGGCCGGCCGCGAGTCATCAGAAATCGCTCGGGGGAGTCTCATGGGCGGGTTCCAGGTAAGAGGTATCGTTGTGTTTGGTGAGGATGAATCGGCCGTCCTGATAGGCGAAGATGGTCATCCCGCAGGTGTCCTGTCTTATGCTCCAGAAGCGGGAATTGTCCAGCCCCAGCAGGGCGCAGATCAGGACTTTATTCACCACGCGGTGTGAGACCAGGACAGCAGTTCCCGTTTCCCGGGCGGCTATGTTATTTATCACCTCGAGGGCCCTTTTTCTGACGTCTTCAAGGCTTTCCCCGCCGGGCATTTTCACCCTCTCCGGGCGGTTGACCCATTCTCCGTAAAGTTCCCCGTATTTGGCTTTTACTTTCTGATGGGATAGCCCCTGCCACTGTCCGTAGTCAAAATCGATGAGTCCGGAGACAATTCGGGGTCTGGTTTCATGGTAGCTGGCGATAATTTCCGCCGTCTCCATCGCCCGCCGGAGGGGGCTGGAGCAGATGGCGTCTATCTTCTTGTTGCTCAGATGTCTGGCCAGCGATTCCGCCTGTTTCAGCCCGGTCTCGTTCAGCGCGATGTCAATTCTGCCGCGGAATACCTCGGTTACGTTCCACTCCGTTTCCCCGTGTCTGACCAGGATAATTTCCATCATCGGTGATAATTCTCCGGCTCGATTAGCCCGGGCGATAATGCCAGCCGTTTGAAGGCTGACATTACGGATGCTCTCATTTGCGCTTCCCCGGGGGCGAAGAAAAGGTGGCTGGAGCAGCGGCAGTCGCTGGAGCCGAATCCGGGAACGGAACTGAATTGGGAGCTGAGCGCCTGAGCAATGTCGCATTCGATTCTCTCTTCAGCCTCAGCAAATATTATTGCCGTGATAGATGCCTTTCGCAGCAGGTAATCGATATGCCAGCGCGACTTTTTGCTCTGGCGCAGGTGCCGGCTCAATCTTGATTTGAGTCCGTTCAAAGCCGAGCCTACATAGGCATAGCAGCCGCTGGCGAAGTGGACGTCTGGCAGCCTGCCAGTGTTGATATTCCGGGCTTCAGGGAGCTTGAGCAGGAGGACGTAGCTGCCTTTCATCTACGGTTTCTTTATCTTCTCCACTTCCACGGTGCATTCGGTTACCAGCGCTGCGAAAGCGCCGATTGCCGCCAGGACCGGTGCCGCCAGTATTCCCAGTGCGGTGGCTGGAGCGCCTATTGACAGGGGAAGCTCCATTAAGACGCGGTCTTCATGCAGCAGGCGCACCTTCCTGATGTTACCTTCGTGAATGAGCAGTTTGACCCTGTCCACCAGCTGGCTTCCGGATACGGTAAACCTTTCAGTATCGGGCATGGCAACCTCCTGATTTCTTGCATATTAGATAAGTTCTGCATATCATGTCAAGGGCACGTCCCTCAGGCCCCCTTTTTGATGGGCTGGTTTTCGTGCTATACTGTAGGGCATAGTCGGAGGTTATTTTGAGAGGTAAAGACCTGCTTTCCATATCTGACCTCAGCAGCGAGGACATCCGGTTGCTCATCTCAAATGCGGTTAATTTGAAAGCTGAGGGCTGGACTTCTATGCTCAGCGGTAAAGTCCTGGCTCTCATGTTCGAGAAGCCTTCTCTGAGGACACGGGTGAGCTTTGAGATAGCAATGTGGCAGCTGGGGGGTCAGGCGATTTACCTTTCCCCGGCTGAGGTAGGTCTGGGGAAACGGGAGGCGGTGCCAGATGTCGCCCGGGTGCTGAGTCGCTATGTGGACGCCATTTCCGCCCGCACCTTTTCCCACCGGGCGCTGGAGGCTCTGGCGAAATATTCCAGCGTGCCGGTGATTAACGCGCTGTCTGACCTGGAGCATCCCTGCCAGGCGCTGGCCGACCTCCTCACCATTTATGAGAAAAAGGGGGAGCCAGGAGAGCTGACGCTGGCTTACGTTGGTGATGGTTATAATGTGGCCAGCAGCCTTCTGCTGGTGGCGTCACTTATCGGGATGAACTTCAGGATTGCTTCCCCCAGAGGCTATGAAATTCAGGAGAGAATATTGCGCCAGGCTCAAAGCTATGCCGCTGACAGCGGTGCGGAAATATTTTGCACCGGGGAGCCGCGCCTGGCGGTCAGCGGAGCGGACATCGTTTATACTGACACGTGGGTAAACATGGGGCAGGAGGATGAGGCAGATAAACGACTCCGGGCATTTGCCGGTTTTCAGGTGGATAGAAAACTTCTGTCCCTGGCCAGGGGAGATGCTATATTAATGCACTGCCTGCCGGCGCATCACGGGGAAGAGGTGGCGGAAGGCCTTCTGGACAGCCCGCAATCGGTCGTCTTTGACCAGGCGGAGAACAGGATGCACCTGCAGAAGGC
>CAZRBS010000025.1:12019-19898 GCA_964598405.1 uncultured Dehalococcoidaceae bacterium
CGTTGCTGGCGGAGATGCTGGGCGGTCTGGAAATACCGCTGGCCAAGTATTAAACGGGGAATACTATGCATGCATTAAAGGCTGCGGTGAACCGGGGCTGGTATCCAGCCCTGATAACGGCGCTGGCAGTAGCCGGTTATATCTACGGGTGGCCGGTTGAAGTTATCACTCCGACATTGATTATTATCCTGGCAATAGGTCTGGTGGTGACCGTGATCAGGGCCAGGGAAAAGCAGCTGGAGCTTTCCGCGGTGAAATTGAAGCAGCTGGCGGAGTATTTCAACCGCCGTTTTATGGGCGATTCGTCATTGTCCATATTTGTGGTTATCGACAGTCTGTTTAGCCTTGAGCACCCTCAGCTGTGGGAATGGGCGCGTTCCTGCGATATGGCACGGCGTATTTTTAACGGCTGGTGCGGCAGTTTTATCAACCGGGCGGAAAGCGATATTGGACTCAGGAGGTTTGCCGAATATCTGTACAATTATCTGAATGAACTGTGGCTGATAACCAGCCGTTATTACGAGTTTATCGAGCAGTTCTATGAAGTGGCAGAGAAAGTGGAAATTCCGGCGGATATTCTGGGGCAGTATAATAAGTTTGTCATGGAATATAATGCCTTTGTGCAGAGCTTCCGGGAGAATATTACCGAATTGAAAGGGGTTGCCCGGACCGGCATCGAGCCTCCGAGCGTGAAGCTTGCCAGAGAGATTGCAAAGAAGGCTTAGGGAGGGGCAGAGGTGGTGGCCAAGCCAGTAGTGGCTATCGTCGGGCGTCAGAATGTGGGCAAATCCACCCTCCTCAATCGGCTGGTCAGGAAACCGCTGGCCATCGTTGAGGACTTGCCGGGAACGACCCGTGACCGTATCTTCGCCGATGTTTTCTGGCAGGGGGTCAGTTTTATCCTGGTTGATACCGGCGGCCTGGAGATAGAGCCCGATTCTGCTATCAGCCGGGGCATCAGGGAACAGGTAGAGGTGGCTATTGCCGAGGCTGATGTTATCCTTTTTCTGGTAGATGTCAGGGATGGGGTGATTCCTTCAGACCTGGATATGGCGGACATGCTGCGCGCGGTAAGCAAGCCGGTGATACCGGTGGCCAACAAGGCGGATAACGCCAGGCTTGAAGGCGGAGCGGTGGAGTTTTACCGGCTGGGGCTGGGGGAGCCGCTGGCAATCAGCGCTCATCATGGCAGGGGCACTGCCGATCTGCTGGACAGAATCGTCTCTTTGCTGCCGGTGCCGTCAGCCGTTGAGGCTGAGCCGGAAGTCATGAAGGTTGCCATTGTGGGAAGGCCCAATGTGGGAAAGTCGATGTTGCTGAATGCGCTGGTCGGCGGAGAGAGGGCTATCGTCGATGATGCTCCCGGCACCACCCGGGACGCTGTGGACAGCTTATTTGACTTTGACGGGCAAAGTGTGTTACTTATTGATACGGCTGGTATCAGGCGGCGGGGACGGATAGGAGCGGGAGTGGAGCGGTATAGCGTTATTCGTGCCCTGCGTGCCATTGACCGGGCGGATGTGGCCCTGCTGGTCCTTGATGCTACGGAAATGATAGCGGCTCAGGATACGCACATTGCGGGATATATTCAGCAAGCGGCTAAAGGAGTGGTGGTGGTGGTGAATAAGTGGGACTTGATTGCGGATAAAAACCTGAGCGTCTGGAACAGGGCTATCAGGAGCCGGTTCAAGTTTGCTGCTTACGCTCCGGTGCTGTATACTTCGGCTAAACTCGGGTCGGGAGTGGCTAAAATTCTGCCGCAGGTGCACAAGGTATATCAGGAAAGGCTGAAAAGGATAGCCACCGCCGAGGTTAATGACGTAGTCCAGCAGGCAGTGGCCGCTCATAATCTCCCCCGGAGTGGTAAAAAACAGCTGAAGGTCCTGTATGCTACCCAGGCGGAAGTAAACCCTCCGACCTTTATTTTTTTTGTTAATGATGCTAAACTAATACACTTCTCATACCAGCGTTATCTGGAGAACAGGTTGCGTCAGTCATTTGGCTTTACGGGTACGCCGCTTCGATTAGTCTTTAAGACAAGGAGGGAACCGTGATAGTAGCCAAGTTCGCTGCGGTGGTGCTGATTGGTTACCTTCTGGGTTCAGTCCCCTTTGGAGTGCTGGTGGGCAAGTGCTGGAGAAGGGTGGACGTTAGAGATTATGGCAGCGGGAGGACCGGGGCGACCAATGTGATGCGGGTGGCGGGTAAGAAAGCGGCGGTCCTGGCGTGCGTTCTCGATTTGCTGAAAGGCGCACTGGCGGTCTTATTCGCCGAGTTAATTTTTGGCGGGGACAATATCGTTGTTGGCGGTATCGGCGTATTGTGGCTGGCGAGGAGCGCTCAGGTGCTGGCTGCCCTGGCGGCTATCGCCGGGCATAAATGGCCGGTCTTCCTGAAGTTCAGGGGCGGCAGGGGCGTTGCCACCTTTTTCGGGGGCTTGGCAGCATTGTGTCCGCCAGCGGCCTTGTTTGGCGGCGAGATTCTGTTTCTCAGTGTGATTCTGACCAGATACGTATCTCTGGGCTCCATTGCTGGAGCGGTCGGAGCCTATGCCATATTGGTCCCGCTCACTGTTATCAGTGGATTCCCCGTTGAATATCTGGTTTACGCTATTATCGGCACAGTGTTTATTATCATTATGCACCGGGATAATATTGATAGACTGCTGGCAGGAAAAGAGCGCAAGCTGGGTGAGAAAGTTAAAATGGGGGATTCGCTTCCCTCCGCGAACCTGTAGCCCGGACTGAAGCGCTTGCCATCTGAAGAACACGGGTAAAACATGCTCAAGATTGCCATCGTTGGTACCACTAGCTGGGGAATAACTTTAAGTTTAATCCTATCTCAAAAAAAATTGCAGGTAGGACTGTGGGCGCGTACGGAGCAGGAAGCCGCCCGGTTAAAAAAGAAAGGGCCTGATGCCGACCTGTTTTCCGATGTCGCCTTTCCCCCGCAGCTGCTGATTACCAGCCGGTTAGATGAAGCTCTGGATGAGGCAAAGGCGGTAATACTGGTTGTGCCCTCACAGGCAATGCGGCAGAATATAAGGCTGGTTGCCAGTCATCTCAACAAGTCAATGATAGTGGTGAGTGCCGCCAAGGGACTGGAGATTGGCAACGGCAAGCGCATGTCGCAGGTAATCGCGGAGGAGATAAATCCGCGTTTTCACTCCAATATCTGCGTCCTTTCCGGCCCCAATCTGGCGCGGGAGATTCTGCAAAACCTCCCGGCGGCGACGGTGGCTGCGGCGGGGGATATTTCGGTAGCCAGAAAAGTCCAGAGGTTGTTAACCACCCCCAACCTCTGTGTTTTTACCAATACCGATGTTATCGGGGTGGAGCTGGGGGGAGCGTTGAAAAACATCATTGCTCTGGGCGCCGGCATTGCTGACGGGCTGGGATATGGCGATAATGCCAAGGCAGCCTTCGTGACCAGGGGTCTGACGGAGATAACGGCTCTCGGAGTGGCTCTAGGGGCGCACCCTCTCACCTTTTCGGGTTTGGCTGGTCTGGGTGATTTGGTGGCTACCTGTGCCAGCCCGTTGAGCCGCAATCACTATGTGGGAGTTGAACTCACCAAAGGGCGTCCGCTGGCAGATATAACCAGCTCGATGAGTGCCGTGGCTGAGGGAGTCAGCACCACCCTTGTTGCCCGCGGTCTGGCTCACAACCTCGAGCTGGAAATGCCCATCACCGAAAAGCTCTACCAGGTGCTGTATGAAGGTGCTGAACCTTCCCAGGTAGCGGCGGAGATGATGGGGGGTAACACCAGACACGAGCTGACCGGGCGGAAATGGAAGCTGTTTTCCTTCTTCAGGCGGCGCAGGCGTTCCGCAGCGCCCTAACCGGCCCCCTTCGCATCTAGCCCCGGAAGCGGGACTTTTTTTCTTTCTCGGCTGGACCGAGGGTACCAGCCAGTTCCTGAAATATCTGGCGCTGCTGCTTCGTGAGCGATTCCGGGGTGGCAACGAACAGGGTTACTATCTGGTCGCCCTGCCCGTGTCGCCGGAGATGAGGAATCCCTTTACCTTTGAGGCGGAAGGTCTTGCCCGTCTGGCTGCCGGGCGGTATGTTAATCTTGGCCTCGCCGTGGAGGGTGGGTACTTCCACTTCGGCACCGAGAGCTGCCTGAGCAAAATTGATGGGCAATTCATATAAGATGTCGTCCCCGTCCCGGATGAAAAACTCATGCGGCGCTACGGACAGGGTAACATAGAGGTCGCCCGGATAGCCGCCTCTGGTCCCGGCTTCTCCTTCGCCGCTCAGGCGTATTCTGGAGCTGTCTTCAATTCCGGCTGGAATCTTGATTGTAATACGGCGCTGGTGTTTTTCCCTGCCGGCGCCCTTGCACCGGGGGCAGGAATCGGTAACGATTTTACCTTCCCCCTGGCACTGGTCGCAGATGGTGGTGTTGATAAAGCGGCCAAAGAGGCTGCGCTGGACTCTGCGCACCTGTCCGCTGCCATGGCAGCCGGGGCACTGACTGGGCTGGCTACCCGGCCTGGCACCGCTGCCGTGGCACAGGGAGCAGCTTTCGGTGCGCTTGATATTTATCTCTTTCTCACAGCCGAAGGCAGCCTCTTCAAAGGTAATATTAATCGGGAAGTGCAGGTCAGTGCCGCGTTGCGGGGCGCGGCGGCTGGCGGTAGCCATACCGCCGAAGAAGGCTTCGAAGATATCACCGAAGCCACCAAAGTCAAACCCATCAAAGCCTCGCGCGAAGAAACCCTCAGCGCCGCTGTGTCCAAACTGGTCATAGGTGGCGCGCTTGCTGGCATCCGAGAGTATCTCGTAGGCCTCGTTGACCTCCTTGAACTTCTCTTCGGCGCCGTCTTCAGGGTTGCGGTCAGGATGATACAGAAAGGCTAACTTGCGGTAAGCCTTCTTAATTTCCTCTTCGCTGGCGTCTCTTGATACGCCCAAAACTTCGTAGTAATCTCGTTTCACTGCCATATTGTCGTTTTCCCCGCCCGGTACCCCTTCTTTGCCAGGGAGTGTGACCTCTCTGCGCAAAAGGGGATTATGGATGAAAGCATTTCAGGGAGCAAAGTACCTCTTATATGATACTAACAAGCCAGGTGCCAGCTGTCAAGGCAGATTTGCGGTCGTTTTCCTTTGCTGGAGAGGGGCAAAAAGGGACCAAAATATGACAAAAAACGATTGACTGTATTAGAACATATGTGCTAATTTTAATTCAGTCTTTGCTTTCAGAGGTGGGCCATGGTGCCAGAGCGGAACGAAATGGACGGAGCTGAGGGGAAGTTACTGGAGGGGGAACTCCCTGAGAATGAACCCGATTTATTGCCGGAATATTGCCAGTACAGGGATGAAGGCTGTGACCTGGCTGGTTCCTGTCTTCATTGTCCTTTCCCGCAGTGCGTTTATGAGCAGCCCGGCGGCAAGCAGCGCTGGATGAAAACATTGCGCAACCGGGAAATAACCAGGCTGTTTGCCAGGGAGGGTAAGGAGATAAAGGAGCTGGCATCGATGTTTGGTGTCAGCCAGAGGACGGTGCAGAGGGCATTGAAGGACTCTTTGCACCAGGAGAAGCGGATGGGCGGAGGGATTTTGGCATAAGGAGAACTGTTTGGAAATGAATGAAAACATTCCTGCGCAGCTAAACCGTCTGGATACGGACAGACTCAAAGGCTATAAAGAGCTTCTTGATTTCTACCACGGTCAGCAGTGGGAAGGAAGAGGCAGGTGGGGGGAAAGACGCCTGATTTTCAACTATGCCAGGGTCTTCATCGATAAGATTACCTCGTATTTGATGTCCGGTACCAACTTCGCCGTTGATGCGGTGGAAGACACGGATGAGGTCAGAGCCAGAGCCCGGAAAGCCGAAGCAGCGCTGTACCGGGTGTATGAGGATAACAACCTGGAGCAGCTTGACCTGGAGACGGAAATCGATTGTGCCATAATGGGTGATGCCTGCTACAAGGTTTTCTGGGACACCGTCGAGAAGAGGGTCAGGGTAACCGCTCCCGATGTCCAGGGTATCTATGCCTGGTGGCTGGGAGATGATACCTCTCAGGTGTGGCGGGTTGCTTCCAGGTATAGTTTATCCGCCGAGGAAACGGAGCTTCTCTACCGGGTTAAGCCGAAAGGCAAGAACGCCACTGTTATTGAGCTGTGGACGGCAGAGGACTTCGAACTCTATCTTGACAGTACGCTGATAGAGAGCAAGCCCAACCCCTACGGCTTCATTCCCTTTGTTATCTATCCCAACCTCCGCGAGCCGAAAAAATTCTGGGGCATATCTGATCTGTCCCAGATTATGGAGTCGCAGCGGGAACTGAACCGGGCGATGAGCCAGCTATCTCACATACTGGAATTGTCCGGTAACCCCATCGCCGTGCTGGAAAACGTGGAGGAGTCCGAGGACATCGCCATCAGGCCGGGGGCGGTGTGGAACATACCCGAGGATGCCAAAGCCTACCTGCTTGACCTGCTGCAGGGCGGCGGCATCAATCTGCATATCAACTACATTAATTTGCTCTACCGGGCTTTGCACGATATTTCCGAGTCTCCCCGTTCTGCCTTTGGCGGTACGGAAAGGGACCTGTCCGGAGTCGCCCTTGAGATTGAGCTCCACCCGCTGCTGCAGAAGGTGAGACGGAAACGGATTATCCGGACTGCCGCCTACAACCGGAGAAATGAAATGGTTCTCAGGCTCCTGGAGAAATATCAGGGTGAGAGTTTCGGGAACAACCGGTTGCGGGTTGTCTGGGGACCGGTACTGCCCCAGGATGTAACCAGACAGGTGGACAACGAGCAGGCTTTGGTCCAGACCGGAATCCACTCGCGGAGAACGGCGATGGACGAAATCGGCATCAGGAACCCTGAGTATGAATTCAGGAGATGGCTTGAGGAGAGGGAGACCATCCTCAGGATGAATAAAGAGCTTAACGCCAGGCCCACCAGGGGTGAAAAGAGGGAGAGGGCTTTATCTTCCCGGGGTGATGGCGTTGAGGAATAATCAGCAGGAGGACGCTGTGGCTGATAAAGAACAGGAACTGACGGAAGAGCTTGAAGCTACCAGAGAGGAGATGGAGAAGTTGAAGCAGGAGAGGGGAACCCTCGCCCGGGAGCTTGAATCTAAAGACGCCACCATCACTGAACTCGAGCAGGCGGTATCCGGGAAAGAGAGCGAACTGGTTACCCTGAAGGAAGCCCTCGTCGAATCAGACCGGAAATTGACCGATGTCAATAATAGCCTGGCGCAGGCAGTGGCCAGCTATAAGGGCCTGGTAGTGGAAGCGAATCCGGAGGTACCGGCGGAGATGGTAACCGGGGACACCATCGCGGAGATAGATGAGTCTCTGGAGAATGCCCGGTCCCTGGTGGACAGGGTAAGGCAGGGAATTGAAGCGGAAACTTCCCGGATAAAGGTGCCCGTGGGTGCTCCGCAGAGGGGAACTCCTGACCTGTCAGTTCTATCTCCACGGGAGAAAATTCAATACGCAATAGGAGGTAAAAGATAATGGCGCTAACACTGGCGGAAGCAAGCAAGCTATCAAATGATGTTCTGCTGCAGGGGGTGGTGGAGACCATCGTCAAGGATTCACCCGTTCTCCAGAAGCTGCCCTTCGTGGAAATCGTTGGCAACGGTCTGACTTATAATCAGGAGTAACAACCGACTGCCCTATTTGACCTTTAACCTCTATTCCATCGGGGTAAACCATACCCACCATGCCCCACTTTTTCATAGTCTCACGGGGTGAATTGAAGTGCTTACCTAGCAAGTCAATAGCCTGGCTCTTTCCGATTCTAGCGGACTTACCATGCTTGCCAATATTCATACCTTTGCACTCGGCGTAAGTAGATAGTTTGATAATATTCATATCTATTCCCTTTGCAAACTCCTGTTCCTCTGGAGGCAA
>CAZRBS010000026.1:0-19231 GCA_964598405.1 uncultured Dehalococcoidaceae bacterium
AGTCCGGCGTGACCTTCAAGCCGCTGAAAGAACGTCCGATAGAAGACTGAGGCCCAGTTCCGGGGAGCCCCGGATAGAGGGGTTCCCCTCCCCCCTTCCACCAGACAACGATGGAGGTGATGACAATGGTTGTTTCGAAAAGAATAGTGCTGCACTTCCCAAAGCGCCTGACCGAGAAGCCGGTAATATACCGGCTGGTAAAAGACTACGACCTCGAATTTAACATCCTGAAGGCTTCCATCAGCCCGGAGGAAGAAGGGTTGCTGGTGCTGGAGCTAAAGGGCGGGCAAAAAGAGTATGACAAAGGCATCAGCTTTTTACTCAGGGCCGGGATAAAAATCCAGGCGCTCAGCCAGGATATCATTCGCAATGAGGAAAGATGCACCCATTGCGGCGCCTGTATCACCGTTTGTCCCACGGGCGCTTTTGAACTCGACCCTGAAACCAGACGCGTCCTGTTCGATAATGAAAAATGCGTGGTCTGCGGTATATGCCTGAAAGCCTGTCCGTTGAGGGCGATGGAAGTACACTTTTAGCCTATGTATGAGCCAAGGACCTACCGTCACTGGGTGGAAGGTAAAGACCTGGTTTCCTTCAGCGTAACGGTCAGGGAAACCGATTTATACCTTCGCGCCTCAAGCAATCTAAAAAGAAAAGCTCACAGGCTGGTCATGAAGTACCGCAACTTGCTGGAGCGATATATTGAACGGCACCCCGATTTTCTCACCTCGCTGAAGCCCTTGCCGGTCACCGGCGATGCCCCGCTCATCGCCAGGCGGATGATAGAGGCAACGCAGGAAGCCGGCGTCGGGCCGATGGCTGCCGTAGCCGGTGCTATCGCCGAGTTTGTCGGCGGCGAGCTATCGGCCATTTCGCCGGAAATAATTGTGGAAAACGGCGGTGATATCTACCTGAGGAGCTTGAAGAAGAGAGTGATAGGAATTTACGCCAGCAAGTCGCCTTTAAGTGGTAAAATAGGTCTGGAAATAGATGGCAGAGATACGCCCCTCGGAATTTGCACCTCATCGGGCACGGTAGGTCACTCACTGAGCTTTGGGAAAGCCGACGCCGTCGTCGTGCTGTCCGGGTCAGCCACCCTGTCCGATGCCGCTGCCACCGCCATCGGAAATATCATCAACCGGCCGGCGGATATCCAGAGCGGCATTGAGCTGGCCAGAGACATCGGCGGGCTGAGGGGGGTGGTCATCATCAAAGACGAAGGCATCGGAGTATGGGGAGAGGTTAAGCTCTGCCAGACGCCGGACTATTAAGCCAACACAGCAAGGAGAGCCACTTTTTTGTCAAAGCCCGAAGACCCGGAAAAGATTTTCCGCCAGTGGGGCGGCGGCACCGCCGCTTTCTTCGCTTACACGCACTTCAGCCATGATTTGTGCACCGGGCTGCTCATCGCCCTGCTGCCACTCATCCGGGAAGGCATGGGATTAAGCTACCTGCAGTCCGGCTTTCTTCTCTCCGCCCTGACGATTACTTCAGGACTGTCGCAGTTTCCCGGCGGGTGGCTGGGAGACCGTCTGAACCGATGGATAGTTATAATAGTAGGGCTGGGGGGTATAGCTCTAACCTCCATAGCCATCGGGCTGAGCCCCGCTTACTACCCCATGCTGGCAATTCTGATTATCATGGGGATTTTCGCCGGTGCCTACCATCCCTCGGCGGTATCGCTGCTTTCCAGTTCCTTCGATGCCTCCAGAAGAGGGAAAGCAATTGCCCTTCATATGGTTGGAGGCAGCATCGGTTTCACCATCGGCCCCATTCTCGGCGGTCTCATTGCCGAGATGCTGGGGTGGCGCTTTGCCTTTATCATCCTCAGTATCCCGGCTGTGGCTTCCCTGCCGCTGATATTTAAGAAACTCCGGCAGCTGGAGCCGCTGCAACCGCCATCCGCCGGCACCAGTGACGAACCGCAGATAAAACATCCGCCCACCGGCATCTTTCAGGCCCTGCGGCCCATCGCCATCATTGTCGGGCTGGCTATCCTGATGCAGCTTATCGCCGGCTCAGCAATGGCATTCATTCCGCTGTACCTGGTTGATAAACATCACATTGACCCCACCTATGCTGCCATGCTGGTTGGCCTTATCAGGGGAGGAGGCATAACGGGCAGCCTGCTAGGGGGGTGGATGTCAGACAAGTGGGGCAGGAAGAACGCGATATTCCTGTCCCTGGGGCTTACCGGCCCGCTCCTTTACCTGCTGACCTGGCTGCCATTCCACGGATGGCTGATAGTGGTCTTCATCGTCTTCGGCATTTTCATGTATATGAGACAGGCCACGGTTCAGCCATTCATCATGGACAGTGTTCCGCCCCGTCTCCGGGCGACCATCTTCGGGATTTACTTTGGCCTGGGCATGGAGGGAATGAGTCTGATGCAGCCTGTCGCCGGGCACTTCATGGATATCTTCGGCATCATTGACGTATTTAACGTTATCGCCCTGGTCTGCATCGCCCTGTCGCTAACGGCACTGCTTCTGGCCAAAAAAGCCTGAGCTACATCACAAATAAGCCAGCCGCCGGCTACGCTCTGATATTCAGCTTTGCCCGGTCCACCCGGTCAACTTTCCTCAGCGAGGAGAGCATACCCGCAGTCGTGTTCCTTATAATCCCGGTGACAAAGGGATTCATTGGCACGCGGCTACCATTTAGGTTGAGAACAACCTCATTGCCATCAATGGTTACATCCAGGGTCTTCATTTTTTCAGTGCCATCCAATGCGGCCAGCATACCCCTGAAAGTATGTTCGATAAACCCCTGGACAAATTCGTTCAGTGAGATGGGCACTTCATTCACGGACAGGCTTATTTCTTCTGCCATTTCGGTGTCTCCTTTCTCCCTCTGGACTCCGGTTATCACTCATGTGCCTTCTTTACATAGACCTTGATTTCGTCGCCTTCCTCTTCCAGCCCCAGGTACTCGTGTCCGGTGGCCTCGCACCATGCCGGCATGTCCTTTTTTATCCCTTTATCATCAGCCACCACCTCCAAGACTTCCCCCGTCTTCAGTTCTTTAAACTTCGCTGCCGTCTTAACAATGGGCATCGGACAATAAAGTCCCATACAGTCCAGTGTTTTATCCGCCTTCATTCATTCCCCCTGTTCGCTTGAATAGCTAAATAAAAAGTGTTACCTTTGACTTACGCGCCTCGCCCAGGAAAAAGGCAGCCCCGGCCAGGCTATCCACTTCGCTGCGGAAGGCATCTGTGGGCGCACCCATCACCCCGCAGGTGGTACTGCAGGGTATGAGCTTTACCCCCATTTCTTTTGCCATGACGATGAACTCGTCCACGCTGGGCATATTGGTTTCTTTCATCAACCTCTTCATCATCCAGGTGCCCAGCCCGAACATGTTGAACTTGGAAAGCTTTAAACGCCGGGAGCCGCCCCGGTTTATCATGCCCAGCAGCTTCCGCGGCAGCCCTTTGGCCTTGATTTTGCCTTCGTTCCGCTTGATGATATTCAAGCCCCAGAAGGTAAAGTACATGCTGACATCCATTCCCATACTGGCCGCAGTGGTCGCCAGCATAAATCCAGCCAGGGCTTTGTCCAGGTCACCGCTGAACATAACCACGGTCAATTTTTCTTTCTCCTCTGCCATCTATTCCTCCTCAACTATCTCGCCCTTAATCTCGGCTCCACAGTGTGGACATACCCTCTCCTCTCTGGCCACGGGTTCGCGACACGCGGGGCAGTAAAATACGGTCACACCACAAGCCTGACAGTAGGACAGACCTTCCCCCATCATTTCCTCGTCACAGTAAGGACAGAACAGGTTCTTCTTTTCTTCTTTTCGCTCCGCCATTACTCCTTCCCTCCTTGTGCTTTCTTTTTGCTCTCGAAGTCCTTAATAGCTTTATTCAAGGCCTGGGCACCCAGATTGGAGCAGTGAAACTTGTTCCTGGGCAGTCCCTCCAGCTCGTCCGCTACCAGCTGTGGAGTGATTTTCCTGGCTTCTTCCAGGGTCTTGCCTATCGCCATCTCGCTGACCATGCTGGAAACGGCAATCGCCGCCCCGCAGCCGAAAGTCTTGAATTTAACGTCTTCCAGGCGGTTATCTTTCACCTTGATGTAAAAGGTCATCATATCCCCGCAAACTGGATTTCCTTCCTCGCCAACGCCATCAGGGTTTTCAATCTCCCCCACATTGCGCGGGTTCATGAAATGTTCCATCACTTTTTCGCTATATACTGGCATGTTAACTGCCTCCTTTTTTCAACCTGGTAAATTTAGCATAAAGCGGTGACATCTGCCGTAGCCTGTCCACCACCACCGGCATTACCTCCAGAACGTAGTCCACATCTTCGGCTGTATTATTGATGCCAGGGGTAAAGAGAACAGAACCCTGCGCCACTTCGTGGGGTAAGCCCATGGCGATGAGCACGTGGGAAGCTTTGAGCGCCCTTGAGGTGCAGGCAGAGCCGCTGGAGACAGCAATCCCCTTGCTATTCAGCAGCATGAGCATGGCTTCACCCTCGATAAACTCAACACAGAAGCTGACGTGGCCGGGGAGTCGATTTCGAGGGTGACCGGTGACTCTCACCTGGCCAATCCCGGCGGGCAGCTCGTTCAGCAACCGGTCACGAAGCGAGGTCAGGTGTTTCACCCTGACCTCCATATTGCTTCTGGCCAGTTCCGCCGCCTTGCCCAGACCAGTTATGGCGGGGACGTCTTCCGTGCCTGCCCGCCGCCCCCCCTCCTGCACACCGCCGTCAAGGAGAGGCATTATGCGTACCCCTTTTCGCACATAGAGAGCTCCCGCACCTTTAGGCCCGTAGAACTGGTTCCCGGCCAAGCTCAGGGCATCCACTCCCAGATTTTTTACGTCTACCGGTATGGTCCCCGCGGTGGCTACGGCGTCGGTATGAAAAGGCACATCGCTTTCCCTGGCTATCCTGGCGATTTCCCGTATCGGCTGGATAGTGCCGACCTCGCCGTTCGCATGCATAACGGAAACCAGCACCGTATCCCTGCGGATGCTGCGTCGCACATCCTCGGGGTCCACTAGGCCCTGTTTATCCACCGGGACCAGGGTCAGCTCAAAGCCCAGCTTCTCCAGGGTCTTTGCGGAATGCAGCACCGAGAAATGCTCGATAGCAGAGATAACCACGTGCTTACCTTTAGACTGTCGCGCCAGCGCCATTCCCTTGATGGCGAGGTTATTACTCTCGGTACCGCTGGCGGTAAAAATAATCTCTTCGGCACTGGCACCGATGAGCCGGCCTACCTGGCCCCTGGCTTCTTCCATGCCTTCCCGCGGGGCATCCCCCCAGCCATGAAGGCAGGACGGATTGGCGAAGAACTCCTTCAGGTAGGGCATCATGGCATCACGGATCTCTGGCAAGAGAGGCGTGGTAGCTGCGTTATCAAAATAAACCTGCCTCATATCCACATCTCCTTGTCCCTGACTGTTATTCCTCCGCTCAACCGGTGTTCCTAACCTGCTATTTCAGCCCTCAGCCGGTCCCGCAGCTTGTGCATGAGTTGCTGTTCACTGGAAGTATGCGTCTTGAGCAGCTCCCTCGTATGGCTTATATGAGCACGCATATCATGCGCGCTCGCCTCCCAGAAGTGCCGGGACAGCCTACCCCCCGCAAGTTCGGCACCATGCTTTTTGGAATGAGCCAGGCGATTCCTCAGGTCATCGTGCTCGAAGAGCAGGGAGTTCAGAGCCGACACCAGGTCTTTATCCCCGTGCTTCTCAAAAGCCTCCAGGAGCATCGTTTCTTCGCGCCTGAAATGCTCTCTGAGGCCTTTATCGACAATTTCCAGAGTGTCCTGCAACTGCTTCAAGCCCTGCCCCTGCTCGTGTCTGCCCGGCATGAAGGCGTCTTTAGCCCTCTCAAAGCCGGCTATCGCTTCGGCATCATTGGCTACCCGCTCCAGGGTTTGAAATCTTGTCATAATGGTTCTGTGCTCCTCAATGATTTTCTCAATCAGAGCCAGAGCTTCTTTCATCGGGCTGTCTCCTTAACCAACGGCACTTTTTACTTCTTCGGAACAGGGAAAAGTATAACACAAAGTCAGTCTGGAGGCTAATTTATTTCCTCCGCTGCGGTATGGAGAACTAATGTAATTCTAAGCCGGTGAATACTGCCTGTATATGACATATATCACATATAATAGAAACAGAGCTCGGCTTATGCTAAAATAGCCTGTTTAGAACCTTATGTTGAAAATTGGCAAGTTATTCCGCAGCCGCAATTTCATACTGATTCTAGCCATAGTGCTCGGTCTCACTCTGGGACAGGAAGTAGCCGTCTGGACAGAACCTCTGACGCTGCCCGTACTGGCACTAATCATGACTCTCTCCGCCACCAACATAACCTCCCGCGACTTTGTTTCACTGAAAGCCATGCCCGGGCAAGTGCTGGCCTCGCTGTTGCTTAGCTACGTGATAATGGGCGGCATAACCCTGCTCATGGCATGGTGGTTGATAGATGACCGCGAGTTATGGGCGGGTTTTATTGTCACTGCCACCGTGCCCCCTGGAGTGGCTATACTGCCATTCAGCTATATGCTGGGGGGAAACGCCCTCTTTTCCCTGATTGGTATGACTGGAGCCTATCTGGCGGCTTTGATTATTATGCCGGCAGCCATGGTGCTGTTCCTGGGGGTCAGTTCTTTCAACACCCTTGACGTGCTCCTTATCCTTGGAGAGCTTATCCTGATACCGGTGGTTATTTCGCGGATATTGCTTTTTGCCGGACTGGTCCGCCGGATAAAGCCATGGCGGGGCACCATGGTTAACTGGGGGTTTTTCATCGTGCTCTTCACCATCGTCGGGCTGAACCAGCAGGCTTTCTTCACCCAGCCCGACGTCCTGCTCAAGATTATCCTGATAGCTATTGTTATCTCCTTTGCTCTGGGTCATGCCATCGAGCTTGTCACCAGACTGCTGCACATAAGCCAGGAGACCCGCATTAGCCTGATACTCATGGGGACATTCAAGAACTACGGTCTGGCAAGCGGCATTTTGCTCGCCCTTGTCGGTGAGAGGGCAGCAATTCCCGCTTCTATCTGTGTTGTGTTCGGGATTCTATATCTCGTCTGGCTGGGATTTCGTTACCGCAAGCCAGCGTGCTGACTTCCTTCGGCTGCTGTCACCTGCCTCCGGCAAAATTCAGCTGGATTCCCTTCGCTGCAGGTAGCGGTGCGCCTGAAGTGCCGCTTTAGCTCCTTCACCGGCGGCAACAATAATCTGCTTTTCCGGCACGTCGGTTACGTCACCGGCGGCATAGAGTCCCGGCACCGAAGTCTCACTGGCACAACTGACCGGCACTTCGCCCCACCTGTTAAGCTTTACGAGTTCTTTTACAATATCAGAATTGGGCACCAGACCTATTTCAATAAAAACCCCGCTGACATCCAGGTCCTTTTCCTCGCCGGTCTGGGCATCCTTTATCTTCATTCCCTCAACCAGCTCTTTGCCTCTGATTTCTTCTGTCTGGTATCCGGTCAAAACGGTCAGGTTCTTCGCACCTGCCAGCTGGTCGACCAGCACGTCATCGCCGGTCAGCTGCGTCAGCGAGACCAGGGTCACCTGCTCGGCAATTTTGACCATATCCAGCGCCGCCTCAAGAGCCGAATTGCCCCCTCCCACCACCGCCACCTTCTGCCCGGCAAAAATCGGGCCATCGCAGATGGCGCAGTAAGTCACCCCGCGACCGGCCAGCTCTGCCTCGCCGGGGACATTCAGCTTCCGCGGTCTTTTACCGGTGGCGAGTATGACCGCCCGTGCCTGATATTTGTCTCCATTCTCCAGTATAGCTTCAAAGCCACCTTTAACCTTCCTCAACCGGGATACTTTTTCACCAATCTTCTGGTCGATGGGGAACTGGCTTATCTGGGTCTGAAATTTGCTGATTAGCTCCGGGCCTTCAATAAACTGATACCCGAGGTAGTTTTCTATACCCAGAGTATTGTTGATTTGCCCGCCGATGTCCCCGCTGACCAGCAACGCCTTGAGTTTTTTGCGGGCAACATATACCCCCGCGGTAATGCCCGCCGGTCCGCCACCTATTATCATCAATTGATACACGGTTACTCCTTAAGGGAAAACTGAGAACGAGAATCAACGCTGTTCATTGCTTTGCCTGCCTACCGAAAACTCTATGACAGCAGGCTATCCAGCCTGGACTGGTTGAACCCTACCATAACCTCATCACCAACCATTATAACCGGAACGCCCATCTGTTTTGATTTTTCAATCATCTCTTTGGCTTTTTCTTTGTCCGCCGCCACATTGTGTTCCACAAAAGGAACGCCTTTCTGCGAAAGATACTCTTTCGCCCGGTGACAATAGGGTCAGGTAGGAGTCGTATAGATGACTACGTTTTTCTCTGCCATTTCTTCACCTCTCTTGCCAAAATTCAGCCGGTAAATTAAATCTTATTGCCCGCCCGGACATGTTGTCAAGGGCTGCGCCAGCAATCCACCAGCTTATACCCTGCATCATATAAGCTAATCACGGCAATTGTATGTGATATATGTCATATACATGAAAAGTCCCGTGACGATACTTTTAAATATGGTAAAAGTTGAAATCACGGGCTGCTTGGTTGATAATGGTATTGACGAATGTCAGCACTTCAGTTTATTATCTGTTACGCTCGCAAACAGGGAGGACTCTATGATGATGACCGAGCAAGATGAAACCATGAAGGGTCTCCAGACCGCCATTCAAATGGAAATTGATGGCAAGGAATTCTACCTGAAAGCAAGCCGGAAAAGCAGCGACGAAATAGGCAAAAAGTTACTGGCATCATTAGCCGAGGAGGAAGACATCCACCGGCAAAAATTTGTGGAAATATATGAAAACATCCAGGACAAAGAGGGCTGGCCAAGAGTAAACATCGATCCGGAAAAGGACAAAAATCGGCAAACGGTGTTCAGCCGGGCCGCCAAAAGAGGGGGTGCCAGAAAGAAAACGCTGGCCACTGAACTGGGCACGGTCAAAACGGCAATGGCTATGGAGAACAGGACCTTTGATTTCTATCAAGCCAGGAGCAAGAAAGCCAGCTTCGATGTCGAGAGGGATTTTTACCGGGCGATAGCTGCCCAGGAAAGAGTCCACCATCAAAGCCTCCTTGATTACTACGAATACCTGCAGGACCCGGCAGCCTGGTTCGTAAAGAAGGAGCACCCCTCTCTGGACGGGCTCTAAACCGAAGCCAGCATTTCCCCCATGTGCGCAACGACAAAAGTGAGGATGAAAGGATAGAACGAGATGAAGCCGAGGCAGATAAAACCGGGAATCCACTGGGTAGGGGCTATTGACTGGGACAGGCGATTGTTTGACGCTTTAATACCTCTCCCCGAAGGCACGAGTTACAATTCATACCTGATTAAAGGTTCGGGGAAGACCGCTCTTATCGACACTGTGGACCCCGCCATGTCCTCAGTGCTGCTGAACCACCTGGAGCACCTCAAAGTCGAAAGGCTGGACTACGTGATTGCCAATCATGCCGAACAGGACCATTCCGGCACCATTCCCCGGATTCTCGCGCAATACCCCGCGGCAAAACTCGTCGCGACCCCGAAATGTAAGGGTATGCTCATAGACCTGCTGGCGATTCCGGAGGAGAAGTTTCTCACCGTAAACGATAAGGAGACCATTTCCCTGGGAGATAAGACCCTGGAGTTCATACATGCTCCCTGGGTACACTGGCCGGAAACGATGCTGACCTACCTGAGGGAAGACAGGATACTGTTCCCCTGCGATTTCTTTGGTTCCCATCTGGCGACAAGCGATTTGTATGCATCCGATGAGGGGCATATTTACGAAGCCGCCAAAAGATATTTTGCCGAGATAATGATGCCCTTCCACAGAATAATCCAGCAGAACCTGGAAAAAATAAAGGACTACCGGATTGACATTATCGCACCCAGTCATGGCCCGATGTATGACCGCCCGGAGTTCATCCTTAAGGCATACCACAGCTGGGCCCACGATGAGCCGAAAAACATCGTGGTACTGCCCTACGTGTCGATGCATGGCAGTACCCGCAGAATGGTTGAATATTTCGCTGGAGCCCTGGTAGAAAGGGGCATAACGGTAAAACAATTTGACCTGACCGCAACCGACCTCGGCAACCTGGCGATGGCGCTGGTGGATGCCGCCACGGTGGTTATCGGCGCGCCAACCGTGCTCGCTGGACCCCACCCGAATGCGGTCTACGCCGCTTTTCTGGCAAACGCGCTGCGACCCAAAACCAGATTCGTTTCCATTATTGGTTCATACGGCTGGGGCGGCAAAACTGTGGAGCAGCTCAGTTCTCTCCTGACCAACCTGAAGGCAGAAGTGCTGGAGCCCGTTTTGAGCAAGGGGTTCCCCGGGGAGGCTGATTTTAAAGCCCTGGATAACCTGGCCGGGACAATCGCCCGGAAACATAAGGAAAACAAATTAACCTGAACAGGGAGGAGACCATGGACAAACCAGAAATCATCGCCTTGCTGAATAAAGACCTTGAGGACGAGCATGGTGCCATCATCCAGTACCTGAACCACGCCTATGGCATGGGTGAAGGAGAAATGGCATGCGAAATCGAGGCCATCTCCCGT
The DNA here is from genome assembly GCA_964598405.1 of uncultured Dehalococcoidaceae bacterium. Taxonomy (GTDB): domain Bacteria; phylum Chloroflexota; class Dehalococcoidia; order Dehalococcoidales; family RBG-16-60-22; genus CAZRBS01. The sequence continues at coordinate 10,575 of CAZRBS010000026.1, forward strand.
GATGAAATGCGCCACCTGGACTGGCTGGCGGAGGCCATCGTTGAACTGGGCGGCACTCCCAGCCTGGAGAAAGGTACCATGCACATGGGCGGCGCACAGGTAGCCGACTGGATGAAAAATGACGTAGCCCTGGAAGATGGTGCCATATCCCAGTACAAGGAACACATCGGCCTTATTGACGACCCCAAAATAAAGCGGCTGTTGCAGCGCATCCTTTCCGACGAGGAAGCGCACCGCGGCGAGTTCGTCCATTTTGCGGATAAAGCCCGGAGAAAAGGTGCCAGAGATATAAGAGGCAACCGCCAGGACAGTACTGCCGAAATGCTCAACTGGGGCATCGAACACGAGTACACGGTCATCCTGCAATACCTCCTTCATTCCTACCTGGTGCACGACGAAGAAGCCAAAGAACAGCTGGCTGACCAGGCAATCAATGAGATGCAGCACCTTGGCTGGCTTGCCGAAGAGATAACCGACAGCGGCGGCAACCCCAGAATAGAGCACACGGAAGTCGACCGTTCCACCCGGCCGGCTGATATGTTAAAGGCCGACATTGCGATAGAGAAGAAAGTGGCTGACGTCTATGACCGGGCTGCCAGGGAAACCGAAGACGCCGACCTGAAGAAGCTTCTCCTCCGCATCAGAGATAACGAAAAATATCACATCGACGTTTTCAATGACCTGCTGCAAGAGCAGGAAGAATAAAAAGCGAATCACCTGAACAGGGAGGTATACAATGCCAGATGAACTGGCTGAATTACTGGACAGCGCCATTTATAAGGAAATCGCCTCCCAGGCAATTTATGTGGCCGCTCAGAGCAAGACCCGGGACCCCGGTGCCAAAGCACTGATGAAAGAACTGGCCAAGGAAGAGCAAGGACATTCACGGCGGCTGAAAAAGTTAAAGGAGAAAGACCTGCCAAAACTGAGGTGGAACCGGCAAAAAGTGCCAGACCTGGCGGTCAGTGACTACCTGGCCGGAGGTAATACCCTTGAAGGAGCTGGCCTGCAGGATGCGCTCATCTTCGCCATGAAGCGCGAACAACAGGCTATCGAGTTCTACGCAAAAATGACCGGCATAATGAGAGATGAGCCCGCCAGGCAGCTCTGTGAAAGTCTGGTCCACGAGGAACTCAAGCACAAGCTGAGGCTGGAAACGCTCTACGACGACCTGTTCTACCAAGAAGACTGACGAGAACGATTGAAGGAGATAAGTAAATATGGCTGAATTATCACTCCCCTTTGATTCCAAGTATATGCCCCTGAAGAAATTCCTGGATGTCTACCACCGGTCTCTGGAAGCCACGGAAGACTTCTGGGCAGAACAGGCACGCCAGCTCGACTGGTTCAAGACCTGGGACAAAGTGCTGGAATGGAACCCGCCTTTCGCCAGGTGGTTCGTCGGCGGGCAGCTCAATGCGTCTCATATCTGCGTTGACCGCCACACCAAGAACTGGCGGAGAAGCAAGGTGGCCATATACTGGGAAGGCGAACCGGGAGACGTCAGGGTGCTGAGCTACTCAACCCTGTACGGAGAGGTCAACAAGTTCGCCTCCGTCCTGAAGAACCTGGGAGTGAAAAAGGGGGATAGAGTCGCCCTTTACCTGCCGATGGTCCCGGAGCTGCTCATCTTCATGCTGGCATGCGCCCGCATCGGTGCTCCCCATGCCGTAATCTTTTCCGGCTTCAGCGCCCAGGCGCTGGCCGATAGAGTGAATGACGTCGAAGCCAAATTATTGATAACCGCTGACGGCGGTTTCCGGAGGGGCAAGATATTACCGCTGAAGACAATAGCCGATGACGCTCTGCATAAATGCCCGTCAGTGGAAAAATCCGTTGTGGTTCGGAGAGCCAATGTTCCGGTCAGCATGAAACGTTCCAGAGACTTCTGGCTCCATGACCTGCTCGGTGAAGCAGCGTCCTTCGTCGAGCCCGAGCCTGTGGAATCCAACCACCCGCTCTATATCCTCTATACCTCGGGCACCACCGGCAAACCAAAAGGCATCGTCCACAGCACCGGCGGCTACCTCGTTCACAATTACTCCACCTACAAGTGGGTCTTTGACCTGAAAGAGGAATCGGTCTACTGGTGCTCGGCTGATGTCGGCTGGGTCACCGGGCACAGCTCCATAGTCTATGCCCCGCTGGCACACGGGGCAGCCATAGTACTCTATGAAGGCGCTCCGGACTATCCCTCCATTAACCGGTGGTGGGAGATTATCGAAAAGTACGGCGTCACCATATTCTATACCTCGCCCACCGCCATCAGAATGTTCATCGGCCACGGAGAGGACTGGCTCAAAAAACATGACCTCAGCACTCTGGAACTGCTGGGAAGCGTTGGAGAGGCGATTAATCCAGAGGCATGGCTCTGGTTTTACAAAAATGTCGGCGGCGAAAGGTGTCCCATTGTTGATACCTGGTGGCAGACCGAGACCGGCGGCATCATGATATCACCGGCACCGGGTATAGAATGTGTCCCGTTAAAACCCGGCTCAGCCACGTTCCCGCTCCCGGGCGTGGAAGCTGAGGTAGTTGATGAAAAGGGCAAACAGGTGCCAGCCGGAGAGAGGGGTTTGCTGGTACTGAGGAGGCCCTGGCCGGGGATGCTGCTGGGCGTGCATGGCGACCCGGACCGTTACAAGCAGTCATACTGGTCACGCTTCCCGGGCACCTATTATACCGGCGATTATGCGGTAAAGGACAAAGACGGCTACTTCTGGATTCTGGGAAGAGCCGACGAAATACTCAAGGTCGCCGGACATAGAATCGGCACGGCTGAGCTGGAGGATGTGGCTGTCTCTCACAAACAGGTGGCGGAGGCAGCCGTGGTAGGCAAGGCTGACCCGCTTAAAGGGGAAAGCATCGTCCTCTTCGCCACGCTGAAGGAAGGGATACGTCCTTCAGCCAGCCTGAAGAAAGAGCTATCCAGCCATATGCGCACCATGGTCGGGCCAATAGCCGTTCCCGAAGATATTTACTTTGTCACCAAACTGCCCAAAACGAGAAGCGGCAAGATTATGCGCCGGATTCTAAAGGCCGTAGCCAGCGAGGCGAGCATCGGCGACCTCACCACCCTGGAAGATGAGGCATCGGTGGAAGAAGTAATCAGAAGCTACCAGGAGCTCAAAAAAGCCAAAGAGGAGTCAGCAAAATAAATTTTCTGCCGGTAATATTAGAACTGTCATACTCCGTAAATTCGAAGGAGGAATATAAAAGTGTCGACCGTTTTTTCCGCCAGCGAGCTGATTAACCTCGCCATTGACGTCGAGAGAAAGGGAATCGTCTTCTACGATGTTATGGCCAGGTCTACCGAAAATGAGGCCACCCGCGAAGCCTTCCGCTATCTGATTGGTTTGGAACGGGAACACATTCAAATTTTTCAGAATATGCCGGGCGAAACCGGGAAACTGAAAACCCCGAAAGGTTACTCCGGAGAATCCGTGGCCTATCTGAAAACACTGGCAGACAATGCCGTGTTCAGTGGTGAAATGATTACCAGCGAAATGGCATCCCGGGTAGCCAGTGATATCGGGGCCTTGGAACTGGGCATTGGCGCCGAAAAGGACTCCATACTGCTATACTACGAAATCAGGGAAATGATGCCGGAGATGGGCAGTGACATTTTAAACAAAATTATTGCCGAAGAAAAATCACACCTGAAACAACTCTCCGAACTGAAAGGGAGGCTAACCCGTGCTGGAGCGCAAGATACTGACTGAATACCGAAATATAGCTGTGGTTGGCGCTTCGCCAAACCCGGAGCGGGCAAGCCACAGAGTAGCCAGATACCTCATCGAGCAGGGCTACCGCGTAACGCCGGTAAACCCCAATGCCACGGAGGTCCTGGGCAGGACAAGCTACCCGGACCTGAGCTCGGTGCCGGACACGGTGGAGGTGGTTGACATCTTCCGCCGCTCCGAAGACGTAACGCCCATCGTTGAAGAAGCCATTAAAATCGGGGCAAAGGCAATCTGGATGCAGGAAGGGGTCATCAATGATGAGGCTGCCACCAGGGCCAGAAATGCTGGGCTTCTGGTGGTCATGGACAGGTGCATGTACAAAGAACACGCGCGCCTCAATCCGGGAAGTCACGCCGCTAACCCCTGATGGTAACTCACACCAACACTATCGCCCGAAAACTGGTTGACGACATTATGTTAAATGCCCTGCCCTCAGCAGAGACCGGGGCTTTCCTGTAAAAGCAAGGAGGTGCGCTAATGGCTAACAAAGTAATCATCGGCCTGCTCATCTTTCTGGTAGTTCTCAGCGGGGGCCTCGGTTATTACTCCTACACTCTCGGCCAGCAAATCAGCTATCTGGACGAGACTTTAACCAGGTTTCAAGCGGAACAGACCAGCAAAAGCAGCGCCATAAATGACGAGCTAACTGCCCTCCGCAAAGAGACCCTGAATATGGCCGGCGACCTCGGAAGCAAAATTGACCGGAACCTGGCCCAGATCGACCTCCTGGGTGATGAGACGGAGAAGAACCTCGCCAGGGTTGACGCCCTGGAAGACAAAGCAGATGAGACCCTGGCCAAGGTGGATACTCTGGGGGAAGAAATAAAAAATATCACCGAACTCTCCCCTTCGATAATAGATGCCACCGAGTTATACCAGAAAGCCAGTCAGGCTACCGTCAGGATTAGCGACGGAGAAAGGACCGCCGGCTCTGGATTCATCTTTGATGGAGAATCCCGCGTGGTAACCGCCTATCACGTCATTCAAAACCTGTCTGACATATACGTCGTTTTGCCCGACGGCAGGACTTCCAAGGCTGTCAGTTCCAGCAGCAGCCCTCACAGCGATGTCGCCGTCCTGACCCTGGAAGACAGCCTGGATATCGAACCCCTTGCGCTGGCGGATTCAGCCAGTGTAAAGGTGGGGGAACCGGTCGCCACCATTGGCAATCCCTTTGACCTCGCGGAAACATTAACCACCGGCATCGTCAGCCAGACCGGCAGATTTGCCGAAATAGAATATGACACGCAGACCCGCTGGATAGCCAACCTGATACAGTTTGATGCCGCGGTAAACTTCGGCAACTCGGGTTGCCCCCTGCTTGACTCCGATGGCAAGGTTATCGGGCTTGTTATCGCCCGTATCGAGCCCAACGAAGGCGACGGGATTCATTACGCGGTCTCATCAAACAAGGTCAACCGGGTCGTCACTTCTCTCATTGCCAAAGGCTCTTTTGACTACCCCTGGCTGGGGATAGGCATTACCAACCTCACCCCCAGACTGGCCGAAAGCAGGGACCTGGAAACCCTCAACGGAGTGCTGGTTGAAGGAGTTTTTCCCGGGAGTCCGGCAGCGGTAGCCGGGATTCAGGCCGACGATATCATTATAGCCATTGACAGCACGGGGCTTAGAAGCGTGGCTGAGCTTACTTCCTATCTGGGAGAATACCGGAGTCCGGGCAATACCGTCACGGTTACCCTGATCCGGGGCACCACCCGCCTGGAGCTACCTCTAGAGATAGGAAAGGCAAGCTGAAAGAACTCACTAGAAAACAAATACTATGAAGCAGGCTCAATGCCAGATTTTAATCATCGGGGCCGGTATTACCGGACTCACCATCGCCCGCGAGCTCATTAAGCGGGGGTTAAAGAGCATCCTGATTCTGGAGAAAGACCGTTCTCCGGGGCTCCACTCGAGCGGCCGGAACAGCGGCGTCCTTCATGCCGGTATGTACTACACCCCGGAGACACTGAAGGCAAAGTACTGCGTCAGGGGAAACCGCATGATGAAGGAGTTCTGCCAGAAAAAAGGGCTGACCCTGAAGGAGGCGGGCAAAGTAATCCTGGCCAGCAACCAGTCAGGAGTTGAAGCGCTGCACGAATTAAAACGCCGGGCTGATTTATGCGGTGCCCGTGCCTATCTGATTGGTGCCGAACGCCTTCATGAACTTGAGCCACACGCCGCAGCCAGGAACGAAGCCCTCTTCTCCCCGGACACGGCAGTTATCAGTCCAATGGAAGTACTCCGGGCAATGGAAGAAGAACTGGCGCAATCGGCAAAGGTAACGATTAAATATGGGACCGCCTTCAACGGCCTCTGCGGGGAGAAACAGGCGGAGACATCCGGCGGAGTGGTACACTTCGAAAAGTGCGTCAATGCCGCCGGCGCCCACGCTGACCGGGTCGCCAGCCGGTTCGGGCTGAACAGAGAATTCAAAATTCTCCCCTTCAAGGGGAAATACCAGAAACTTGCCCCGGAGCGGGCTTTCCTTGTTCGAGGCAACATCTACCCCGTCCCGGACTTAAGAACGCCTTTCCTGGGAATTCACCTGACCAGAAGCGCCGCTGACGAAGTTCTGGTTGGACCGACGGCGATACCCGCCTTTGGCCGGGAAAACTACCGCTTCCTGGAAGGACTGAGTTCAGAGACGTTCAGCATCCTCTTGCGAGATTCAATTCTGATGTTCAGGAACCCGTCCTTTCGCAACGTAGCCTTGTCTGAACCGAAGAAATACCTGAAGCGCTTTGTCCTGGAGGAAGCCAGAAAGCTGGTCCCGGAACTATGCCACAATGACCTTGCGGGAACCGGGCACGTGGGAATCCGGCCCCAGCTTGTCCACTGGCCCACGAAGAAGCTTGTCATGGACTATATCGTCCTCCGCGGAAGTGATTCCCTGCACATCCTGAACCCTATTTCCCCGGCGTTTACTTCATCCATGGCTTTTGCCGAAGACGTGGTGACCCAGCTCCTGAAGTAGCCCGCCATCGTCATCCAGGACAGGGAATTAACGGGGCCTCACGGGATTGAATTCGGTTACTTCCCCGGGTCGAAATAAGAGAGCGCCGCTTCGCTTTCGATTCTGACATCCAGCACCGCTGGTTTGCCGCTCCGCACCTGCTCAAGAGCTTTCTCCAGGGCTGTTTTAAGCTCGGAAGGATTTTCTACCACCTGTCCATAGCCACGGCATGCCTCTGCAATCAAGGCATAGTCAGGAGGAGGGTCGATATCTATGCCCACCCAGCTCCCGCTCCTCTCCGAAAAGCTATCCCTGCTGTAAGCTCTTCGAAGGGCTGCTTTAGGGGCCTGGTACTTCTTGTTGTTGAAGATTACGGTTAAAAAGGGTGCCCGATAGGTCTCTGCCGCCCATAAAGCCGGAATGGGGCAACCGAAAACGAAACTGCCATCACCCACCAGAGCTACCACCGTTTTATCCGGGGCTGCCAGCTTGGCTCCCAGCGCCGCGCCAAGCCCCCATCCCAGGCTGCTGCCACCGCTGTCAAACATTGTCCCCGGCCTAGTGCGCTGAACCTGACGCACTACCGATGGCTTATTGGTACAGGCCTCGTCTACAATTATGGTGTTCTCATCTATCGCCTCATTTATGCAGTGACAGAGCCACTCTGGAGATATCGGCTTCTGCCCGGAACTGGATACGGCCAGCTGGTGCCATTCATCCCTCTGCTTTTTATTCTCGCTCTGTATTTGCCGGGAGCGGGTTTCAATGCGAGTTCTCTGCTCCGGCGTCATCTTCTGGCGAACCAAGTCGCTCAAAGCTGGAATTGCCTTGCTGGAATCAGCCCCGATCAGAATATCGGCCGGAAAAGCCCACATGGGTATCGCCGGTTTCAGCGGGTCAATATCAATGTGGATGATTCTGGCGTCTGGCGCGGGCCGGCACTGAGGGGGAGTATAGGGCACGTCAAAGTCAATCACCAGGATGGCATCAGCTTCTTTGAGATAAGGGATGGCATTTTCACCGCTGCAAAGGGGGTGCGTGGTGGGGAAGTTCATTCGCTCTGAAGAAGTGACAACCCTTGTTCCCAGAGCCTCGGCCAGTTCGACCAGTGAGGCTACCGATTGTTGATGTCTGCCCGAGTTTCGAGTCATAATGAGAGGCCTCTCGGCCCGCAGCAATACCTCGGCCGCTTCAGCCAGAAGCGTGCCATCAGCCTGGGATCCCGGGACCGCAGAATGTCTGGCTACATCAGGAATGCACACACTCTCAACCTTCTCCATAAGCAGCTCGAGCGGCAGGGTAAGGTAGACCGGTCCGCAGGGCTCGGTGGAGGTGAGCTGAAATGCCCGCTGCACCACCCGGTGAATATTATCATTGGAGCGCAACTCATAGTCCCACTTTACATAGTCGCGCACGATGCCGGCCTGGTCATGGCGGTCCTGAAGCCACATAAAAAACCAGCGCCCGCCCAGTTTATCCTGCTCGAGGTCTATCGGAGCCCGCCCGGCACAAAGCACGACACCTGCTCTCCCCCGCTGGGCATTATGCAACGCCCCACCCACATTTTGAGTTCCCGCATCCACATGCACCATAACTACCTGCGGCCGCCCGGATACCATAAAATACCCGTGCGCGGCTGACATGCCCACAGACTCGTGAAGACAGAGAATTACGCCGGGGGCGCGCTTACCCAGTGCCTTGTACTTGGACAGGGCTTCCTGAACCGGAACGGTATCGGTTCCCGAGTTCAAAAAGATGTAATCCACTCCATTGGCGTTCAGCAGCTCCACAAATGCTTCCGCACCGGCAGCCACCGGCACTTTTTTTTCCATCGGACCCCCTTCTGACAGACATTGGACTAGCCTCTCATTCCAGTAATGTCAGCAAACCTATCCATCAAGGCTAGCCCAATGTACCAGTATAGCACTTTCAGGCTCAGCACGCCACCACCACTAACG
>CAZRBS010000027.1:0-17474 GCA_964598405.1 uncultured Dehalococcoidaceae bacterium
AGAAATACCTGTCATCAGCTTTGGTGCCCGTCATGTTCATCCCTCAGTGGCCGGAGTTATGGAATACTCGGCGGTGGTTGGCGGCTGTGCTGGCTGTGCCGGCGTGGCTGGTGCCAGACTGGCTGGTATTGAGCCGGCGGGGACCATGCCCCATGCCCTGATTATCGTCATGGGTGATACGGTCAAGGCGACGATAGCTTTTGATAAATATATGCCGCCGGAAGTGCCGCGGGTCTCTCTGGTGGATACCTTTAAAGACGAGGCTGAGGAAAGCCTGCGGGTAGCCGGGGCGCTGGGAGAAAGGCTGGAGAGCGTACGTCTGGACACCCCTGTCGAGCGGGGCAGGGTTACCGCCGACCTGGTCAAGGAGGTGAGAGCCCGGCTGGACCTGGCCGGATACGGGCACGTCAAGATATTTGTCAGTGGTGGACTTGACCCGGAGCGTATCACCTACTATCTGGAGAGTGGCGCCCCGGTGGACGGCTTCGGTGTTGGCAGCTATATCAGCGGTGCCCGCCCGATTGATTTCACCGCTGACCTGCATGAGGTAGCCGGCAGGCCGGTTGCCAAGCGGGGGAGAATACCCGGCATTACCCCCAACCCCAGGCTGAAGCGGGTAATGTAGTCGAGCCAATTTATCTTCAATATCGCACTCCCCGGAATGCCCACAAAGTGGACTTGACAAACCTGAATAATCGGTGTAAGATAAATTATCGGAAAAATAAGAATATACTGATTAATTTTTGCCGGGAGGTGTGTTCTGATGGCTAAAAATGTGACAGAAGAACGCTGTGGAACAGGGCCGGTGCTGACCGGAATGAAGTGCTGCCAGGTTGATGGGCTGGTGACGGTTGACGGAAGGGGGCAGATTGTCCTCCCGAAAGACGTGAGGGAGAAAGCGCGGGTAAAAACGGGCGACAAGCTCGTGATTATAAGCCATGAGTCCGGGGGCAGGGTGTGCTGCTTTACCCTGCTGAAGGCGGAGGAATTCGCCGGAAGCGTTAAGGATGTGCTCGGACCAGTGATGAAGGAAATACTTCAGTAATCGTAAGGAGATACCGAAATGAAAGAGACAGAAGTTAAGAAGGCGGTAAGGGAAGGGTACGCTGCCATAGCCAGAGGTAAAAGGTCCTGTTGCGGTCCGGTCAGCTCCTGTTGCAGTGAAGCCGGCCTGGCACAAACTGTCAGCAGAAACGTCGGCTACAACGATGAAGAGCTTGCGTCCGTTCCCGAGGGTGCCAATCTGGGCCTCGGCTGCGGCAATCCGGTTGCCCTGGCATCTCTGGTGGAAGGAGAGGTCGTTCTTGACCTCGGTTCGGGCGCCGGCTTTGATTGCTTCCTGGCGGCGAACAGGGTTGGCAAGAAAGGGAAAGTCATTGGCGTTGATATGACGCCGGAGATGATAGAAAAAGCCCGGGAGAATGCCGAAAAGGGCGGCTACGAGAACGTGGAGTTCAGGCTGGGAGAGATTGAAAATATGCCCGTGGCCGATAATTCCGTTGATGTGGTCATTTCCAACTGCGTCATCAATCTCTCTCCGGACAAGAGCAGGGTCTTCAGCGAGGCTTTCCGGGTGCTGAAGCCGGGTGGCCGTTTGATGGTATCGGATATCGTCCTGCTGAAAGAGCTGCCGGAATTTGTACAGAATTCCATTTCGGCATACGTCGGCTGTATTTCCGGAGCGATGGTAAAGGACAGGTACCTGGAAACGATAAGAGGAGCCGGCTTCCACGAAGTAAGAATAATGGACGAGGCGGTCTATTCCCTTGAGTACCTGGCCAACGACCCGGCGGTGGAGAAAGTCGTCCATGAACTGAACCTGGCGGAGGAAACAATAGCCAACCTTGCCAGCTCGATTGTCAGCATAAAGATTAGCTGCCTGAAACCGGAATAATGGCCTCAGGCGGAAGCCTAGAGCCGTTCAAATTTCAGACACAGAATTTTCTGTGTATTTTCCGTAACCCTTACCCGTTCATCAATGCGCCAGCCGACCACCCACAGGATATGCCCGGGAGAGCAGACGAGGGGGACCCGCCCCCGCCAGGCGTGAGGGATTTTGCTGTCAATCATGAACTCGTTCAGCTTTTTGGGCTGGCTCATGCCCAGCGGCTGGAACCTGTCTCCGGGCTGACGGGTACGCACCGTCAGCTCCGTTCCGGCTTTTGTAAGGTCAAAGCAGGCGGTAAAGCCGTTATCCTTTTCCTTCATTTGCTCCCGGTTTATGATTGTTGCCATCACCCGCCATCCCGGCAGCCATGTCTCTCCCGGTATCTCCAGGGCAGATTCGGTCTTCAGGACGGGGAACGGGGATAAAGCGGCGGGGTCCGGGCCAAGCAGGTATCTGCCGTATTCCACGGAGAAGATTAAGCCCCCGGGCAGGTCTATTTTTTTCCCCGGTTGTTTGTTTGCGGCAGCCAGCATTTCTTCAATGTGGCGCGCTTCGATATCCTTGAGATTGCCCAGCAAACTTTCCACCAGGGTTCGGAGCAGGTGCCGCTTCAGGGCAACCGGCAGTTCAAGGAAGCTTTTTCTGTCCAGAATAATGGTCTGTTCCTGCTCCCGGACTATTCCGTCCCGGAGCCGGGCGACCTCTCCATCCAGAAAGGCCAGGTCATCAGCGGCGATACTGGCTTCCCGGAGGAGAGCGTCAGCCACCCGTGGGTTATAGTCCTGGAGCAGCGGCAGAAGCTGCTGGCGAATCCTGTTCCTCAGCGGTGAAAGTGACAGGTTGGAAACGTCAAGCCGGGGCTCAAGCCGGTGCCGGTCACAGTAGGCGGTTGTCTCCCGCCGGCTTACCTCCAGCAGCGGTCTTATTATGGTAAGACTGTTTTCGGAAGTTCGCCACCGGCTCAGCGGCTGCAGTCCCCTCAGGCCCCTGGTGCCGGTCCCCCGTATCAGGTGCATCAATATCGTTTCGATATGGTCATCAATGGTATGCCCCACAGCCACGCGGTCGGTGCCGATGGATTCGGCGACTCGGGACAGGAAAGTATACCGCACCTCGCGGGCCGCCTCTTCCGGTGAAAGGCGGAGCCGGGCCTGATAGGCCTGGACATCGCGTCGTTCGATAGTGGCCGGGATGCCTGACCGGTGTGCTAGGTCGGCGACGTACCGGGCGTCGGCTTCAGACTCGGCACCTCGCAGCTGATGGTCGAGGTGGGCCACGTGGAGCCTTATCCCCAGCCTGTCCTGAAGCCTGACCAGAAGATGGAACAGGCAGACCGAGTCCGGGCCGCCGGATACGGCCACCACCAGCTTCTTCTGCTCCGGTATCAGGTGCCGCTCTTGAATGAAGCGCCACACCCGTGACTCCAGTGTTGCTGAATCACCGGTTGCCAATATATCCCCTCTCCGTATCTAGGCTGTTTTCAGGATGAGCCTGGTTCGGTGTAGTGAACGCGGCCGGTTTTCAAAGCCCAGGGCAGCGGCAACCTGTTCCGGCCTCCCGGAACCGCCGCTGTCACAGCGTAACCTCATTCCTATGGTGCAGCCCCCCTGGTGGCAATCAGTGAGCCAGAGGTCATCGATTAAAGCCCTGAGGTCGTAGTGCCGCGGGCCGGTATCCCTGTGGTGCTGCCACGGCAGATGTTCCAGTGCCAGCAGGGAGGAAAGTGCCGCCTCTATATCCTTCGGTGCTTTCCCGGTTTCAACTTCAACCCTGTATTCCGCTTGTCGAACCTGAGATTGCAGCGAGGGCATGGTGGGGGCAACCTGGTAGACCTGGGATATTGTAATGCCCGGCGGTAGCTGCTTGCTTACGGCGTCGATGAAATAGTGGGGGGAGGCCGGTCTGGTCAGAACGATGTCCATCAGCTCGGCTTCACTGGTCACCCCCACCGCCAGCGGTGCTGCCAGAGATATGCGGGGATGAGGATTAAATCCTTCCGAATAGGCTAACGGGATACCGGCACGGTTAAGCGCTCTCTGCCATAAGCGCATTATATCCAGATGCGAAATAAACTTTATTTCCTGACCCCGGCTGAACCTGATGCGCAGACGCTGCATATTTTCCCCGCTCTCTATTTTCCGGCTGTTTTGCCCCTGGGAATTTCATCTCTGGCTTTGCCCTTTGTCTCCGGGCGGCTCCGTTTTGCTGAAGATGCCGGTCTTTTCCTTGGTCAGGAGGACCTTTTCGATTTTCAGTCCCCGCATTTCGGTTATGACCAGCTTCAGTCCCTTATATCTCAACTGCTCGTTGGGCTTGGGGATATGGCCCAGAAGGTGGAGGATAAAGCCGGCCACCGTCTCGTAATCGCCCTCGGGCAGTTCCAGGCCCATTTCCTCGTTGATTTCCTCGATGCGCATGCTGCCGTCAATCTGGAAGGTATATTCGTTGATTATCTCGTAGTCCTTCTCCACTTCCGCCAGCTCGTCACCCACCTCGCCGACGATTTCCTCGACCAGACGGCTGAGGCTGACGACGCCGGCGGTGCCGCCGAACTCGTCGACCACCACGCACATGCGGAAGTTCTTGTCGCGCATTTCGGCGAAGAGTTCGTTGATGCGTTTGGTTTCCGGGGCGAAGTAGGGGGGACGTGCCAGGTCGTCGATGGTATCGCCTCCGTTGATGGTGCCCTTGGCCTGGGCCATAAGGATATCTTTCACGGAGAGGATGCCGACGACGTTATCCATGTTCTCCTGGTAGACGGGAAAGCGTGAGAGCGGGGACTGGGAGTAGAGGGCGAGGAAGTCGGAGAGTTTGGAGCCCTGCTCGATGCTGACCACTTCGGGGCGGGGGACCATGACCTCGCGGACGGGGCGGTCACCGAAGTCGAAGACCTTGTGCAGCATTTCGGCTTCGGCTTCTTCCATGGTGCCTTCTTTGTGTCCCAGTGATATCATGGTGCGGATTTCCTCATCACTGACCAGTGAACGGGGTACCGGTGTTCTCCCTCCGACGAGCCTGGTAAAGGAGGAAGCTATCCAGCTCAGGACGATGACGAAAGGGGTAAGCAGCCAGGAGATGAAGCCCAGGGGGCGGGCGAAGAGGAGGGACATTTTTTCTGAATGCTGGGCGGCCATGGTCTTGGGGGTGGTTTCGGCAAATATCAGGAGAAGGACGGTTACCCCGATGGTGGCGTAAAGGACGCCCCGCTCCCCCCACAGGGAGACGGCCAGCGCCGTAGCCAGGGCCGCGGCGGCGGTGTTGACGAAGTTGGTGCCGAGCAAAACCACCGACAGCAGTTTCTCGGGCCGCTCCATTATCCTGGCAACCCGGCTGGCTCCTTTTACTCCGGTGCTGACCAGGTGTTCCAGTTTTATCCGCTGAAGGGACAGAAAGGCCGTTTCCGAGCTGCAGAAGAAGGCGGAAAAAATGAGGCAGGCGAAAAGCAGCCCCAGATATAACACTTCGTTACCGGCCATTTATCTTCATCCCGTTCGTGATAGCGTTGGCAGACCTCTTATTATCAGGCTGTCCGAGTTTAGTCTCCAGAGGCATTCTTTTTGCTTCCCCTTTTTGCCTTTTTCTGCGTCCTGAGTGAAGCCACTGCTTCTTTTTCCTTGGTCAGGAGGACCTTTTCGATTTTCAGTCCCCGCATTTCGGTTATGACCAGCTTCAGTCCCTTATATCTCAACTGCTCGTTGGGCTTGGGGATATGGCCCAGAAGGTGGAGGATAAAGCCGGCCACCGTCTCGTAATCGCCCTCGGGCAGTTCCAGGCCCATTTCCTCGTTGATTTCCTCGATGCGCATGCTGCCGTCAATCTGGAAGGTATATTCGTTGATTATCTCGTAGTCCTTCTCCACTTCCGCCAGCTCGTCACCCACCTCGCCGACGATTTCCTCGACCAGACGGCTGAGGCTGACGACGCCGGCGGTGCCGCCGAACTCGTCGACCACCACGCACATGCGGAAGTTCTTGTCGCGCATTTCGGCGAAGAGTTCGTTGATGCGTTTGGTTTCCGGGGCGAAGTAGGGGGGACGTGCCAGGTCGTCGATGGTATCGCCTCCGTTGATGGTGCCCTTGGCCTGGGCCATAAGGATATCTTTCACGGAGAGGATGCCGACGACGTTATCCATGTTCTCCTGGTAGACGGGAAAGCGTGAGAGCGGGGACTGGGAGTAGAGGGCGAGGAAGTCGGAGAGTTTGGAGCCCTGCTCGATGCTGACCACTTCGGGGCGGGGGACCATGACCTCGCGGACGGGGCGGTCACCGAAGTCGAAGACCTTGTGCAGCATTTCGGCTTCGGCTTCTTCCATGGTGCCTTCTTTGTGTCCCAGTGATATCATGGTGCGGATTTCCTCATCACTGACCAGTGAACGGGGTACCGGTGTTCTCCCTCCGACGAGCCTGGTAAAGGAGGAAGCTATCCAGCTCAGGACGATGACGAAAGGGGTAAGCAGCCAGGAGATGAAGCCCAGGGGGCGGGCGAAGAGGAGGGACATTTTTTCTGAATGCTGGGCGGCCATGGTCTTGGGGGTGGTTTCGGCAAATATCAGGAGAAGGACGGTTACCCCGATGGTGGCGTAAAGGACGCCCCGCTCCCCCCACAGGGAGACGGCCAGCGCCGTGGCCAGAGCCGCGGCGGCGGTGTTGACCAGTGTATTGCCAAATAAGACGGTGGAGAGAAATTTCTCGGGTCGCTCGATTATTCGGCTGACTCGTCTCGCTCCCCTGACTTTATTCTCGATGAGGTGCTCGACCCTTACCCTCTGCAATGTGGTGAAGGCCGTTTCCGAGCTGGAAAAGAAGGCTGAGAATAGCAGACAGATGCCGAGGAGGATCAGGTATAGTTCAATATTGGACATTTAATATCAGCCCCACTTACACAGGACTACTCATAATCATAACACTGGCCTATGGGGGTGTCAAAGACGGTAGGGGAAGGGTTACTGATACTAAACTTCATGGAAAAACTCACAATTTGATAGTATGTTACAATATAAGTGAGGGAGGAAGATAACTGTGGATATAGTTACCGCTAGCCTTGTATTAGGGAAATTGCAACCTGATGAACGAAGAGTAATCTACACGAGTCCAAAAGGTGTTCAGGTGACCGCTACGCAAACAGGTAAATTCTCACCGCACGATTTTGCCGTAGGTTTGGTAATTCCTGGCAGACCAGAGTTTTACCCTACGCACGTTCGCTTGTTATTTGACTACTATCTGAAGGGACTAAGTGACTTGCAGCAGGCACAAAGCCTCTTCATAGCAGTAGAAAAGATATACGAAGGTAGTGACCCAGAAGAAGTAGCTCAAGAAACGAGTGCTTTTAATTTTCCGATGCAATTGGATGAGGCGCTAGTAAATTTGGTCTATACGCAACTATTGATGGTTGAGCAAGATTTCAACTTTGGTCCAGGAGGAACGAGGAAAAGTAAGTATGACCCTCCTCGCGGCTTTCTAATGAGTTTTATCAGGTGGGTGGCATCAGGGGATGATGAGATCGATAGAATTATTACCGCCGCAGTTAGGAACTATCCCCCACCGGTGCGCTTCAAAGACTAGCACAACGAAGAAGTTACTTGACTGGCCAAACTTCATTTTCAGTTAAGGTAAATCTGGGGTTTTTAAACTCGTCTTTCAAACGTTTTACCGTTAGCTCTAAGTATTCTTCAGATGTCTCAATTCCAATATATTTTCTGCCCAGCCTTAAAGCAGCAATGCCTGTACTTCCGCTACCATTGAAAGGGTCTAGAATAAGATCCCCTTCGTTAGTTGAGGCTAGTATGACTCTTTCTAATAGTTTCAATGGCTTCTGGGTAGGGTGCTTACCATGTTTTTTTTCTCTCGGTTGGGGAGGAGATATTTCCCACAGGTTACGCATTTGCTTTCCGTTTCCAAGCTCTTTCATTAGTTTATAGTTGAAGGTGTGTTTGCTTTTCTTGTTTTTGGCAGCCCAGAGTACCGTTTCTGTTGAGTGGGTAAAGTACCGGCAGCTGAGGTTAGGAGAAGCATTGGGTTTGAACCAAATAATGTCATTTAAAATCTTGAACCCTAGATGTTGCATACCGAAACCAACGGAAAATATTACGTGCGCTGTGCCTGATACCCAAATTGTGCCATTTTTGGTCAGCACCTGCTGGCATTCCTTTAGCCACGCTAAGTTGAACCCGTGACTTTCCACCGCTCCTTGATATACGTCCCATTCTCCTTTGTTAACTGAGACCATTTTCCCAGCATGGCAAGTTATGCCTCCGTTAGATAAAAAATAAGGGGGGTCAGCGAAGATCATATCAATAGAGTCTCGTGGAAATTGCGGCAGGATTTTAAGGCAGTCTCCGTGAAAAAGCTTTATAGAGAACTCTCTATTTTCAAAATATGGAGCTATTCCAATGTCGAGAAAATTATATATATTCATTTACTTCTTATTATACACGCTAACGTGTAGCATGTCAAATTATCTTCTTGACTCGCAATTCTTATCAGCAGGCGGGGCGGATGTAGTCGTCTTTCCCTATGACAGGCGTTCGCTTCGCTCAAACACCCTGCCGGCTTTTTTGATGTTTTCCAGGATTGCTTTTTCTACTTTGGACTCGTTTCCTTCTTCAAGTCGGACCAGGTAGTCCTCTGTAATTTTCGCCACGCGAGCGAAATCCGTAAGTGACAGGCCATGGCGCTGACGTAATTCTTGAATCACAGTGCCCACCCTCTGTGCCTCCGCATTTTGAAATACGATAACCTCTTTCCTTACCGAGACATCCTGATCCAAAGTACTCCTCCTTTTACTTTAGCACTTGGTATATCCGCAGGCCGGGCAGATAAAACAGCCTTCCTGGAAGACGAGCGTGTTGCTGCACTCCGGGCACTGGCCGACCATGTTCTTGGCCAGGCCATAGTCCTCCACCTTGGGCTTGTTGCCATAGCCGGTGATGTGCTTTTCCAGCACGCTGGCAATGGCATCGGCACAGGAAAGGATAGCTTTACCCTCTTCCCAGGCGATGGATGGACAGCGGATGCCCCGGAGCTGTTTCACTATTGAAGCCACATCCATTCCAGCCCTTAAAGCCAGGGAGATAAGGCGGCAGGTGGCTTCAAGCTGGCCCGAGGCACAGCCGCCGGCTTTCCCCAGGTGGGAAAAGACCTCGAATATTCCCTGCTCATCGGAATTAACGGTGACATAGATATAGCCACAGCCGGTGGTTACCCTTTCCGTTATCCCGGTGGTTATTTTTGACCTTTTCCTCGGCGTAAGCCCCGGCTCCTCCGGTTTTTCTTTCTTGCCGGTGGTTAATACCTGTGCGTCACGGCTCCGGTCACGGTAAATGGTAATTCCTTTCAGACCCTCCTCGTAGGCAAGCTTATACACCCTAGTGACGTCCTCCCGGGTAGCTTCCTTGGGGAAGTTGACCGTTTTGGAGACGGCGTTATCGGTGGACTTCTGAAAGGCCGCCTGCATTCTGACGTGCCATTCCGGGGTTATCTCGTGTGCGGTAACGAATAACCTCCTGGCATCATCGGGCACGCCGTCAATGTCGCTGAGGCGGGTTCCTTCCGCCAGCTTCTGCATCAGTTCCTCGGAGTAAAAACTTCCGTTCCTGGCCGCTTCTTCAAAGTAGGGATTCACTTCTATCAGCCGGGAGCCGTCCAGTATGTTCTTGGTGTAGCTCAGTGCGAAGAGGGGCTCAATGCCGCTGGAGCAGCCGGATATTATGCTCAGGGTACCGGTAGGGGCGATGGTGGTGCGGGAGGCGTTTCTTACCCGCGGGCCTTCAGGAGAGTCATAGATGCTTCCCTTGAAGGCGGGAAAGACGCCGCGCTCCTTGCCCAGTTCTACCGAGGCTTTGGTGGCCTCTTCATTTATGAACTGCATGATGCCGGTAGCCGTCCGCAGCGCTTCCTCCGAGTTGTAGGGGATGCCCAGCTGGATGAGCATATCGGCAAATCCCATTACCCCGAGCCCGATTTTTCTGGTCTTCCGCGTCATTTCCGCAATTTCATCCAGCGGGAACTGGTTGACATCAATGACGTTATCCAGAAATCTGACCGCTGTCTTTATCGTCCGGGTTAATTTGGAGTAGTCAATCTCGGCGGTGCCGTTCGTGCTTCGCAACATCTTGGCCAGGTTGATGGAGCCGAGGTTGCAGGATTCGTAGGGAAGGAGGGGCTGCTCGCCGCAGGGGTTGGTGCTTTCAATCGTGCCGAGATGGGGGGTGGGGTTGTCCCGGTTTATGCGGTCGATAAAGACGATGCCCGGGTCGCCCGTTTTCCAGGCCATGTCCACTATTTTATCAAACACTTCTCTGGCATTTAGCTTACCCTCCACCTCTCCGGTGCGCGGGTTTATCAGCTCGTAATCGGTGCCTGCCTTAACTGCTTCCATAAATTCGGTGGTTACCGCTGCGGATATATTGAAGTTGGTCAGGGCGGTCATGTCCTCCTTGGCGGTGATAAACTTCATGATATCCGGATGGTCGACGCTGAGGATACCCATATTGGCCCCCCGGCGCATCCCTCCCTGTTTGATAACGTCGGTGGCGGTATCAAAAGCGCGGATGAAGGATACCGGGCCGCTGGCCACTCCGCCGGTTGAGCCCACCCTGTCCTTTTCCGGCCTCAGTCTGGAAAAGGAAAAACCGGTCCCTCCGCCGCTCTTGTGGATAAGTGCGGTGTACTTCACGGCGTTAAAGATGGACTCCATCGAGTCCTCGATGGGCAGGACAAAGCAGGCGGAAAGCTGCCCCAGTTCTCTGCCCGCGTTCATCAGGGTGGGGGAGTTGGGCAGAAACTCCAGACTGGTCATAAGCTGGTAGAATTCCTCCTCCCTTTCCTTCACATCTGCCTCAGGGTTGTAGATAAGCTCGGCAGAGGCGATAGCCTGTGCCACACGACGGAACATCTCCTCGGGCATTTCGATGACCTGTCCCTGCCTGTCCTTCTTGAGATACCTCTTTTGCAGCACGTGGAGAGCATTTTCCGTAAGCTTAACGCCAGAAGTAGACGGGCTCTTTGTCCTGGCGGTATCAATATTTCTCATTTCAGCTCTTGCCTCCTCTGTGTGTTTTAGCTCCTCCGCGGTCAGGATTTCCTCCACCATAGCCTGGATGTCAATATCGCCCGGCAGGTGGGTCTGCCGGCGGGATGAGCTTGCCACCAGGTCTTCCATTCCGGGAAGGGTGGGTGACGGTGGCGACTGTTTGCGCTCCAGACGTTCGATTACCCGGGCCGTGAGGCGCTCAACCAGTTTCCTGTCTGACATGCCCATAGATTCGGCAGCGTTGAAGACAGCCCTGGCTATCCGGTTGCGATTTAGCGCCGGAGAGTTTTTACCTTCGGTTTGCCTAGCTGCGTCCATCAGTGGTTCCTGCTTTGCTCTTGCTTCTGGCCGATTTGGTGTAGCCTTTACCACGGTCCCCGCCGGCCAGTTCTTCCAGCTTATCGGTGGGCAGCAGGGATAGCTGGCCGGGGTGGCGGGAGGTGCCTGTTTCAGCGCTGGCCAGGGCATCTACAACCTGTTTTAAGCTGGTAAGGTCAGCGAATTCACGGTAGACACTGGCAAAACGGATATAGGCAATGTGGTCCAGGCCCTTTAATTTCTCCATTACCATGTCGCCGAGGACGGCACTGGGTACCTCCAGCCTGCCGGAGCCGTAAAGTTCCGCCTCTATATCATCGGCAAGCCTGTCCACCGTGCCGCTATGCAGCGGTCTCTTTTCGCATGCCTTGCGGATGCCGGACAGCAGCTTCTCCCGGTTAAATTCTTCCCGCCTCTCATCTTTCTTGATGACGAAAAGTCCAGCCGGGTGCAGACGCTCGTAGGTGGTGAAGCGGGAGTCGCATTTCAGGCACTGCCGCCGGCGCCGTATGCCATCGTTTACATCGCGGGAATCTATCACTTTTGAGTCATTATAACCACAATAAGGGCAGTCCATAATTAAAAATCCACTGTATATAGTATGGCAAGTGTAAAAATACCACAACATATAGTGTTTGTCAAGGGTTTTCAGGATTGTTGCCAAAAATTTTTATGGGAAATTTACTTTACCTGATGGGTGCCAGATAGTAAGATTATGATAGTTTTATTTAGCGGGAGGACAGGTGTGGACTACCGGACGGCTTTAGATTACGTTTTGAGTTTCGCCGATTATGAGCGGGTGCCGCGTTCTGCGCTCGTTTTTGATTTAAGACGTATTGAGTTGCTGCTGGAGAGAGTGGGCAACCCCCAGCAGCCTGCCCGGGCGGTCCATGTTGCCGGCACCAAAGGGAAAGGCAGCACCGCCGCCATGATTGCCTCTATTTTGACCCGGGCAGGCTACCGGACCGGACTCTATACCTCCCCTCACCTCATCAGCCCCGATGAACGGATAAAGGTCGACGGGGTACCCGTTGACGGAACTGTATTTGCCGGGCTGGTCGAAATGATGAAGCCCGAGGTGGAAGCGGTGAACGGCTCCGGCAGGTTCGGCGAGCTGACCACTTTTGAATTGCTGACGGCGCTGGCTTTTAGCTATTTCAAAGAAATGAAAGCGGATTACCAGGTGCTGGAGACGGGGCTGGGAGGGCGCCTTGATGCTACCAACGTGGTGAAACCGGAAGTCTGCGTTGTCACCTCGATAAGTTTCGACCACACCGATGTCCTGGGGGATACCCTCTCCCGGATAGCCGCGGAAAAAGCCGGGATTATCAAGCCGGGAAGCGTTGTGGTAAGCTCCCCGCAGTCTCCGGAAGCAATGGAAGTCGTCGAAAGAGTATGCCGTGAGCGTAAGGTAAGGCTGATAAGGCTGGGCAGTGACGTGACCTGGCGCAGGCAGTCCTTCAGCCCGGAGGGTCAGTCCTTTCGGTTGAAGGGAATAGCCGGCGAGTATGACCTCAGCCTCCCGCTGCTCGGTGAGTACCAGCTGGAGAACGCGGCCGCGGCGGTGGCGGCGGCCGAGGTCCTGATAACACGGGGGGCGAAAATCCCGGTGGAGAGCATTTTTCACGGGCTGGCAGAAGTGCACTGGCCGGGAAGGCTGCAGATACTGAAGCGCAAGCCCTGGGTCGTTGTTGACGGTGCTCATAACGCGGACTCGGCAGGGAAGCTCATTGAGGCGCTGAAGCAGTATTTTGATTTTGACCGGATGCTGCTCATTTTCGGGGCTTCTTCGGACAAGAATATTGCCGGGATGGTCGCGGAGCTGACGTTTCTCCCCGGCACGGTTATCGTTACGCGCTCCCGCCACCCCCGTGCCGTCGAGACCGCCAGGCTTGCCGGCGAGTTCGCCGGGATGGGAGTAGTTCCCGAGGTGACGGAAGATGTGGCTTCAGCGGTGGAGCTGGCGCTGACCAGAGCTGAGCCCAGCGACCTCATCTGCGCTACGGGGTCGCTGTTTATCGTCGCCGAGGTCATAGAATATATGTCGAAGCGCGGTCAGGCTTGGTGAGCGCCGACTCTGGCTTCAACAACCAGGTCTTCGCCGGCTCTATATGTCCTGGTAAAGGCTAGCTTTACCGCCTGGCTGATTTCACGTATGTCTAGCTCTCCCACCGCCTCGATACCCTTACCCATTATCTTTGGCGCTATGGCAGCAACTATCCTGTCCGCCAGACTCCGGCTCAGCAGCGAGGTGATAACTCCGGCTCCCCCTTCTACCAGGACCGAGGAAATTCCCCGCTCCCCCAGCACCCTGAGCAGATGTTTCAGGTCAACCTCTCCCGCCTCGTCTTCGGGGGCTAGCAGGACCTCAATCCCCAGATTGCGTAAGAAGTGCACCTTTTTCTCATCGGCACGAGAAGTGGTGGCGATGATGACGGGGGCTTCTTCCCGGCTCCTGATTACCCCGGCACCTGGCGGGATTCTTAACCCGGAATCCAGGACAACTCTGGTCGGGTTTCTTCCTTTAACCAGGCGTACGGTAAGCCGGGGGTCATCAGCCAGCACGGTTTCAATTCCTACCATTACGGCGTCGTTGATAGCCCGCAGCCGGTGAGCCAGCCTTCGGAACTTTTCCGAGCTTATCCACCGTGATTTTCCGGTGGCGGTGGCAATCCTGCCGTCCAGGGTCTGGGCGAACTTCAGGGTGACCAGAGGGAGGCGGGTGGTCATATATTTGAAGTGGGCCTCATTCAGGTCGCGGCATTCTGCCTCCAGCACGCCCACCGTGGTCTCGATTCCCCCCCGCTCCAGCAGCTCCACGCCCTTTCCGTGGACACGCGGGTTCGGATCCAGAGTGCCGATGACCACCCGCCCGATATTGCTCTTGATGATGGCATCCACGCAGGGAGGCGTTTTGCCGTGATAGCAGCAGGGTTCCAGCGTAACGTAGAGGGTTGACCGAGCCAGATTCTCGCCGGCGTTTTGAATGGCGTTGACTTCGGCGTGATTGCCTCCGAAATGATGGTGGTAGCCCCGGCTGATTATTCGTTTGTCTTTGACGATGACAGTGCCCACCATGGGGTTCGGGCTGGTCTTTCCCAGGCCTTTTCGCGCCAGCTTTAAAGCCTCTTTCATATAGCTTTCATCAATCAAATCCCTGTCGGCCCCCTATTTCAGTTTAACTCTTCCGATATCGCAATCCAGCTCCAGTTCAACCCGGTTTCGGGCGCTCTCAAAATTCGGGGAGATATAATTATCGCCCTCCCTCGGGAAACGGCCCTCGTCTATCTCAAAGGCGCTCAGGTCCGTCTCCACCCTGATTTTAGCCGCCACATCTTCCGGAACGGTCACTTCCAGATTGACGACGTCAGCCTTGATACGGGCAGAGGTGGTGCCGGCTGATGCGGGCATCTTCACCAGACAGTTGCCGGCATCTATCTCCATTTGAAAGTCGGTCACTTTCAGTTCACCGAGGTCAAGTTCCAGATTGCCTGCCGCTGACTTGGCGGCCATGGTTAAAGGGATGTTTCTGGCGAACCGGATCTCCCAGCTGTTCTCCGCTTCTTTCCAGAAGCGCCGGTCGGCCTGCTCGGTGCTGAAATAGAAAACGCCCTCGTCACCCTGCCTCTGGAAGCTCGCTCTCATGTCCCTGTGGCCAGACCGGGAATACGCTTCGGCAAAGTTCGGGGATGTGGCAGGCAGGTTGCCGACGGTCAGGCTTCCCGCGGTAAGGTCTATCTGGACCCGGGCACTCGCCAGACCATCGAGAGGCTCGGAAAGGCTTTCGGTTACGTCTCCCGGCGGCAGAGACAGACCGTGCTGCCAGATGGCAATGCCGAGGCAGGCAAAGAGCAGCGCCAGAATCAGTGCACTCACCAGCCAGAGATTATAGCGCCTGAGTAAAATACTTAGACCGGCGATGATAATCAAAACCGGCCAGAAACGCCACAGTTTACCCCATACGCCCCACGGAAGGACGTTCAGGGTCTGCAGCAGGAAGACTATCCCCAGAAACAGCAGAAAAATGCCGAATACGGGGATGCCATGTGCTTTGTGTAGCTTTTGCCCGGACATGGTTACTTTCTCCTGGTGCTAAAGATGATGATAAGGCCAACGGCGACCAGGATTAAGGGCCACAGGTACATCCATCGCAGCCACGTAAAGAGGTTCAAACTTCCCAGCAGGAGGACGATACCACCGGCGATAAGGATAATGCCGAGGGCGTTACGGCGGCGGTGTTTAATCTTATCCGCTTCTTCTGGCTTGATCTCATCTTCGGTATCAGCAAACGTGGAGTGAAGTTCACGGCCAAGTTCCCTGGCGGTATCCTTTAATTCTTCCGCGTTTTCTTTCACTGCCTCTCTGGGGGCGGTGGATTTGGAGCCTTCCAGGGGAACTACAATGGCTATAATTAGATAGGCGAGTACGCCTATCCCGTTGGCGAACAGCAGCAGGACAAAGATTATCCTGACGATGGTGGGGTCTATGTCAAAGTATTTTGCCAGGCCACCGCATACGCCCCATATCATGCGGTCTTCCCGGCTGCGGAAAAGCCTCTTTGCCATACCTTCCCCCTCTCCTGCTAAAAGAAATTATACGGAAGATCCGATTTTCTTGTCTATAATGCCACCGCGCTTAATGCGCAAAACGGATGGCCTTCTACTTACCGGGCACGGTCCCCTGAATTATCTCTTCTGCCTCAGGGACTTCCTGTAAAAGCTGTTGCAAAGCAATTTCTTCACCGGTTATTCTGAAGGCCTTCTTTTTCCACGGCGAAATCACGACAACGTTGACCGGCTGCTTCATGCCCAGAAAAGAAACGCCGCCCTTATGGTGCCAGGAGTTCAGCGAAAACCGTATTACCGGAATCAGAGTCGTTCCCCTGACAGTTACCGGGCTGCCAATCTCTACTTCCTCTTTCTTATCCATTTCATTACCAGCTTTTTGACCAGTCTTGCTGTGGCAATTGAGAAGACAAAACGCAGGAAAGGCACAACCAGCCGGATAGGGCGGAGCCTTATTACGCCCTGTGAATAACCTTCAAGTTCCCCCTCATCCGCCAAGGAAGGTCGCACCCTTATCCGGTGGGGAGTGCAGGAATTAAACCAGAAAACGGCCGGTCCGGCAAAGGCAAAAAGAAGGCCGGTATCAGCCGGCTCTCCGAGTCCCACCCTTAAATCTGCCGTGAGGTCCCGGACCTTGAGGCTGCCGAGGCTCTCTTTAAGCAAACGTTTGAACTGACCCGGCAGGCCCCTGGTCCGCAGGACTTCAAGCATATCTCCGAATCTCCTCTTTCCCTTTCCGGATATGTGCTTTTTCCCGGCCATTTTCCCCTTATCCCCGGGCTTCTTATCCTTTTTTGCCATGTCCTTGCTGACCAGACCGAAGAACCACGACCACCTCAGCCGAAACTTCGGCTTTCCACGCAAGTCCGCCTGAAGGGTCATCTCGAGCGGCACACAGAGAACAAGGGTTAGAATGAGGGTCAGGCTAACCAGAGTAACAATAGCCCACAACTGCTACTGTCCTTCCTTCTTGCGCTCTCCCCATTTTTGGACGCAGGTTTCGATGCATTTTTCCATCATCTGGGGTATCGTCTCACCTATCTTTTCTATCGCGGTCGCCAGGCCGCCTCTGACTGGCTCTATCCTTACACCCTGCTTGTCTATGATGACCACGGCGATGGGTTTTACCCAGGCGCCGCCTCCGGTGCCACCCCCGGTGCCCTCACCCTTTTGTTTGGCTTCTCCTCTCCCTGTGCCGCCTCCAGCCCCGAAGCCAAATCCAACACTTATCAGGGGTATCATGGTGGCATCCTGAACGGTGATGGGTTCTCCAACCACAGTTCTGGTGCTGAGTACTTTTTCGATTTCTCCGAGGGTTGTCTTTACCAGGGTATCTACTTCTTCCATGCTGCTCTCCTCTCTTCAGGAAAGTGGTAGTAGTTATTTTCCTGCCGTATGGTTCAATTGGTAATGGGATAGTAACACCGCGAAAAGAGAAAGTCAATAACGCTCGCTGCGAACAAACGATGATAAAATCAGGCGGGGCAGTACGTTTTACATACGCTTGCGTGGATAGCGCCGATTTGCTAAAATCAGGGAGTTAGAAACTCAAAAGTAAATTCAGAAATCTGGCTCACTGACCCAACCAGGAAGATGATTTTGACCGCCTGGTGAAAGCGCACATGGGCCGTTAGCTCAGTTGGCAGAGCACCTGACTTTTAATCAAGTGCCGT
>CAZRBS010000027.1:17484-18671 GCA_964598405.1 uncultured Dehalococcoidaceae bacterium
AGGTTCGAGACCTGTACGGCCTACGCTCAACCCCTTCCTCTTCTTCTAACATTTTTCTAACGTCTTTTTGCCTGGCAATATCCTCCAGCATAGTATCAATCGAATCGGCAGCTACTCGTGATTCCCCCTCCCAGTGGTCATAAATCGTCAGGGTTACGATATCACTGGCATGACCGAGAACCTTACTGATGGCCTCGATTGGAACGCCATACTTCCTCTGCAGGGTAGCATAGGTGTGCCTTAAATCGTGAAGGCGAATGCGCTTCAGGCCTGCTCTCTCAACAATCTGATTGAAGATCTTGGTTACATGGTGGGGATCGGGCAGCGAGCTGTCCAGATTGGCGAAGACGAAATCATCCTCACTGAACTCTCTGCCGGCCCATTCGGCATCTGCTTCTTGCCGTTCGCGAAGTCGACGCAGCAGATGTGCCAGAGAATAGGGTATATCTATCTCTCGCATGGAGCGCCTGGTTTTAGGCTGCTCGAATCGCCATTCCCTATTGTCAAGCTTGTAGGCAGTGCGCCGGATGTGAATCTTGGGGAAGTCGCTGTCTAAATCCACGTCGCCCCATTTAAGACCAATGCCTTCGCTGCGACGCGCACCTATCAACGCGAGAGTTGAATATAGTTCATAATATTTCGATTCGGCAGCTGCTGTAAGAAAGATATCCATTTCCATCTCATCCCATACCTCAAAATCAGCTTTCCTGGCTGGCGGCGGGTCACACAACTCGGCTACGTTTTGAGCTAGCTTACCCTTCTGCATAGCATCTTTCAGCATATGATGGACGATTCTGAGGACGTACCGGATGGTCGTAGCAGATTTGCCTGCTTTGGCCATTTCGGCCATCATTTGATTGAGGTCATCGGCGGTAAGTTCAGATACCTTTCTGGATCCCAGTTTGGAGATAACATGGTTTTTAAGCATTGAAAAATAACTCTGCAGAGTAATTGACCTTACGCGGTTTGCGCTGGTGGTACTGCAATAGTTACGGCAGAGTTCAGCCACGGTCTCCCGGTTAGGCAGTGTATACTTTCCTGTGTTGACTTGGCTGATGGCTGCAGTCAGAGCTTTCTGGGCATCGCGCTTGGTGATAAAACCACCTGTCCACTTCTGTCTTCGCCTGCCGCTGGCCGGATCCCTGCCGATGTCGAAGACACCATAATACCTGCCATTCTTGTTGGCT
>CAZRBS010000028.1:0-18247 GCA_964598405.1 uncultured Dehalococcoidaceae bacterium
AATCCGGAATCCGTAGTCCCTCAGAACGGTTACTATCCGCTCGTCTCTGGCAAAGACATCACCCTCAAAAGTGGTGATACCGTTATCGCGGGCAACTTTTGCCAGCCACTCGAGCAGTCTGGTACCGATTCCCTTTCCCCGATAGGCATCCTCAACGGCAAAAGTGACCACCGCCGACTGCTTGTTGGGCAAACGGTAATAGCGTCCGATGGCTACAATATCCCTGCTTTTTTCCTTCAGCACTTCGGCCACAAAGGCAAAAGTATTCTTGTAGTCCACCGTGCAGAAGCGCAGAGCGTCCTCCGGGTCTACCTTTTCCTTCAGGCGGTAAAGGCGGAAGTAGCGGACATGTTTCCTGTCCAGCCGCCGGAAAAAGGTGAGCCACCGTTCCGCATCCTCCCTCTTGATGGGCCGCAGCAGGATTCTCGAGCCATCCTTGAGCAGGGCCTCGGTTTCATACTGCGAGGGGTAGGCTGAATTCTCTTCTTTCGCCATATCCTTCCTCAACTCACCCGGGATTATCAAATAGTTCCCTTCAGATCCGGACCGGTATCCCCTCTTTTGCCAGGTACTCCTTGGTCTCCATAATCGAGTGGACCCCGTAATGGAAGATACTGGCCGCCAGAACCGCGTCCGCCTTCCCCAGAGCGATGGCCTGATAGAGGTCTTCCGGAGTACCGGCACCGCCACTGGCGATAACCGGCACGTCCACGGCTTCAGAAACCGCGCGGGTAAGCTCAAGGTCATATCCGGCACGGTGACCATCAGCATCAATGCTGGTCAGCAGCAATTCGCCGGTTCCCAGTTCCACCGCCCGCTTTGCCCACTGGACAGCATCAATCCCGGTCGGCTTCTGACCGCTATAGATATAGACCTCCCACCCCGGCTTATCCTCCTCCACACGCTTGGCATCCAGCGCCACCACGATGCACTGGCTGCCAAATTTAGTGGCGCCTTCCCTGATTAGGTCCGGGGTGAGCACCGCTGCCGTATTTATGGCAACCTTGTCCGCCCCGGCGACCAACATACGCCGCATATCGCTGACAGTCCGCAGTCCTCCCCCCACCGCCAGAGGCATGAACACCTTCTCGGAAATGCGCTCAACGACGCTGACCATGGTGCCGCGTCCCTCCGGCGTAGCCGTTATATCCAGAAAGACCAGCTCGTCAGCGCCCTCTTTATAATAGAAGCCGGCAAGCTCCACGGGGTCACCGGCATCACGCAGCTGGATAAAACTCCTCCCCTTGACCACCCGTCCATCCTTTACATCAAGGCAGGGGATAATCCTTTTGGTCAGCATTTAATACCGCTCCCCGCTAACCAAGCATGTTTGCCGATAGAGCAAGCCTGATGAAATTATCATATATCCTAAGCCCCACCTCGCCGCTCTTTTCCGGGTGAAACTGGGTCGCTACCAGATTATCCCGGGCAATAACGCTGCAGATAGGGATACCGTATTCGGTCTCGCCGGCTACCTGTGATTTGTCTTCCGGTTCGCCATAGTAGCTGTGCACAAAATAAAAGTTGGCCCCGTCCGGTATGCCCTCAAACACCGGGTGGGAAAATTTCTGCTTTACCTGGTTCCAGCCCATGTGGGGAACTTTCAGCCCGGCGGGAAGTCTCTTTACCCGGCCGGGGATAACGTCAAGGCAGTCGTGCCAGCCGCCCTCTTCGGTCCCGGTAAAGAGAATCTGGAGGCCAATACAGACACCGAGAAAGGGTCGCCTCTCGGCAATAAGCCGGCAAACCGGCTCAACCATGCCCCGTCTTTTGAGGTTCTCCATGGCATAGGCAGCCGCGCTGACGCCGGGCAGGATGACCAGCCGGGCATCAGACAGCTCGCCGGGGTTGCCGGTTATCCTGGGCTCATATCCCAGGCTGCTGATAGCGTTAGCCACGCTCCGCAGATTCCCGGCACCGTAATCAATAATGGCAATCACTCCAGTCAAGTCCTCTTTAATTTTAGCCTCGAACAGACCACCGGGCGCGCCGCATCACGTCCCGGAATAATGATAGCACACCTGAGGTTAATTTTCCTGCCGGGGCGGAGCCTAACAGTTGACAGCGGTTAAACCAAGTTTATACAATACATAGAGATTCGAGGTATTTAAAAGGGCTAGGCTAAAAAATGGCTTTATCCAGTGACCGCGTGCCAGTCCGTGAGCTTATCAATCTGAAAGGAAAGGCAGCCATCATTACCGGCGGTGCCACAGGTATTGGCCTCGCCATATCCCGCCGACTCGCTGAGGCAGGCGCCAGAATCATCATCGCCGATACCAACCTCGAAAGAACTCAGCAAGCCGTTCAAGAGCTTGGCGGGAACGGCTATCAAGCCGACCCCATTCAATGCGACGTTAGCATCGAAGACGAAGTGGAACGCATGACAGAGACAGCGCTGAAGAAAACGGGCGGTATCGATATTCTGGTAAATAACGCCGGCATTTATCCCCGGATACCGCTGACTCAAATGACCGGCGATGATTTCGAGCGGGTGATTTCCATAAATCTGAAAGGCACCTTTCTCTGCAGCCGTCAGGTAAGCCGGCATATGATGGAGCGGGGAAAAGGCGGCTGCATCATAAACATCGTCTCGATTGACTCCGTCCACCCTTCCGCCGACGGAATGGCAGCTTATGATGCCTCCAAAGGCGGCATGCTCACGCTGACCAAAAGCATGGCACGGGAGCTGGGCCGACATGATATCCGGGTTAACGCAATCGCCCCCGGCGGCATCCTGACCGAAGGCGTTGTCTCCAAACTTACCGAGTCGCCAACGGACCAGAGAAAAGCGCAGTTAAAAGCCTTTATGGCACGTATGCCCCTGGGACGGATGGGCAGGGCTGATGATATCGGACGGGTCGCCCTCTTTCTGGCCTCAGACCTGGCCGGTTACATTACCGGGAGCATGGTCGTCGTGGATGGCGGCTACCTCGTATCGTGAGGTCAAGCCGAGACCGGGTTGATAAACTCAACTCAGGAGGTAACTGAAATGACAAAGGTGCTGGTTATGACCGATAGCGTGGCCGGTACCCCGAAAAATTTAGCCCAGAAATACCGGATAACGGTGGTCCCGGCAGCCAACATATTTTACGATGGCACCACCTATATTGAAGGGGTATCTTTAAGCATATCAGACGCCTATCAACTGATAAAGAAAGACCCGGACAAGTTTACCACCTCGGCGCTTAACCCGGGCTATTTTCTCAAGGAATACCAGAGATTAAGCAAAATGGCACCGGCTATTCTCCACATTGCGCTATCATCCGCTCTGAGTGCCAATTACAAGACGGCGGGGCTGGCGGCAGAAATGCTGCAAAAGGAAGCACCACAGACCAACCTGAGAATTTTCGATTCCAGAACTGTCGCCGGAGCGCAGGGATTAATCGTTCTGGCGGCGGCCCAGGCGGCGGCACGGGGAATGGACCTGGACCGGGTTGTCAGCGCCGCCGAACAGGCGAGGCAAAAGACCGGGGGTGTCATGATGCTGGATACCCTGCGCTATGTCTACCGCACCGGGCGCATGTCAAAGCTCGCCTCCAGAATGGCCTCGTTATTCAACATCAAACCGATTAACCGGGTGACCGCCGAAGGCACTTTAGAGTTTGTCGATAAGGTAAGGAACCGGGAGAGCGGCTACCAGAAGCTAGTTGAGCTAATCAAAAAAGAGGCGGAAACGGACTCTTTACATTTTATGGTAATGCACGCCGCCGCTCCGGAAATGGCGGAGAGGCTCATCGAACTGCTCAAGCAGCAGTTCAACTGTTTATCCGTAATCGTCAGCGAGTACAGCCCGGTGATGGGATACGGGGCCGGGCCGGGCGCCATATTTGTCGGTTTTCGCCCGGATTAGATTTTTGAGCTAGCCGGCGGGCAAAGTATATAATGGCTTTTACGCCGGGACTGTCCCTGATGCGCGGACTGGATTTGACCTTGAAACCGCAAAAGCCGGATAGTGATTTATTATGACTGTAGATTCGGAAAAGAAGACCAGACTGAATATGCTTCACCGTTTCCGGGAAGTGAATGAGGCTTTCCCCGGGACCAGCGAGGTTCTGGAGCATAAACGCCTGGGGAAGAAAGTGTTTGGCTGGCTCTGCACCTATGTCCCGGAGGAAGTCATACACGCCGCCGGCGCCCTGCCGGTCAGGATAACCGGATACTCTCAGGAAATGGAGCTTGAGGACGGCAATGCCTATCTTTACATCAGCAACTGCTCCTTCTCCCGCAGCTGCCTGCAGATGGGGCTCAGAGGGGAGTATGATTTCCTGGACGGCATCATCGCCGGTTCCACCTGCGATGGCGCCCGCCGCCTGTTTGACCTGTGGCAATATTATATCAAGTCCCCTTTCCATCATGTCATTACTGTCCCGCGCAAGTATACTGAAAAAGCACACGCCCTCTACCACCAGCAGGTAACGGAGTTCAAGCAGCATCTGGAGGAATTTCTTGGCGTCCCGGTAACCGATGAGAAGCTGCGCCATTCCATCGAAGTCTATAACGAATCAAGAACGCTTCTGAAAGACCTCTATGAACTGCGAAAGCAAGACGAGCCTCCCATCACCGGTGCCGAGACCATGGAAGTGCTCAATGCCGGCCTGCGCATGCCCAAAGAGCGGTTCAACGAGTGGCTGCGAGCCCTCCTGAGTGAGATTGCCGATTCCGGCAGATGCCATAAAGGCAGAGCCCACCTGATGGTCACCGGCAGCGTCATGAACAATCCCGAGTTCATCAAGTCCATCGAGTCACAGGGAGGGCTGGTGGTGACCGATGAGCTCTGCACCAGCACCCGTTACTGGTCTGACCCGGTGGTGCTGGGCGGGAACACGGCGCCCCTGGAAGCTATCTCCCGGCGCTACCTGAGCAACTTCCCCTGTGCCCGCATGCTGCCTTCAGATGAGCGCTTCAACCGGATACTCGGGCTCGCCCGCGATTTCAGGGTGGACGGCGTCATCAGCCAGATTATACGCTACTGCGTGCCGTATGCCCATGACCTGCCCCTGCTGACCGACCATCTGAAGGCGCGGGGGATTCCAACTCTCGCCCTGGATGTGGAGTACGGGACATCGGGCTCAGGACAAATTCAAACCAGAGTCCAGGCTTTCCTGGAAATGCTGGAAGCGAAGAGGAAATGATAAATCAGGAGAAGAGAAGCAATAAAGTCAGCGCCATTATCCGGGCCTGCCGGATTATTACCAGGATGAACCAGTCCCGCCCGGATGCGCGGAAGAGCGAGGTGCTCTACTACCAGATGCTGGCCAATTACTACACCCGGCTGCTGAATGCCCGGGAAGAAGGCAACTTTGTGGCAGCCCATACCGTCTTTTTCCCCGCCGAGATTCTCTATGCCATGGACATCGTCCCGATGCATACCGAGATGACCACCTGGATGATAGCCCTCTTTCTGGGGGAGCAGTCCGAGCTTCTCACCGCCGGGGCGGAACTGGGGCTGGTCCCGGAAATATGCTCCCCGCACCGCGGTCTGGCCGGTGCTTTCTCCCTCGGCGCCCTGCCGAGGCCCGACGCCATGCTCTGGTCAAACCTTATCTGCGACAATACCGCCAAGAGCGGCGAACTGATTATGGAACTGAATGACTGCCCCGGGTTCTTCCTCGACCATCCTTTCCAGGACAGCGCGGTTGAAGGGGAATACCTCATCGGGGAACTAGAGGACATGATACGCTTCCTCGAGGAAAAGTCGGGGAGGAAGATGGATTGGGACAGGCTAGCCGAAATAGTGGCCCGCATGGACCGGCAGATTGAGCTCTTCCGCGAAATCGGCGAACTGCGGAAGGCAGTACCGTCTCCTTTTCGCACCCAGAACTTCCTCCAGCTACTGACCACGGATTATCTCTTCCCCGGGCAGCCGGAAGCCATCGAATATCTGGAGGCGGTCAGGCAGGAGCTGACGGAGATGGTCCGCGAGGGCAAAGGTGCCGTGTCCCCGGAACGCTTTCGCCTCATGACGCTCTTCGTGCCGCCGATGTACCTGATTGGATTCCTGGAGAAGCTGGGGCAGGAATATGGCGCGGTCAGCGTGGTTGAGCCCCTTTTTACCCGCTGGGCAGAAGGCAAACTGGACCCCTCCCGACCGCTGGAGAGCGTGGCACAAAAGTCAAAACTGATTCCGGAGAGACGCAGCATGTACGGCCCGCTGACCGGGAAAGCGCTGCAGGATGTGGTTGACTGCGCCGAGCAGTATAAGATTGACGGGGCGGTATACTGGGCCTTCATGGGATGCCGCCACACCTGCGCCACGATTAAACTCTTCAAGGATATCCTGAATGAAATAGACGTGCCGATGTTAACCGTGGACTGTGACCTGGTTGACCCCACGATTAATTTTGAAGAGGAGATACGCGGGAAACTGGAGCAGTTCTTTGAACTGCTGGAAGACCGCTAGCTTTAATTTTTATTCAGCCATGAAAGCACTGGGTATAGATGTAGGCAGCCTGACCACCAAAGCCGTCATCCTGGACGATGGCATCCTGGCTTCATGTATCATCACCTCCGCTGACGAAGCCGAACAGAGTGCCAGAACCGCCCTGGACGAGGTCTTGAAACGGGCCGGACTCAGCTCCGGCGACGACCTGTATACCGTCTCCACCGGCGTCGGCGGCAGGCCGGTCACATTTACCCGGCAGCATAAATCCATCACCGCCTGCCTTGCCCGGGGTATCCACCACCTTCTCCCCTCGGTCAGAATGGCAATAGACATGGGAGCCGAGAGCAGCACCGTCGTCAAGATAAGCGAGCGCGGCCGCCTCAGCGACTGGGCCAACCACGACAAGTGCGCCGCGGGTACCGGCATCTTCCTGCAGCAGATGGCCAGGTTAATGCAGATGTCCCCGGCGGAGATGTCAGAGCTCTCCTTTCGGGCTAAAGCAAGGGCTGATATTTCCAGCACCTGCGCCGTCTTCGCCGAGTCCGAGGTAATCTCCCATGTCCACCGCGAACCTCCCACCCCGAAGGAGGATATCGCCGCCGGCATCTATTTCTCCGTGGTTACCCGCCTTGTATCCATGTGCAAGAGAATCGGCATCGAGAAAGATATTGCCGCGGTCGGGGGCGCGGCCCAGAACCGCGGGCTGGTCAGTATCCTGGGTGAAGAGCTGGGTCTCAGGGTGCTGGTACCCGAGACGCCGCAGACTGTAGCCGCCCTGGGCGCGGCGATTGTCGCCCGCGAAAATATAGAGAAAGGCTCCGTCAGATGATAGTCGCCGGCATTGATATCGGTTCCCGGGCTGCCAAGGCGGTGCTGCTGAATGAAGGCGACATCCTCTCTTCGGTTATCTGCGACACCGGTCCGGAGAGCGTCAGGACCTCTCAGATGACCATGAAAAGATTGCTGGCAGGAACCGGGCTCTCCCTGAAGGACGTCCAGTATATCGTCGCCACCGGTTACGGCCGGGTGCTCGTCCCCTTCGCCAATGAGAACGTCTCGGAAATAAGCTGCCATGCCCGCGGCATCAACCGGTATTTCCCCTCGGTAAGGACCATCCTGGACATGGGCGGGCAGGACTGTAAAGCGATTAACTGCGATGCCGAAGGCCGGGTGAACAACTTCATCATGAATGATAAGTGTGCCGGAGGCACCGGGCGTTTCCTGGAGATGATTGCGGAGGTGCTGAACGTCCCCCTGGAAGAAATCGGGGGGCTGGCTCTCAGCTCGGAGACGGCAATCCCCTTCAACACCATCTGCGCCGTCTTCGCCAAGTCGGAAGCCATCACCCACCTCAGAAAAGGGATAGCCAGGAGCGATATTCTGGCTGGCCTGAACGAAGCGATAGCCACCCGCTGTCTCAACCTTCTCAAGCGGGTCTCCATCGAGAGAGAGTTCAGCATCACCGGCGGCATTGCCAAAAACAGGGGCATGGTAGCCAAACTGAAAGAAAAGGTGGGGCTGGAACCGCTGCTCTGCGAAGACCCGCAGATAGTAGGCGCTCTGGGAGCAGCCCTTTTTGCCAGGGAAAAATATCTCGGCACCAGCACCGGGGACGAGGCCAGAATCAACTACGGTTACTCAGACGGCACGGGGAGTTATTTTATCACCATTGATACCGGGCGCTGTGACGGCTGCGGAGAGTGCGTAACCGTCTGCCCTTCGGGAATTTTCGAGATTGCCCGGAATGATAACGGTGAAGCCAAAGCCGCGGTCAAAGAAACGGCCCGCAAAAAGCTGGCTTTTCTCTGCCCGGGGGCCAGCTCCTGCCCGAATACCCCGGAGAAAAACTGTCACAGCGCCTGCCGCAGGGACGCTATAGAGCACACCTGGTAGACGGGGAGAAGAACGGAGCGCTCAAAGTATTCCCCCTCCCCTCCAAACGGGACAGCCGCCGTTTTCATTTTTGCTCGTTTTTGATGTAAACTGGTAAAGGTACTACTTCGTTACCCGATGGAAGGATGCCTGCATAGGTAAGCGGAGCCCGGCTTTGGAAAAGCATATTGAAGTGAAAATGGAAAAATGCACCGGCTGCAAGCTGTGTGAACTCGCCTGTTCCGCGGTCAAGACCGGCGTATTCAACCCCAAAGACTCAAGGATTAAGGTCTGCTTGATTGACATCCCCGAGATTCCGGTGCCGGTGCTTCTTGAGAGCTGCGATTACTGCTTCGGCAACCCCGTCTGTGTCCGGTTCTGCCTTCCCGGGGCTATCGAATGGAAGGATATGGAAAGCAAGCCTCCCCGCCCGAAAATTTCCGACGCGAGGCAAATCGCCAGAGAGTGGCTGGAATCGGTCAGCCGGTAGAGAAATCACATGGCAAAGGTAAGGGTAAAGTCCTTTTCCGTCATCAGAGACGTTCTGGGGGCGGACGTCGTGGAGATTGACGTCAGCAGCCCGGAAACCATCGGCGGGCTCTTTGACGCGCTGCTTAACAAATACGGTCAGCCTTTCAAAGACAGGATATGGGACCCGAATACCGGCGGCATAGCCCCCTTTCTCATCAGGTTAAATGAAACCATGGTCAGCTCCACGCTGGACACGAATAAAAAAATCAAAGATGGCGATGAGATAGCGCTCATCTTTCCGATAGGCGGTGGCTAGTCATGGCTGACGGCTTTAAATACGGCGGTTACATCGGGCAGCTGCTGAGGGTCAACCTCACCACCCGGGCAATCACCGCAGAACCCCTGAAAAAGGACTGGGCAAGGGACTTTGTCGGCGGCGCCGGGCTATCGGCGAGAATCCTGTACCAGGAACTGAAGCCCGGAATCGACCCTCTCGGGCCGGAAAACAAGCTGGTAATGATGACCGGTCCGGTTAACGGCACGATGATTCCGGCTGCTTCGCGGTCTTCGTTCTGCGCCAAATCCCCTTACACCGGGTCGTTTTTCCACAGCATCTTCGGCGGATTCCTGGGACCGGAACTCAAGTTTGCCGGCTACGACGGTCTGATTATCGAAGGACGGGCGAGCCGTCCCGTTTATCTGTGGATTGGCGACGACAGGGTGGAAATTAAAGAGGCAGGTCACCTCTGGGGAAAGGACCCCTTCCAGACGCAGGATATTATCAGGCGGGAAATCGGCGATGCGGAAATCCGCATCGCCACCATCGGACTGGCCGGAGAAGAGAAAGCGCCCTATGCCATGATTCTGTGTGATATCCGGGCCGCGGGGCGCGGCGGTATGGGCGCCGTGATGGGCTCCAAAAACCTCAAGGCGCTGGCGGTCAGGGGCACCGGAGGGGTAACCGTTCCCAATATCCTCAAGGTCTACAACACCGCCATAAGGCTGAACGAGCTATTCACCACCACCCCGGCGGTGCAGGGTCTCTCCCGGTACGGCACTCCCAGAAACGTGGCCGCCATGAACGCCGGCGGGATTTTACCCGCCCGGAACTGGCAGACCGAGGTCTTCGAAGGAATGAAAAACATCACCGGCGAGGTAATGAGAGAGAAGGTGGTCAAGGGAGACCGTGCCTGTTTCGCCTGTTCCATTAACTGCACCAAATACAGCGTGGTTCCCGCGGGCCCGTATAAATCAATCATTAACGGCGCCGATTACGAAACGATTTACGGGTTCGGAAGCATCTGCGGAGTGGACAACATCGAAGCGCTCTGCAAGGCAGATGAACTGTGCGACCACTACGGGATTGACCTTATCTCCACGGCGCTGTCCATTGCCTGGGCCATGGAATGCTGCGAGAAAGGTATTCTGACCGGGAAAGACACCGACGGCATTGATTTGCAGTTCGGCAACGTGGACGGCATGCTCCGGATGATTGAAAAGATAGGCAAAAGAGAAGGTCTGGGCGCCTTACTGGCAAAGGGAACGAGAGCCGCCGCAAGAATCGTCGGCAAGGACAGTCACCGTTTCGCAATTCAGAACAAAGGGCTTGAATGGCCGGGGCACACCTGCCGCCCCTTCCCGGCAGCAGCCGTCGGGTACGCCACCGGCCCCAGAGGGGGCAGCCACCATGATATCCGGCCGACAGCCGAAAAAAGCGGGCTGGTTGACCGCAGGACACTCGAAGGCAAGGGAGCGCTTGCCGCCGAGGTCAACCACTGGCTAATCCTCTCCGACTCGATGCTGCTGTGTCATCTGGGGGAACCCGTCTGGGGTCCGCTCAGGATAAGCGATAGCACCATTGAAGCCCTGAACGCGGTCACGGGATGGGACCTGGACTACGCGGGAGCCAGGAAAATTGCAGAAAGACAGTGGAACATCATCCGCTGCTTTTCGGCGAGGGAAGGTTTCACCCGCGAAGATGACCGTCTGCCAATCCGCTTCATGGAAGAGCCGGTACCGGAAGGTCCAATGAAAGGAAGCCACATCCCGGAGGAGACGCTGGAACGGCTGAAAGACGACTACTATTCCTACCGGGGCTGGGACCTGAAGACGGGCAACCCGAGGAAGGCAAAGCTGGTGGAACTGGGACTGGACTTCGCTCTGGAGAGAGGCTGTTGAGGTACGGGGGCGGTGAATCAAATCGGTTAGACGAAGCATTTTAGCCGGAAAACTATAATTAATCCGTTCAATATGTCAGGAGGTTTGACTGATGCCAGGCAAGATGAAGGTCATCGGACTGCTGGGCGGGATGAGCTGGAACTCTTCCATCGAGTACTACCGCATTATCAACGAGCTGGTTGCCGAAAAACTGGGCGGACTTCACTCGGCACGCCTGGTTCTCTACAGCTTCGACTTTGATGAAGTCCAGCATGACCAGCACGAGGGGCGCTGGCAGAAGGTCGGCGACCTTTTCTGCCAGGTAGGCGCCGCTCTGAAGCAGGCTGGGGCCGACTTCCTGGTGATATGCAGCAACACCGGCAACATCAGCGTCGATGCCATGGCCGGGAAATGTGTCCTGCCCGTACTTAGTATAGTTGATGCCACCGGCAGCGCCATCAGGGAACGCGGTTTGACCAGGATAGGACTGCTGGGAACAAGGTTCACCATGGAGGGCGACCTCTATCGCGGAAGGCTTCCAGAGCGTTTCGGCATCGAGGTAATGATACCACCGGAAGAAGAGGAACGGGCTGCGGTCCACCGGATAATCTATGACGAGCTCTGCCAGGAAAAGGTCATAGACGATTCACGCCGCACCGCCGTCAAAATCATCAACCGGCTGATAGCCAGGGGCGCCGAAGGGATTATTCTGGGATGCACCGAACTGCCATTGCTTATCCGGCCCGAAGATGTAAGCGTCCCGGTATTTGACACCACCTTTCTTCATGCCGAGGCAGCCGTTAAGCTGGCTCTGGAAGGATAGAAACTCTCCGCCAGTGCAAATCAGGCGCAGAAACATGGCGCCAGGGCTGGCCTTGAGATTGCAATTAAAAAGATACCTCATCCGCTGGCTCCTGTTTGCTCCGCTCACAAAAACAGGAAAAACCGAGGCTGGAAATGAAGGTTCTCTGCTGGCTCACCGCAATATGGATAGTTCTCTTCACCGTCCCTGCCTGTGCCGCACCCGCCCCTGCCCCGGCAACCGTACCGGCACCATCTCTCGAAACGGGAAAAGCGATAGAGCTGCCGCAGCCGCGCCACGACAGCGATGTCTCACTCGAGCAGAGCATCCTTCAGAGAAGGTCGATTCGAGACTACACGGGTGAGCCGCTGACACTACCGGAGGTGTCCCAGTTACTCTGGGCAGCCCAGGGGATTACCGACAGCGAAAGGGGTTTCAGGGCTGCCCCGTCCGCCGGCGCTCTCTACCCGCTCGAAGTATATGTGGTGGCCGGAGAAGTTGCGGACCTGCCCCCCGGCATTTACCGGTACCGGCCGGAGGAACATAACCTGGCCCCGTTGATAGACGGGGACAAAAGGGGCGAGCTGGCTGATGCCGCCCTGAACCAGCAATGGGTGAAGGAAGGTGCCCTGGTCATCGTATTTACCGGGGTTTACCGGAGAACGACATCAAAGTACGGGGAAAGGGGCATAAGATACGTGCATATGGAGGCGGGGCATGCCGCCCAGAACCTGTGCCTTCAGGCAACTGCCATGGACCTCGGAGCAGTCACCGTGGGTGCCTTTTATGACGACAAAGTGGCCGAGCTCCTCAACCTGCCCGCAGACGAGCAGCCATTGTATGTCATCCCCGTCGGCAGGAAATAAATGCCGGACTCAATTTCCGGTGCGGTGTCATCCCCGGCTACGAGCCGGTAACCTGATACACCCAGACAAAATGGTACAGGTCGGGCTCCCCCTTGGGCAGTGCCTGG
Organism: uncultured Dehalococcoidaceae bacterium; assembly: GCA_964598405.1. Classification (GTDB taxonomy): domain Bacteria; phylum Chloroflexota; class Dehalococcoidia; order Dehalococcoidales; family RBG-16-60-22; genus CAZRBS01. The sequence goes on from CAZRBS010000028.1 coordinate 12,658, forward strand.
AATTTCTCGCTTACCTCCACGAGCTTCCACTTGCCTTCCGACTCCAGGGCTGCCTGTTTTTCCTTGAAACCGTGCCCCTCGTAGACATCGGGGCGCAGGGTAAAAACGATGTGTCCGCCCGGTCTGGTAATCCGAATCAGTTCATCAAAAGAACTGGCCGGGGCATGAGCCACTGTAAGCACGCCGGTGCTCACCACGGCATCAAAAGAGTCAGTAGCAAAGTCCAGAGGCTCTCCCATCGCCATACGGCGGAGTTCACGGTAGACATTCTTCTTGCGCGCTTCCGCCAGCATCCCTTCGGACAGGTCCATTGCCACCAGGTCTTTATAGCCCATCCCGGACAGTATTTCGCCCATCAGGCCCGTGCCGGCTCCGGCGTCCAGAACCCTCGCCTTCCTGGACACATAACGTGCCAAGAAATCAGCCGCACGTTTTGGCCCCGCATATTCAAACTCCCGCTCAAGCTCGGAATCATAGTCCTTGGCCCATGCATCATACCGCTCGGCTAATTCCTTGTTATTGAGGGACGAGGTAATCCACTTTAACCTTTCCGTCTTTTCCATAATATTCTCCCCCTAGAAAATTGCTTCCAGATAATATAACACAATCCGTCAGCTTCTGCACCTGCCACTGAAAATAAGAACTCTACTCCACAGTCAGGGCTCAAGCCCTTTACCAGCACGGCGTAATATGGCAGAATAGACTTACTCCGGAGACAACCCGGGCAAAGCTCCGGAGATGTGAAAGGAGATGCATAACATGGCAATGACCAGACCGGCAGCAGACCTCATTTTAGTCAACGGCAAAATAATCACCATGAACATAAAAAACGAACTGGCCGAAGCGGTAGCGGTAAAAGATGAAAAGATTATCGCCGTAGGCAAAACGCCGGAAATCAAAGAAATGGCAGGAGATGGCACGAAAGTAATTGACCTCCAGGGGAAAACGGTCACTCCAGGATTTATCGAGAGCCACTGCCACCCCTCCATGGCCGGACCGGCGTTGATTTTCGAGGTGGATGTCCGGACGGCCCGAACAATCAACGACATCATAAATATGCTGGCAGAGAAAGCCAGGGAGCTGCCCGGAGGAAAATGGCTCAAAGGAGTCGGTTACAATGACCGCAAACTGGAAGACAAAAGACACCCCACCAGATGGGATTTGGACCGGGCGACCACTTCCCATCCGGTGTTTCTGGAACGTACTGATGCCCACCTGGCCGTAGTCAATACCGAAGCGTTGAAACTGGCCGGCCTGGCCAAAGACTCCCCCGACCCCGAAGGCGGCAGATTTGACCGTGACCCGGAGACGGGAGAGCTCACCGGACTGCTCATGGAAAAGGGTCAGGCGCCGGTAAGAAATATCATTCCTCCTTATACCATTCCAGAACGAAAGGAAGGACTTGTTGCCGCCTGCGAGCGCCTCGCCAGCTGGGGCTTTACCTCATTCTCCGATGCCGACGTAAAACATGACGACATGGTAGCGTATCAGGAAATTCTTGCCGAGAACAAGCTCCCGCTCAGGGCAAACCTGATGATAGAAGGCATGAGTATATTCGGTCCGGGATATCTCTCTGAGCTCAGCGGCATCGGTATCAAGGCCGGCTTCGGAAATGAACGCCTGAGAATCCTGGGAACCAAGTTTTTCTGTGACGGCAGCATGAGCGGCTGGACGGCAGCCCTCTACGAGCCGTACTCCAACGCGCCAACCGAATACGGAATCATCGTTATGCCGCCAGAAGAATTGACCAGGGGAGTGGTCACTGCCCACAGGGCGGGGCTGCGCCCCATAATCCACGCCATCGGCGACAGGGCTATCGACATCGCCCTCGACGCTATCGAGAAGGCTCTGGCGGAAAGGCCTGCCCAGGACCACAGAATGCGCATTGAACATTGCAGCCTGCCCACGGAAAAGGCGATAGAGCGCATCAGGCGGCTCGGCGTCATACCCTCTTCCTCGGTTGGCTTTATTCCCGAACTCGGCTCGGCGCACCTGCTGGGTCTGGGGCAAGAACGCATGAAATATTATTTCCCCCACCGGACGTACCTTGAAGAGGGCATAATCTCCGTTGGCAATTCAGACTGGTACGTCACCTCGGCAAACATAGCCCAGCAGATTTATGGCCTGGTGACCCGAAAGACATACACCGGCGAGACCGTGGGCGCTGACCAGGCAATTTCAGTGCCGGATGCCCTGCGCCTGTACACCGTTAATGCGGCATACGCCTCCTTTGAAGAGAAGATAAAAGGCTCGATAGAGCCCGGGAAACTGGCCGACCTGGCCGTGCTGGACAGGGACATCCTTACCGTACCCCCGGCAGAAATAAAAGATATCAAATTGGAAACAACCATAGTCGGGGGCGAAATCATCTACTCAAGGAGTTCCTGAAACAGGCTATACCGAACCGGTATTGACAATTACGCAGGTAAGGCTGATAATTAAAGTCCCCCGAGCACGGGCTAATTTATAGGGTAATCACTCAGAGCAGGGAGGATGATGGGAATGCAACAGGGGCGCAAGGGACCGCCAGCCAGAATCGCGGTAACCGGCGCCCTTTTAATTTGAGAGGGGAACCGGGAGGGGAAATGGCAGCTAAAACGGAGGTTGCCGAGCGGGTCCGCCACGAAATTGACAACCTGGCGGCGCGGAGAGCCAGGGTACGGGCCAGAGGGGCCAGCTGGGACCTTGACGTTGCCGTTTTCTTCTTTGCTGTTCTGGTCATCGTCATTATCCTGCTCTTTCAGGGGGTGGGGATTGAAATCGCAGCCCCCTGCGCCATTATTGGCCTGGCCCTGGGCTGGCTCATGGGATGGCACAAAGGAAGGCAGGCCTACGAAAGTTTCTACGCTGAAGAGCTGTCAAAACTTGAGCGGGAGCTGAGAAAGACGGCTGGAGGAGCTGTAGAGGACATCATAGAAGAGGAAGTTCAGAAGTCGCTCCGCGAGCGGTGGCAGAAGTGGCAATAGCCGCCGCCAGGTGTCATTTACCACCGGCGGGAACCAACCGCCGACTTACCATTTCCAGGCAAAGCCGGAACATTTTCAGATTCGGGCGAGAGCTGACCCCAGCTATTGACAGACCCCGGAGAATAGTAACATAATACACTATCACACTATCACGCCCCCGAACTCTCCTCCCGGGGATAGTCCTGTTTCGGACACCGGAGAAATATCCCTCCGGTGGAAGCAAGATCAGATGGTCTCTGACTCCCGGGGGAAAACTATTTCAGATGGCACCACAGCGGAAAGAATAACTGCGGTTGAAATGTTATGTGTATTAAAAGTCTCTCAAGGAGGTCATTAAATGCGTCCTAATTATGCCCAATTCAATTCTCCGCAATTTCGCGTTCTGTCAGACAAACAGATAGAGGACTTGCACCTGGCAACCCTTCAGATTCTGGAAAGAACCGGAGTTACTTTTGAATGCCAGGAAGCCCTCAAACTGCTAGGCGATGCCGGTGCCGATGTTTCCAACCCTGATAGAGTCAAGATACCTTCTCATCTGGTAGAGCAGGCACTGAGAACGGTGCCCAAAATGGTAACTCTATACTCGCGCGAAGGGGAGCCGGCGATAGTGCTCAATGGTATGACGGGCTCTCATTTCGGAGCAGCCCACGACCCCCGCTTCATTCAGGACCTGCACACCGGAAAGATAAGGCAGTGCTATGTTGAGGATATGATTGAATACTCCAGGATAATTGACGCTCTGCCGAATATAGAGTGGTCCCTCAGCTCGGCGGTGAACCTGACTCTGCCGACGAGTGGCGATGATATCAGCGACCGGATAGGTATTCTCCAGTTCATCCTGAACAGCTCAAAACCGGTGGTCGGGCAGAATAATAATGCCTCAACCCTGCGGGAGACGATTGAACTTTGCTCCATCATTGCCGGCGGAGAGGAAGAGCTGAGAAGAAAGCCGTTCTTCGCCAACTCCTGCGAGCCGGTAACGCCGTTAATACAGGGAAAAGAGTCCGTGGAAAGAAGCCTTCTCTGCGCGGAAAAAGGCGTCCCGAACATTGTCTACGGAATGCAGATGGCGGGGGCCACCACCCCGGCCACCTTTGCCGGCTGTATTGCCATTGCCAATGCGGAGGTACTGAGTCAGCTGGTGGTGATACAGCTGAAGAAACCGGGCGCACCTTTCATCTACGGCGGAATGCCCTCCATCATGGACATGAAAACCACCATTTATACCTACGGCGCCCCGGAAAAGATGCTGATGGTAGCCGGTCTAACCGAACTGTGCCACCACTACCGGCTCCCCATGTACGGTACCGCCGGCTGCACTGACGCCCAGAAGATGAATATCCAGGCAGCGGTGGAGGCTACGGCCACGATATTTACCTCCGCCCTGACCGGAGCTGACCTCGTCCATAACGTCGGCACCACCTACCATGGCGGGTGGCGGTCCGTGGAATACATCGTCCTTGCCAACGAAATTATCGATATGGTCAGGGTCATCATGGGCGGCATAGAAGTCAATGACGAAACCCTCCCCCTGGACCTCATCGAACGGCTGGGGCCAAAAGCCAACTACCTCTCCGAGGCTCACACCCGCAAGCATTTCCGCAAATTCTGGGTGCCCAGAATATTCGACCGCAGCGCCTCCAAGAAAGAGGACGAGGGAGACTGTGAAGAACTGCTCAAAGTCAGAACCATTGAACTGCTGCAAACCCATAAACCTAAGCCGCTGCCCGAGGACGTCCTGAAAGAGGTCAAAAAGATGGAGAAATCCTGGCTCTCCCGTGTGGGTCTGAAAGAATACCCCCGAAGAGCTTAGCCCGTCAATTCACTGGCATTCAAAGAGAAAAGCTTGATTTACAGAGCCCGCCGCCGCCTGCTCAATAGCGGTTAAAGGATGACATTTTCTCCAGCGGCTCTCTGCCATGACCGGATCGTATCTTCGCGCTATCATAATAGCCCAGGGCTATCAGTACGTCTATCTTTTTCGGCTGTGGAATATTCAAAATTGATTTCACCGCCCCCTCATTGAACCAGCCTATCCAGCAAGTGCCCAGGCCGGATTCCTCCGCCTGAAGTACAAAATGCTCCGCAGCTATTCCAATATCGATAAGGTAGTATTTGGTGCCCCGGAACATCTCGCCAATTCTGGCAATAAACCTGGCCTTCTCTGAAACCACGGCCACGATAACCGGTGCTGTTTTACAGAACGCGTTTATGGAATAGACTCCCCGGAAAGCAGCCCGGCAAAGCTCGTTCTTCAACTTTATGTCATCCACGACAATGAACTTCCACGGCTGTGAGTTGCAGGCCGACGGGGCCAGCCTTGCCGCCTCAAGGCACATGAGTATCTTTTCCCGCTCCACCGGCTTGTCCAGAAAATTTCTCACGCTTTTTCTACGCCCTATCACATCTAAAACTGCCATGCCCCTACCTCCCGGCACCTTATTTTTCAGTAGCCATTCTACAATAGCCCGGTTCCGGTTTACAGCATCCAGGTCAATATGGATATCAAAGCAGAAGCGCCTACCATGAGCACCTGCAAGTTCAGCGATGGGGGAATTAAGAAAGGCTCTGGCGTTTTTTCTGACAAAAACTGGAGGCGACGGGCGGATTCGAACCGCCGAATA
>CAZRBS010000029.1:0-18152 GCA_964598405.1 uncultured Dehalococcoidaceae bacterium
ATAGACAAGATATTTCCGTCCCGCCGCTATCGCCTCGTCCGTCTCTTTATGGATAACCAGCGGATAGGTAGCAATGGTCAATATCTCGTAAAAGATGACCAGCGTCAGGAGATTGGCCGCAAAAGCGATGCCCATGGTAGCCGAAAGGCAGACGGCAAAGCTGGCAAAGTAGCGCGACTGTTTGTGCTCCGGTACGCCGCGGACATACCCGATGGAAAAGAACGAGGTCAGAATCCAGAGCAGCGAAGCCGAAAGGGCAAAGATAATGCCCAGAAAGTCCACCTTCAGCGCCAGGGAAATGCCCGGCGAGATGGCAAACAGCGTTATCCCGGGATAACTGCCCTGGAGCACGCCGGGCAGCATGGAAAACACCAGGGCAAACTTGACCACAGCCGCCATTATCGTCCACGACTCCCGAACGTTCGGCCGCTGGTTTGGTATCACAATCAGGGCTGCAGCCAGCAGTGACACCAGCACTGCCAGCAACGGTTTTATCGAGTAATATGTTTCCATAAGTCTATTCTATTCTGCCCTCTGCTCAGCCGGACTGCAAAAGCGCGGTCACCGGTTGCAGAACACTGGTGACGATAACGGCATTGATCAGGCCCAGGACAATAATGCCGACCGCGAGAACCAGTATCGGTACCAGAATTCTGGCTGAAGGCTCGGTTGCCCGCTCTACCGCCTCATCTCCGCCGGAAGGCACGGCAAAAATTTTCTCAATCAAACGGAAAAAGTAGACCGCGGTAAGCAAACTGCTGGCCAGAACAACGCCAACAAAGACCCAGTTGTGAGCTTCAATGCTCCCCAGCACCAGGTACCATTTGCTGAAGAAACCGCAGGTTGGCGGGATGCCCACCATGGACAGGGCCGCCACGGTAAAAGCAGTCATCATTACCGGCATCTTGCGTCCCAGACCGGCAAACCTGGGTATGTCATGAAGTCCGGTCTGATACCGGATGCCACCGGCAATCAAAAAGAGGCTGCTCTTCATAAAAGCATGATTAAGAATGTGAAGCAGTCCGCCGATGAGACCCAGCGGGTTAGCCAGACCTATTCCCAGCCCGATGTAGGCTACCTGGGCAACGGTACTGTAGGCAAGCATCCGTTTAAAATCCTTCTGGGCAATAGCCATGACCGAGCCAAAAATAATGCCCACCGCCGCCACCCACCCGATTACCGTGGTCACCGGCAGGGTTTCAATAAAATACTGGGGCTGGAAAACGGTAAGCAGCATACGCACCACAACGTAAGCGGCCACCTCGATTTGAACTGCCGCCAGGACAGCCGCCACCACCGGGGGAGCATAGCTATGGGCATCAGGCAGCCAGACGTGCAGCGGAAAAAGGGCCATCTTGATGCTCATGCCAATGACAATAAGGGCCACCGCAGCCATTATCGTCGGTGAACCATACAGTGGAGGCAGAAGCTGCGCCGCATCGGCCATATTGAGGGTTCCGGTAGAAAAATAGATGAAACCAACTCCCAGAAGGTAGAAGCTGCCGGCAATTGTCCCCAGTACCAGGTAGCGGAAGCTGGCAACCACGGCGCGGTCGCCGCCCAGGGTTATCAAGGCATAGCTCGCCAGCGAATAAATCTCAAGAAAGACGAAAAGGTTGAACAGGTCGCCGGTGAGCACCACGCCAACCAGCCCGCCAATCAGCAGCAGAATCAGGCCATACATCGGGACACCTTTCCGGGGAACTTGATACAGGCCGGCTTGAGGCGGATAAACCACCGCAATAAGGCCGATAAAGACGACAATCACCACCATAAACGCCGACAGGTGGTCAAACACGTATTCAATACCGAATGGAGGCGGCCATCCGCCGAAGTAGTGGCGCAGTGTCCCTTCCTCCAGAACACGGAAAATTCCGGCGCTGGCGGCTGCCAGCGAAAGCGCCATACCGGTAACGGCGGCAATATATGCCCAGGTCAACCGCCATATGCCCACCAGCGTAGCAATGAAAGCAAACAGCAATAGCGGGGCGAGAGTCAGAATCGATAAACTGGACATTTACTCAGACGTCTCTTTCATAATAGACATAATTGACCTGTCGTCCAGAGTCTTGTAGTTGCGATAAATAATCAGCAAGAAAGCCAGCGCCACCCCGGTAAGAGAGAGGCCGACCACGATGCCGGTCAGTATCAGGACATGCGGCAGCGGGTTCACGTAGTTGGCGGCTTCCATGCCGAGCCGCGGGTCTATTACGGGAACGGAAGCCCCCCACTTGGTCGCGCCTTCAATGAAGAAGAGAAAGACGGCAGTTTGAAAGATGTTCATCCCGATAAGTTTTTTCAGCAGGTTGCGCTTTCCCAGCATACCGTAAAGGCCGATAGCCAGGAGAATGACAATCATCAGGTAAACATAGCGGGACAGGAATACCTCGAGCATTACCACCTTTCTCCAGCGAGGTTATCAAAAATCAGCACCAGGGTGCCAAAAACAGCCAGCCCTATTCCCACCTCCACAATCAGGATGCCCAGCGCCCTCAGCTCTGCTCCATGCAGCCACGGAATTGGCAGGTTTGCGTAATCCAGAAACGCTCCCCCGGTTATCATGGGGACAAGTCCCGCCAGGGCAAAAATTAACATGCCGGTAGCGGCAAGCGCTGGCGCTAACTTTGGCGGAAATTTCTGGCATGAGACCTCGGTTCCCAGATACAGCCTCTGCAAGATAATGCTGACCGCCAGCAGCACTCCGCCCTGAAATCCCCCACCCGGGCCATAGTGGCCGTGAACGATTACGTAGAGCGCAAACAGCTGAATGAACGGGATTAATAAGCTACAGATTGTCTGAACGATGATGCTTTGATACTGTTGTCTTATCATTTGAGTCCCTCTTCATCAGTATCAGAATACAGGCCAGGCCCGCCGTGAAAATCACCACCGTCTCACCGAGGGTATCATAGCCGCGGTAATCAGCCAGCACTGCCGTCACGATATTGGGGGTATGGGTATCAGCAACCGAATCCTCAATGTACTTCGGTGAAACGTGCACATTGGCCGGGGCCTGAGGGTCAGCGTGGTCTGGCAGGTCAATGGTGGCATAAAACATCAGAGCCAGGAATAAAGCCATTACCGTTAAACTAAGCCACTTCAATCTTCCGACCTCCGCCTGGTAAGAAATAAGGCAACGATAAACAGGACCCCGGTTATTCCCGCTCCCAGCGTCGCCTCAACAAAAGCGACATCAATCGCCCCCATCTGGGTAAATAACAGCGCCACAAAGAAGCTGTAAGCAGCCAGAGCAGCCACCGCAGCCAGCAGGTCACGCACGTTAAGGGCAATCAGGGCTGCGATAATCAGGATAACCAGCAGCCAGAAATCAATCTGCCAGATCATTTTTCGCTTACTACCTCATCATTCGTTCTCATTTACCGTTCTCGTGTCCTGTTCCTTCTTCCGTGTCCAGGGCGGCAAGCCCGTGCGAAGGGCAGCCCGTGATATTGCATGGGTGGCAGTTGGAGAAGCAATCAATACAAAAACCAGGATAAATATTATCTTGACGGTGCTCAGTTCCCACCCGTTGTAGACGGCCAGCCCGCTCAGCACCAGTATTGTCCCCAGCGTCTCTGACTTGCCGACAGCATGAGTCCGGGCATAAAAATCCGGCAGGCGGAGCAAGCCGAGAGCGCTGACGGTTAAGAAGAAAGCCCCGCATACCATCAACACGATGGCACCAACGGTCTGGGCCAGCATTAAGGCTTCTCCTTCGCGCGGTCGAAGTATTTGCCCAGAACAATTACGATCACGAAATTCAGCAGGGCATAAGCAATGGCAATGTCAACGAACATGCTGATGCGGCCAAAGATAAAGCCAATCAAGGTCAGCAAAATAAAGCCATTTGTCCCCACCAGGCCAGCGGCAATTATCCGGTCAAATATGGTCTTGCCGGCGGCCACGCGGTAAAGACAGGCAGCCGTTAGTATGGCAATGAAAACGGTAACCCCCAATAAAAAAGAACCCATTACTCAAGCTCCTCCAGAGAATACACCAGCCGGATGGCAGGGGGCGGCTCCTCTTCTTCCAGGTAGACTTTTGCCACCTTGTTTTGCATTACCGCACTCGCCAGTTCCTGGGCCAATGGGGGTCTCAGGGTATGGATGATATACCTGTCATCTTCCAGGCTGACCGTTATTGTTCCCGGCGTCAATGTAATCGAATTAGCCAGGGTTACCCGGGAAATGCCCTTCCGCATCCGCGTGCCGAACAGAAACAGAACCGGCTCAATCGGCATCCTGGGATGAAGCACCAGGTAAGCGACCTGGATATTGGCCATTATAATCCGGGAAAGAAGCCACGGCAGATAGAGCAGGAAACGCCATAATTGCAGAAGGACCAGCCTGGTTTTGATTTCCCTGACATCGCCGTAACGTAAAGCGGAATGAAAAAGGTCGTTGGTAATAAAGGTTACCAGGCCGGCGGATACCAGGCCAATGATGATATACTTCGCCTCAAAATGCCCGGAAAGAAGCAGCCAGAACGCGAACAGAATGACGAACTGCAGGGTTACGCTGTTCAGTCTTTTATGCCAGTGTTCGGTGGCATCATGCAGGCGCAAAGTCCCTCTCATTCTCTCTGCCACCCCGTGATCAGCACCACGTCCGTGGTATTTCCAATCGCGAGTTCATTCAGCATAAGCTCTGGTCCTCTCTTCACAACAAACAGCATAAGAGGAATTCCAAACCCACCACCTAACCCGCCTGCCACATGCTTATCAACGGAATAATCTACCACGATAAAAAAATTTAGTCAAGAAACCCTTCCCGGCTCTGTCTGCACTTGCCAGCAGATTTGCTGAAGGAGCAAGTTCTGAGGTAAAATTTCCTAGCCGGGAGAGGTGTCCGAGTGGTTGATGGTGCCGCTCTCGAAAAGCGGTCTCCACATTCAGTGGAGCGTGGGTTCGAATCCCACCCTCTCCGCTTTATGTCAACTTTGCTTGCCAACACGGTAGACAATTAAAATGAAATGATTCCAAGTTAGTATACCTGCTTTTGCGGAGAGGTGCTGGAGTGGCCTATCAGGCACGCCTGGAGAGCGTGTGTAGCCTCTGGCTACCGTGGGTTCGAATCCCACCCTCTCCGCCACTTTTCGGGCGAATCCGTACCTGTTTGCCAGCCGTCTAGGGACGTTTTATCTCCTGGATGTACCGTCTCCGGGCAGCCAGATGACGAAGTTCAGTAAAAACGTCCAGACACTCCTCCGGAGGCGGGGGTGTTGCCAGTTTCAAGAAGATAACCTGGCTCTGACCCAGAACCAGCGTCGGCGTGCCGAAAATACCCAGCTCCCCTTCGGCAAAGGTATGGTCCTCCGACAGCCTGTCCAGCAGACGGCGGTCAGTGATACCCTTTTCAAACCGCGCCATATCCAGGCCAACGCTTCTGGCTATTTCTGCCAGCACTTTTATATCAGCGATATCACGTTGTTGCTCATGCTTTGCCTTTAACAATGAGATATGGAACCGGTCAAAAGCGGCAGCGCCCTGGCACCGGGCTGCCTCGGCAGCCCAAAAAGCGCGCAGTCCCCGGCTCTCGTAGTCTTCGGGATGTTCCCAGAGTTTCCACTCCGGCCCTTGCTGGCTGTTGACCTGTTCCAGGCTGAAATACCGCCAGTTTATGACGAGCTCTAACCCGCCTTCCTGCTTGACTCTTTGCAGCCAGACTGCTGCCCTGTAGACGTAGGGTCAAAGATAGTCGAAGTAAACATCTATCGACTCGGGGGTCTGCATTTCTCTTCCCATTACTCCGTCTCCTTCCTTCTATACTTGTACCGCAGGTCATAATTTCAGGGTAATTAATAAAGACACTTTAAATACCCAGCATCATCCTGTCAAGCACTTTAATTGTTCCGCCGGTTACCCCTGTGCTAGAATAACTTGGAAATGAGCAGTGAAGATATTAAATACTGGGTAGGTTTCAGCTTCGTTCCCGGCATTGGTCGGGTCAAATTTGCCCAGCTCGGAAATTACTTCGGCAACCTGGAGAATGCCTGGAAGGCGCCACCGGCAGAACTGAGACACGCCGGCCTGGACAGCGGCGCGGTAAACTCAATTATTTCCTGGCGTCCCGGAATATCTCCGGACGCTGAGATGGAAAAGCTGGAACGGTACGGCATTCAGGTGTTTAAACATAATGACCCGGGCTATCCGTCACGGCTCAGAGAGATATACGACTACCCGCCGCTAATCTATGTCAGGGGTACCCTGCTCCCCGATGATGAGTGGTGCCTGACCATAGTGGGCACCCGCCGGGCCACAGCCTACGGCAGGCAGGTGACCGACGAGATAGTAACCGACCTGGCGCGAAGCAATATCACCACCGTCAGCGGCCTGGCCAGAGGCATCGATACCGTAGCCCATCATAGTGCCTTAACTGCCGGGGGAAGAAGCATCGCCGTATTTGCCTGCGGGCTTGATATAGTTTACCCCGGTGAGAACACCAGCCTGGCGCGCAACGTTATCAAACAGGGCGCCCTGATAAGCGAATATCCCCCCGGCACCAGGCCCAGGCCGGACAATTTCCCCAGGCGTAACCGCATTATGAGCGGGCTGAGTCTGGGGGTGCTGGTTGTTGAAGCCGATGAAACCAGCGGTGCCATGATTACCGCCCGCCTGGCACTGGAGCAAAACAGGGAGGTCTTTGCCATTCCGGGAAGCATCCTGTCGCCGGCAAGCCGGGGCACCAACCATCTCATTCAGGAAGGAGCCAAGCTGGTGCGCGATTATACCGACATCCTGGAAGAACTGAATCTGATGACGGTAACCCGTCAGATGGAAATAAAGGAGATTATACCGGCCTCTGACACCGAGGCGCTGCTGCTGAAACAACTGAGCGCAGAGCCGGCTCACATAGATGAGGTCTGCCGCCGCAGCAGTCTGCCAATATCAACCGTCAGCAGCACCCTGGCAATGATGGAGCTTAAAGGGCTGATCAAACAGGTGGGCCCGATGAGTTATTCCCTCGCCCGGGAAGCCAGGCAGGAATATAGAGTGAGAGTAGATTAATTGCCATGAAAAACCTGGTTATCGTCGAATCGCCAGCCAAAGCCAGAACGCTGAACAAGATTCTGGGCAGAGGCTACAGCTTTAAAGCGTCGCTGGGCCATGTACGGGACCTCCCCCGGAGCGAGCTGGGTATCGACATTGAAAACGGCTTTACCCCCAGATATGTGGTGCCCAGGGCCAAAAGCAAAGTGGTCACCGAACTGAAACGGGCAGTCAAAGATGCCTCCACAGTATACCTGGCCACCGACCCTGACCGCGAGGGGGAAGCAATCGCCTGGCACCTGGCTGAAGTAACCAAATCAGGCCATAAATCATATCGCCGCGTGGTTTTCCACGAGATTACCGAAGAGGCAGTCAGGCACGCCTTCGCCAAACCCCATACCATAAACATGCAGCTGGTTGACGCCCAGCAGGCGCGGCGTATACTGGACAGGCTTGTCGGCTACAAAATCAGCCCTCTTCTCTGGCGGAAAATCAGGCGGGGCCTCTCCGCCGGCAGAGTGCAATCGGTAGCCCTGAAGATAATCGTTGACCGCGAGCGGGCGATTCAGGACTTTGTTCCCGTAGAATACTGGGTAATTGAAGCTGAATTAAGCAGGAAAACCGAACCCCCCGCCTTCAGGGCCACGCTGAGCGGCTTTGCCGACGGCGCCAAGCTGGAGATACCCAACCAGGAAAAAGCGAATAAAATCAAAGCCGAACTGGAGCAGGCAAGTTACCGCGTCACCCGGGTCAGCACCAAAAAAGTGACCCGCCCGCCAGCCCCGCCTTTCATCACCAGCACCCTCCAGCAGGAAGCCTGGCGCAAGCTCCGCTTCACCGCCAAACAAACCATGGCTACTGCCCAGCAGCTATATGAAGGCCTGCCCATTGGCAACGAGGGCAGCACCGGGCTCATTACCTACATGCGTACCGATTCCACCCGGGTAGCCCATTCAGCAATAATTGAGACCAGGGAATTTATCCGCAGCCAGTACGGCTCCCAGTTTCTGCCGGACCGCGCCCGTTCCTTCACCCGGAAAGCGAAAGGGGCACAGGAAGCCCATGAAGCGATTCGTCCGACCAGGATTTCCCGCGAACCGTCCCTGATTAAAAGGTACCTGACTGCCAGCCAGTTCCGGCTCTACGAACTCATCTGGAAAAGGATGGTCGCCAGCCAGATGTCAGCCGCCCTGTTTGATAACACCACCGCTAACATTGAAGCCAGGTGCCCCGCATCTGGTTACCTGCTCAAGACCTCCAGTTCCGTAAACAGATTTCCCGGCTTCATGGTCCTTTACAGCGAGGGGAGAGACGAAACCGAGGAAGAAAAGAAAGTGACCCTCCCTCACCTGAGCGAAGGTGACAATCTCAAACTTATCGGACTTTTTAGCGAGCAGCGTTTTACCCAGCCCCCACCCCGCTTTACCGAGGCAACACTGATCAAAATGCTGGAACAATGGGGCATCGGACGGCCCAGCACTTACGCCCCCATCCTGTCCACAATCCAGGAACGCTACTACGTCAGCAAGACCAAAGGCAGTTTTCAGCCCACAGAGCTGGGTTTTGCCGTTAACGACATGCTGAACCGGTATTTCTCCGACCTCGTCGATGTCAAATTTACCGCCCGCCTGGAAAACGAGCTGGATGAGATTGTGGGCCAAAAAAGGGAATGGGTACACGTGGTAGAGGACTTCTACACCCCGCTTGAGAAGGACCTTCAGAAAGCCTTCCAGCTCGCCGAAAGAGTGACGCTGGCCGGAGAGCCAACCGGTGAGGTATGCCCGGAATGCGGCAAAACGATAGTAATCAAAATAGGCCGCTACGGCAAATTCCTGGCCTGCAGCGGCTACCCTGAATGTAAATACACCAGACCTTACCAGATAAAGGTCGGCGTAAACTGTCCCCAGTGTGGAGGAGAACTGGTGGAAAGGATGAGCAAAAAGAAGCGCACTTTTTACGGCTGCAGCAATTACCCTGACTGCAAGTTTATCACCAATTACCGACCCCTCCCCCAGCCCTGCCCCGAGTGCGGCGGTATGCTCACCACCTTCAAAAGCGGTCTGGCGAAGTGCTCCAGGTGCAACTATAAAGGAAAGATTCAGCAGGACTAGGCATGCAGGAGATTTTTAACCGATACATTGATTATCTTGTGGCGGAGCGCGGCGCTTCACCTTACACCGTGCGCAACTATACCAGCGACCTGCTGGGCAACCGCGCACGGGGCGCGGAAAGGGGCTTCTTCCAGTTCCTCCGGCTGAGGAGAATAGAATCGCTGGAGGAGGTGGACAAAAATGTCCTGCGCGACTATATCTCCTGGTTGATGGACCAGGGTATCGTCAAGCCCAGCATTACCCGTAAACTGTCTGCCATCCGTTCCTTTTACCGCTATCTGATGCGCGAAGAAATCCTGCCGACCAATCCGATAGAAAAGACCTCCTCACCCAAGCTGGACAGGCGTCTGCCTTCTTTTCTCACCGTGGAGGAAACGGTACGCCTTCTGGAGGCTCCTGATTTATCCACTCCGCAGGGAAAACGGGACCGGGCCTTGCTGGAACTGCTCTACGCCTCCGGGCTCAGGGTAAGCGAACTGGTGAGCCTGAATCTGGAACAGGTCAACCTTGGCACCGGTGAAATCTGTGTCTGGGGGAAAGGGGCCAAAGAACGGATGGTCCTCATTGGCAGGCCCGCCGCGGAAGCCCTGAGCAGCTACCTTGACCACGGCAGGCCCGGACTTCTGGGCAGGGAAAGGAACAACGCCGTTTTCCTCAACCGCTACGGAAAGCGCCTCCCGGCACGCAGGGTCCAGAAAATACTGGAAGAGTACGCCCGCTTGGCAGGCATTAGCAAGTGGGTTCACCCTCACCTGTTGCGGCATACCTTCGCCACCCACCTCCTTGACGGAGGCGCCGATTTAAGAGTTGTCCAGGAGCTTCTGGGACATGCCCGGTTATCCTCCACCCAGATTTATACCCATTTGAGCCAGAGCCAGGCAAGAAAGATATACCTTTCCGCCCACCCCATGGCGAAGAAAGAGAAAAATGAGACCGCGGATAGAGAGTAGACGGCAAAAGCTGCTCCAGAAGCTGGTTGAGAATGAAGTTGACGCTATCCTCGTTTCACAGCCAGAGAACAGACTCTACCTCTCCGGGTTCGATGGCTCGGCTGGTTTTTTACTGATAACACGCCAGGACGCCGTCCTGGCCACGGACTTCCGCTACATTGAGCAGGCGAAAAAGCAAGCCCCGGAGTACGAGATTTTCCGCACCGCCGGGGATATGGCAGACTGGTTTCCCCAGCTCACAGCCGGACTGGGGTTAAGGAGGTTGGGCTTTGAAGCCGGACACATTACCTTTACAGCATACCGGCAGCTAAAGGAAGCGGCCCAAAAGATAAAACCAGGGCTCGACCTTGTCCCGCTGGACGGGCTGGGAGAATCCCTGCGGATGATAAAAGAACCCGGGGAAATTAAAGCCATTACCAGAGCTGCGGAAATAAGCGATAGTGCTTTCAAATACATCGAGGATAGGATTCATGCCGGCATGACTGAAAACGAGGTCGCCTGGGAAATAGAGCAGTTCATGCGCCAGAACGGGAGCCAGGCACTGCCCTTCGAAATCATCGTTGCGGCTGGCCCCAACTCTGCCCTGCCCCACGCCAGGCCAACCCGGCGCCAGATACAGGCCGCCGAACCGGTGCTGATTGACATCGGTGCCAGGTTCGACGGTTACTGCAGCGACCTGACCCGCACCATTTGCCTGGGAACGCCCGACGATAACTTCCGGAAAATATATGACATCGTCCTCGGCGCCCAGCTATCGGTCATCGCCCTGATCAAAGAAGGTATGGCTGGAGAGACAGTCGACAGTCTGGCCAGAGCCGTCATCAGAGAAGCCGGTTATGGAGAAGCTTTCGGGCATTCCCTGGGGCACGGGGTGGGGCTGGCTTCCCATGAATTGCCACGTCTGGGACCCGGGTCAACCGAACCTATCGCTTCCGGTATGGTCTTCAGCAATGAGCCTGGCATTTACCTCCCCGGCTGGGGAGGGGTAAGGATTGAGGACCTGCTCCTGATGGAAGACGGCAAACCACGGGTCATTTCAAAAGCTGGAAAGGTATGAGGTGAAATATGATAAGTGGCGGCGAACTGAGAAAAGGTGTTATCATCGAGCTTGACGGGAAACTGTATCAGGTGATTTCCTACCAGCACGTCAAAATGAAGCGGACTGCCCTGGCCCGGGTGAAGCTTCGCGACATCAATGCCGGTCATACCGTCGAGCGGAGTTTCCAGACCGACGAGAAGTTTACCCGGGTGCGTCTGGACTCGCGACCGATGCAGTACCTCTATAATGATGGCGACCTGTACCACTTCATGGACCAGGAAAACTTCGAACAGATTACCCTCGATGCCAACCAGCTGGGCGATGCCCTCAACTATCTGAAAGAGGGCGTATCGGTGGAAGTATCGAGCTATAAGGGCGATGTCTTGGGAATAGAACTGCCCGTTACCGTAGACCTGGCGGTAACCAGTACCGAGCCCGGGTTCAAAGGCAATACGGCTACCGCCGGCACCAAATCGGCCACACTGGAGACCGGCCTCACCGTACAGGTTCCTCTGTTTATCAACGAGAGTGACGTCCTTAAAATTGATACCCGCAACGGCACCTATCTGGAAAGGAGTAGCTGAACCTAAATTGCTGAAAGCCGACCTGCACATTCACACCGAATATTCAGTGGACTGCACCACACCCGTGCAAAAAGTCATTGAACGCTGTCTGGAGTTAGAGATAAACTGCGTTGCCATCGCCGACCACGGCACCATCGAGGGCGCCCTGAAAATGCAGAGCCTGGCTTCCTTCCCCGTCATCGTTGCCGAGGAAATACTGACTCCGCACGGCGAAATTATGGGCATGTTCCTTGAAGAGAGCATACCCAACGACCTCACCGTCAGGGAAACGATAGCCCAAATCAGGGCTCAGGGCGGATTGGTCTGCATTCCCCACGCTTTTGACATCTTCAGACCTTCCGCTTTGGGCGAGAAGATGGTGGAAGAAATTGCCGGGGAAATAGACGTTATGGAAGTTTTTAACTCAAGAAGCCCTCTTCTCCGCACCTCGGCCAAGACCAGAGCCTTCGCCGGGAAACACGGCATCGCTCAGAGTGCCGGCAGCGATGCCCATACTCTGAATGAAATAGGCAACTCCTATGTCGAGATGCCCGTATTCAACGGCAAAGGCGACTTCCTTCAGGCGCTGATGGCAGGCAAGATTCACGGGCGCAGGACAAATCCCCTGACCCATTTCAGCAGCGCCTGGGCAAAGCTGAAAAATCATAACCGGGGGTAAGGGATGTACCAGCTCGGCTGGTTTTCCACCGGAAGAGGCAAGGGTTCCAGAGGACTTCTCAGGGCGGTCCAGGACAGCATAACATCAGGCAAGACCGAGGCTGAGATAGCCTTCGTTTTCTGCAGCCGCGAACGCGGAGAGACCGAGGCAACCGATACCTTTCTCAAAATGGTGGAGGACTACCGTATCCCGCTGATTACCTTTTCCTACCAGAAATACCGGTCCGGAAAAGGCCTGACCGGCACCGGTCGCGGCAGCGCCCTGCCGGCATGGCGACTTGACTATGATAGAGAGGTAATGGCGCGGCTTCAGGGTTTCCACCCTGATTTGTGCGTGCTGGCTGGCTACATGTTGATTGTGGGCAGGGAGATGTGCCAGAAATATGATATGCTTAACCTCCACCCCGCCGCCCCGGGCGGGCCTGCTGGAACCTGGCAGGAGGTAATCTGGCAGCTGATTGAAACCGGCGCCGAAGAAACGGGTGCCATGATGCACCTGGTAACCCCGGAACTGGACAAAGGGCCGGTGGTAACCTACTGTACCTTCTCCATCAGAGGGGGACTGTTTGACAGATACCGGGAGGAAATAAAGGGCTATCCGCTGGAGCAGATTAAAAAAGAACAGGGGGAAGAAAACCCCCTCTTCAGGCTCATCCGCCAGCACGGGGCGTCCAGAGAGCTGCCGCTGATAATCTCCACCATTCAGGCTTTCAGCCGGGGAAAAGTAAGCATAACCCCGGACAAGAAAGTAGTTGACGCCGCCGGCAAGCCGATAACGGGGTATGACCTGACGGAAGAGATAAACCGGAAAGTAAGTACCGTCTGAAGAACCCCCGGGATATCCGGCGAGAAGCAACTCCCCTTTTCTTGAATACCGTCGTTCCGTTAAAGGGGCTTGCCGCTCAGTTGAAACTATTTCTTCTCTGCCTTCGCCGTTCCTTCGCCCGGCTTGCGCAGGACTTCATCAATAAGACCGTATTCCACCGCCTGGTCGGCGTTGAGATAGAAATCACGGTCAGTGTCATGGGCTACCTTTTCCATGGTCTGTCCGGTATGTCTCACCAGAATACCCCTTATCACCTCCTGCACCCGCATAATCTCCCGTGCCGCAATCTCGATATCGGTGGCATACCCCTGCGCGCCGCCAAAAGCCTGGTGCATATGGACGGTCGAGTTGGGCAGAGCATAGCGCTTGCCCTTAGCCCCGGCACAGAGAAGCACCGTACCCATGCTGGCTGCCAGCCCGACGCAGATGGTGGATACCTCCGGGCGGATAAGCTGCATGGTATCGTAAATGGCAAGACCGGCATTGATAACACCGCCGGGACAATGGATGTAAAGGCTTATGTCCTTATCCGGGTCTTCCCTTTCCAGGTAAAGAAGCTGGGCGATAATCACATTGGCAACCTGGTCATTAATCGGCATGCCGAGCATGACAATGCGTTCTCGCAACAAGAGTGAGTATATGTCAAACGCTCGCTCCCCCCGGGCACCACTTTCAATCACCATGGGAATTACATTCGTTGGATTAATGTTCATTTCGCTTCCTCCTTTGCTGTTTCAGCCTTCTTTTTCGAGCCTCCGGCTATCTCCGCCAGCCTGTTTATGGTCTTGCGGGTCAGCAGAACCTGTTTGATTGACTCACGGGACCGCGGTGCATTAAGAGCCTCCCGCAGTTCTTCCTTCTTCTGGCTGGCTCCTTTGAGTATGTTTTCGATTTCGGAGTCCACCTCGGACTCATCAACCTCAACCTTCTCCTCTTCGGCAACTTTGCCTAAAACCAGTGACTGAGCAACCCTTTTATGCGCCAGCGGGTGCAGCTCTTCATGCAACTGCTCCTCCGTCTTGTTGATGCTCTTCAGGTAATCCTCCAGACTCCCGCCCTGCATCTGAAAGCGCCTTGATTGCTCGTCAATAAGCTGGTGTATCTCCGCCTCTTCCAGAACGGGAGGGAACTCCACCTGCGACCGGTCAACCACGGCCTCAATCACCTTTTCTTCAAATTCTTTCCTGGCTTTTTCCTCGGTTCTGAGCTTCAAGTTAGAGTTAATTCTCTCTCTGAGTTCTCCCAGAGACTTAAATTCGGCGTTAACCTGCCGGGCAAAATCATCATCAAGACCGGGCATTACTTCTTCTTTTATCTCAACAATTTTCACTTTAAAGGAAGCTTCCTTCCCCGCCAGCTCGTTCCGGGGATAGTCCGGCGGTAACTGGAGTTTGAACTCCTTCTCTTCGCCCTTTTTTGCCCCCTTCAATTGCTCGGCAAAACCCGGTGCCGGGAAAGGCGAATCACGAAGCACCTGGTACTGGACTCCCTTTCGTTCGATAAAAGGTTCCCCGCCAGCATTACTTTCGATATCCAGAACCGTCAGGTCCCCATAGTTCACCGCCCGTTCCACCGGCTCCCAGGTAGCCTGCTGATGGCGCAGCTGCTCTATCGCCTCATCAACATCACCTTTGGTCACCTTCACCACTTCCGGCTTGATTCGGATGCTGCGGTAATCGCCAAGCGTAACCGTGGGTGACATCGGCACCACTGCTTTAAATCTTAACGGCTCTGTCTGGGTGACTTCAATGTGCGGCTGGGCGATGGCGTTAATCTGCTGCTCTTTCAGCGCCTTCTCATAAGCCTGCGGCAGCAGGTCGCGCAAAGCGTCCTCAAGGATGTTCCCTTTTCCCAGATGGCGCTCCAGTACCACCCGCGGTGCTTTTCCCTTGCGGAAGCCCGGAATATTCGCCTTTCTGGCCAGACGATTATAAGACCTGTCCAGAGATTCCTCTACTTCCGCCGGCTCCATTTCAACGGTCAAAAACGCCTGACTGTTTTCCGTCTTTTCTCTGGTTACTTTCACTGACCCCCCTTGATTTAGCCGGTCGTATGCTTCTCCTTATAGTATTTCATATAACCGGCGATATTTAAAGGCACAATACTCTCCGTGAAATGTTCATATAGAGGCATCAACCTCTTGACCGGTTCCAGGTCCAGGCATAACCGGGCTTTCAGCTTCTCCGCAGCGCCCTCAAACCCGCTCTCCCGTACCGCCCCGGCAACCACACCGCTCCAGGTATGAATCCTGTCCATAGCCAGCCGTAAAATTTCCTGGTATTTGCCGCTCGCGCCAAAGTGGGCAAAATAAATCGCTGTTGCTTTCAGCTGCATCAACCTCTCCAGTGTATGCAGGTACAGTCCGGCGTCAAAGCTGGGGGGTGGGGTAACCGGAAGCAGAACCTCACTGCCGGCAACAAAGATGCCCACGGTATCCCCGACAAAAAGCCCTCCGTTACGGCTCTCCTGGATACACAGTTCGTGCGGGGCGTGCCCCGGAGCATCAATGAATTTCAAAAGCTGCTTCCCGCCCAGCCGAATCACGTCGCCCTCGCCCACCGTCTTTACCCTGTCTTCCGCCACCGGTATAACCTCGCCGTCCCTCTCAAGCGCCCGCTCACCCTGCGCCGCTATTACGCTGCTGATTAATTTCGCCGGGTCAATAAGGTGTCTGGCTCCCCTGTGGTGCACGATTACCTGTGCATGGGGCATCTCTTTCAGCAGAGCTCCGGCTCCTCCCGCATGGTCCAGATGGATATGGGTAACAATTAAATAGTCAATCTCCTCAGGCCTGATACCGCTTTCCCTGATGCCATCAAGAACAACGCCGGCTGAAGTAGCCGGTCCGGTATCAATCAGCGCTTTCTTTTCCTCATCAACCAGATAGACACTTCCCAGTTCCGGTATGGAGTAAAGCCGGTTGTCAATCAGATATACCTTTTCGGCTACTTCTATTATGTCAACCATGCACTATTCATCTCGCAGGCTTATATGCAGCTCAGCCAGCTGTTCTTCCGTCACCGGCGACGGAGCATTAAAAGTCAAATCAATGGCACTCTGCGTCTTGGGAAAGGCGATTACCTCCCTGATGGTCTCTTCCTTAGCCAGCAGCATGACAATGCGGTCGATGCCCAGGGCTATTCCACCATGGGGTGGCGCCCCGTAATCGAACGCCTCAAGCATGTGACCAAAGCGCTCCTCAATCTCCTCATCGCGGTAGCCCAGCAACCGGAATATCTTCTGCTGAAGCTCGGCGGTATGAATCCTGAGGCTTCCACCTCCTATCTCATACCCGTTACATATCATATCGTAGTGCTTGCTCCTCACCTTTTCCGGAGCGGAATCCAGCAACGGCACATCTTCGTCCCACGGCCTGGTAAAAGGGTGATGCTCTGAATCCCACCGCCCCGTTTCCGCGCTTTTCCGAAGCAACGGGAAGTTCTTGATATAGGCAAAGGCGAGCACATCCGGGTCAGCCATTCCCAACCGCTCCCCTATCTCCTGCCGCAATGCGCCCAGTGCCGCGTTGACCACGCCGGTCTCGCCGGCAACAACGAGGAGCAGGTCTCCTACATTCGCGTTCAAACGCCCCGCCATTTCCTTTATTTCATCCAGAGTCAGATGCCTGGCTGCGGTGGAACGCACCATCTCAACGGTTAAATCATCCAGGCTACCGGCGGAGTCACCCAGTGCTATCGTTATCAGACCTCCTGCCCCGAAACTCTTGGCCACTCTGTTCAGTTCGTCAAGCTGTCTGCGGGTATAGGCGGCGCAGCCAGGGGCACAGATACCCTTAACCCTGCCCCCGCCGGCAACTGCCGAGCTGAAAATGGAGAAGCCGGATTTAGCCCCGATATCGGACAGGTCCTTTATCTCCAGACCGAAGCGCAAATCAGGTTTGTCCGTACCATACCGTTCCATTACCTCGGTATAGGTGAGACGGGGAAACGGCTTTTCCACCCTCATGCCGGGCCTGGTCGCCTCGACCAGAGAAACAAACATTTCCTCCATCAGGCAGAGAATATCCTCCTCATCAACAAAGCTCATTTCAAGGTCCAGCTGGGTGAATTCAGGCTGCCGGTCGGCACGGGTATCTTCATCGCGGAAACAGCGAGCAATCTGGTAGTATTTCTCCAGCCCGGCAACCATCAGTAGCTGCTTGAGCTGCTGTGGCGACTGCGGCAGGGCATAGAATTTACCCGAATGAATCCGGCTCGGCACCAGATAGTCACGAGCCCCCTCCGGAGTGCTCTTAATCAAGATTGGGGTTTCTATCTCAACAAACCCGCTGGCATCCAGAAAATCACGGATAAATTTCACTACCTTATGGCGAAGAAGTATATTTTCTTTCATCCGGGCCCGACGCATATCGAGGTAGCGATACTTCAGGCGAAGGTTCTCTTCCACCGCAACATCTTCATTGATATAAAACGGCGGCGTCCGGGACGGGTTGAGTATCCTGGCATCCTCGGCAATAACCTCGATATCCCCGGCAGGCAATCTATCGTTCTCGGTGCCCGGCGGGCGCAGGGCGACCTTTCCGCTGACTCTGACCACATACTCGTTGCGCAGCTTGCTGGCTACTTTATGGGAATCCTTCGATACTTCCGGGTTGAAAGCTACCTGCACGATGCCCTCCCTGTCCCGGAGGTCAATGAATATCAGCTTTCCATGGTCCCGGCGGCGGTCTACCCAGCCGGCCAGAGTTACCTTGACACCGGCATGTTCTTTCCGCAGCCCCCCGCAATCATGATTCTTGAGCAAAATGTCCTCCTTGTCAGGGCACCATAGCTGATTATAGCCTATGGGGGAGATACTCTTCAACCTGTCCGAATTGACGCCACTTCCCGGTTTATGTTATCCTGCCATTATAAACGACTGGTGAGTAGAGGAACGATGATAGCGTTATGGGTCATGCGTTGCCCGCAAGGGCTAACCAAAAACAGAATCTATAAACAAAGAAAGGCAACGCATGATGAAAACCATAACCGAAATCA